>JACMLX010000150.1 GCA_014379355.1 Gemmatimonadaceae bacterium
CGGCGGCGACGGTGGTGACGGTTCGACCGGCGCCGGGTCGTCGCGCGGAAACGCGAGGGACAGCACGATGGCGCCGACCAGGATCGAGACGATCACCAGCAGCGACAGCGCGGTCGGAACGTGATAGAACGATTCCGCCAGCATCTTGCCGCCGACGAACATGAGCACGAGCGACAGCGCCGGCTTGAGCATCCAGAACCGGTGCACCACGGCCGCCAGCATGAAGTACATCGACCGCAGGCCGAGGATCGCGAATACGTTCGACGTGTACACGATGAACGGATCCCGCGTGACACCGAAGACCGCCGGCACGGAATCCACGGCGAAGACGACGTCCGTCGTTTCGACCAGCACGAGCACCACGAACAGCGGGGTGGCGACCGTCCGCATCACGCGATCCGGACCCCACGGCGCCCTGATGAAGAATCGGTCGCCTTCGAAGTGATCGGTGACCGGGATCAAGCGGCGCACCAGCTTCAGTATCGGGTTGCGCTCCGGCTCCATTTCATCGTCGTTCTGCACCAGCATCCTGATGCCGGTGAAGATGAGGAAGGCGCCGAACACGTAGATGATCCAGTGAAACCGACCGAGCAGCACCGCGCCAGCTCCGATCATGACGGCGCGCAGCACGAGCGCCCCGAAGATGCCCCAGAACAGCACCCGATGCTGCAGTGCGTCGGGCACCTTGAAGTATCCGAAGAGCAGCAGGAAGACGAACAGGTTGTCGACGCTGAGCGCCTGCTCGACGATGTAGCCGGCCGCGAATTCGATCGCGACCTGTTGCCCGTCGAGCCGCCACAGCGCGCCAGCGAAAGCGGCGGCGAGCGTCACCCACACCGCACTCCACGCCATCGCTTCGCGCGGGCGCACTGCGTGCGCCGTGCGATGAAACACGCCAAGGTCCAGCGCCATCATCGCTGTCACGACGACGGCGAAGGCCGTCCACATCCACGGATGATGCATCGGTTCCTGAGTCAGCGCCGGACGACGTGTCCGACGGCAGTCGCGCAAGATAACGCCGCAGGGCGTGCGCCTGCCGCTCGTTACCGGTGCGCCTGCTTCACCAGCAGGCGCTGGCCGATCTTGATCGTGGTGCTCGTCAACCGGTTCAGCGCAGCCAGCTGCGCCTCGGTCGTGCCATAGCGGGTCGCAATCGACCCCAGTGCGTCGCCGGCGGCCACCACATGCCACACCGCCTGTTCCGACACACCCTGCTCATACTCCCGCGTGCGGAGCGCGAGTTCCACCGATGCCGCATCGGAACGGCGGCCCCGTGTCACATCGGCCAGCACACTGTCCACGCCCGCCCCGTCATTCGATGCGAACGCAAGGCGGTCCCGTTCGTTCTCGATGGTCACGCCCGCCACGGTACCGAGGTCGACACGTGAGCGTCGCGCACGCAGCGTCGCGTCGCGGGCCAGTTGCATGATCACGAACTGTTGCGGTCCCCGCTCTGGCGTCACCAGCTCGCGCGGGGGGATGCCGACGAACAGCACCCGCCGATCGGTGAGCGCGAGAATACCGTACGTCTCGCGAAATCCGTCCCACCATTCGCGGCGTCGTGCCCACGCGGCCGCTTGCACCTTTTCGGTCGGCTCGAGCAGCACGAGCAGTTCACTGCGCGCGAGTCGGCGCGCGCCGGTCACATCGGGTCGCAACGAAACGAGATAGGCGATCACCGCGGCGATCACGAGCAGCACACCGAGTCCGCCGCCGGTCACCTTCACCAGTGCACGCAACCACCAGCGCCGCGCACTCACCGGCCCGGTCACGAGGCCAAGCAGCGAGGTGGCGGTGATGGATGGCGGGCGTGGTGGCATCGCGATACGGAATCAGGAAAAGCGCGGCGAACTCATTACAGTTTAGCGACCATGCCCCGCCAGATGCCCTCCCACGCGTCGCCGACCCGCGCGCCGGTACTCGTATGGCCGACCACCGCCGACATGCGCGCGCTGATCCAGCTTGCGCTGCCGGTGATGGCCGTCGAGATGGGCATGATGAGCATGCATGTCGTCGACACGCTGTTCGTCGGCCATCTCTCGGCAACGGCGCTGGCCGCGGTGTCGTTGGCGCTCATCTACTACTTCACCGTGGTGGTCGTCGGCATGGGCACGCTGGTCGGCTTCGATGCACTGGTGAGCCAGGCCGTGGGTGCGCATGATCAGCCGAGCGTCCGGCGCGCGCTGCAACGCGGCCTCGTGCTCGCGGCAGCACTGTGCGTGCCATTGGCACTGGTGCTGTGGCCCACGGAACCGATCATGCGTGCCCTCCATCAGCCGGCGGAGATCGTGCCGGTTGCCGCACGCATCGTGCACATCTCGATCCTCGGCCTGCCCGGCGCACTCGCGTTCGTGGTGCTGCGCCAGACTTTGCAGGCCATGGAACGCCTGCGCCCGATCCTGCTCGCCGTGCTGTACGCGAATGTGCTCAATGCCGCCTGCAACTGGTTGCTCATCACGGGACATCTCGGCGCGCCGGCGCTCGGCGTGAACGGATCGGCGATCGCGAGTGTCATCGGGCGCACATCGCTGCCGCTGTTGCTGCTCTGGATGGGCCGCGACGTGCTGATGCCGTTGCTGCGTGAACGCGATCCGCGGCTGTTCGACCTGGCGCCGCTGGTGCGCATGTTGCGCATCGGGGCACCGGTCGGCGTGCAATACCTGCTCGAGGTGGGCGTGTTCAATGCCGTCGCGCTGCTGATGGGCATGCAGGCCACCAGCACACTCGCCGCGCATCAGGTCGCGATCAATCTCGCCAGCTTCACCTTCATGATGCCACTCGGTATCGGGGCTGCCGCCGCAGTGCTGGTGGGTCAGGCGATCGGTCGCGGTGATGCGAGCGCCGCCCGTCGCGCTGCGATTGCGGCACTGATCGCAGGGATGGTCGCATCCACGCTGACGACGATCATCTTCCTTGCGGTGCCGCGGCTGCTGGCCAGCGCGTATGTGTCCGAGCCCGGCGTGATCGCGCTCGCAGCAACGCTGATTCCGCTGGCCGGTGTCTTCCAGCTCTTCGATGGGTTGCAGGCCGTGGCCGGCGGTGCCCTGCGTGGCGCGGCCGATACGCGCGCGGCGATGGTCGCGAACATTCTCGGATTCTGGGCTGTCGGACTTCCGCTTGGGTTGTGGCTCGCGTTCCGTGTCGATCTCGGCCCGGCGGGATTGTGGTGGGGATTGGTGGCGGGTCTCGCCGCCGTCTCGGTGGTGCTGCTGGCGCGGCTGCACTGGCGCTTCGGTGGTCCTCTCACGCGCGTGCACGTCGACGGCATTCCCGCCACCACGCTCGGGGCATGACGCAGATCAACTTTCACCACCTGCACCTGTTCCGCACCGTGGCGCGCTCGGGCACACTGGCGCGCGCTGCGGCCGAACTCGGGCTGACGGAACCCACGATCAGCACACAGATCAAGTCACTCGAGCAGCAATTCGGGCAGCCGCTCTTCTCACGCACGACGCGACGGCTGCAGCTGACGGACGCCGGCCAGACGGCGCTGCGCTACGCCGATGATATCTTTTCGCTCAGCGACGAACTCACGCAGGCCATGTCGGGAGAAGCCACCGACCGACCGCGTCGCTTTCTCGTCGGCATCGCCGACGTGGTGCCGAAAATGATCGCATATCGGCTCATCGAACCGGCGTTGAGCATTCCCGACGGCATCATGCTGAGCTGCAACGAGGACACGCCCGAGCGTCTCGTGGCCGCCTTGTCGGTGCACGCGCTCGACCTGCTGATCACCGATGCCCCGGTGACACCGGCCGCACACGTCCGTGCCTTCAATCACCTGCTCGGCGAATGCGGTACGACGATCTTCGGCACCGCCGCACTGTCGTCACAATACGCGCCGCGATTTCCGGCGTCGCTGCACGCTGCGCCGTTCCTCCTGCCGCTGCCGGCGACCACGACGCGTCGCGCGCTCGACAGCTGGTTCCAGCAGCAGGACGTGGTGCCGCTCGTGACCGGAGAATATGCCGACAGCGCGCTGATGAAGGTGTTCGGCCAGAACGGCTACGGCCTGTTCGCATCGCCCTCGATACTCGAGGACGAGATCATGCAGCAGCACGCCGTCCAGATCGTGGGCCGACTGCCGGAACTGAAACAGCAGTTCTACGCGATCTCGGCAGAACGGCGCATTCAACACCCTGCGGTCACGGCCATCGCGCGCGCGGCGCGCACGAAGGTCTTCGGCTGAGACGACGGCTACGCGCTGAGCGCCGAGCGGGATCGCGAGCGCCGCTCCGGACGATCGGCATTCCACGCGTCCAGCGACGAATTCCGCAGCGGTTCACCGATCAATCCGATCGGGGTGCGCGCGATGTCGACGAGGGCGCGCTCGGTCAGGGCCCGATCGACGAGTGCGGCACCTGACGGCGTGCGTCCCCAGTTCGCCAGCACGCCGCGCAGGAAGGCATCCGTCGGAACCGGGAGCTGGCTTCCCAGTTCCTCACGCATGCGTTCTTCGGCGGTGCGTGTCACGAGCAATGAATCCATCAGGGCGCGTGCACCGGCAGCCCGACCACAGCGCTGCAGCATGTGCACGATCACGAGCAGCAGTGGCACAGGGTCGTGCGCGTCGGACGCGGCCATGGGCATGTCATAGAACGTGGCGCCTCGACCGACGCTCACGACGGGCCACGGACCCGTGTCGCCGATCGCCTCGGTGGCCAGCGCACTCAGTTCGTCCATTTGCATCACCGATGCCGCGAGCCATCGCGCACTCGCGCTGTCGCCGCTCAGCAGCGCAGACAGCAGACCGGCCTTGACGATGCGCGGAGCCGGCTGCCGGTGCACGCGAGCCTGTCGCTCGAGCGCGTCGGCGAAACTCTGCTGCGCGCCGGTGCCGCGACCGATCGGCAGCACGAGCATCACCGTGCGCTGTTCCGCCGCCGCGAGTCGATACACGATCTCGGCCGATTCGCGCGCCCGCGTCCACTCATCGGCAGTCGGCGCATCGCTGCGCGCCTGTCGGAGCGTCCGTTCGAGGATTCGCTGTGACACGAGCAATACGTCACGCTCGTTGCCCGCGCGCTTCGCATCGCTGCCCGGCAAGGTCAGCGACCGACGCATGTCGATCAGCACATCGGCGCGGCGCTGCAGGCCACGCCACAGGCGCGGCACGGGCGCCAGCGGATCAGCGCCGAATGACGCGCCGATCACGGCACGCTGCTGTTCGACGATCACGGCCGCGTCGTGCGGGATACCGATGCGTCCCACCGTGCCGCCACGTGCAAGTGACGACGGCAGGGCGTGCAGGTCGAGGGCGGCGCCGGCGCTGGCGAGGAACTGTCGAACGGCGAGCGCGATGTCATCTCGCGTTGGATCGGCGAACAAGGTGGCCACCGTCAGGGACGCCGCTTCCAGCACTCGTGTGCCGGGCTCGCCATGGCTGCGCATCGTGACACTTTCTGCGACCGCGCGGTGATCCGTCGAATGCTGGGCCGACTGAATCGGGTGCATGGAACCCTCGATCGCACGGGACGCCTGCCCTGGCCGGGCGGTCGGCGACCGTTCAGCGGCCGACTCTCAGAGGGTAGCGTTCCCGAAAGCCATGCACAATTTCAAAGGATAACGAGATTCATTCGATTTTCTCAAAGTTCACGCCTGTGATGCTGAGGTCGCAGCCTCATGCGCATTTTCAGAAGTGAAAACCGGTTCCGCCCGAATCCGGAGCCATGATGCGTTCAACCAGGGGAGCAACGGCGTCGTAACTCGCCTGCAGGCGTCCTTCGTCGAACCAGCGCACGAGGTTGGCCGATTCGCCGCGTGCCATCGCCAGGTCGAGTCGTTCGGCGATGAACACACACTCGGCAGCCAGACTGGGCTCGAGAGGGTCACTGCGCCGATGATGTGACGACACTACCGCGACAGCAGCTCTCCCGAGGCCCCAGCGAAGTGCTGCGGCGCCGCCCAGCACCTCATGCAGCTCGCCAAGGAGGCGCGGCATGAGCTGCGGGGTCAACTTGACCTCGCGACGCAGCTCGGCGCGAAGGGTGCCGAGCCGGTCGAACAACACGAGCTTGCCGACATCGTGCAGGAGCGCGAGGGTGAACGCTTCGTCCGGTACGACACCGAACGCGGGCGCCAGCACACGGGCGATCGGCGCGGTCCGGACCATGTGCTCCCAGACCTGACGAACCATGCTGTCGTACTGACTGCCGGTGCGGCAGAGGGTCCCTTCCACCATGCTGCTGAGGATCACACTGCGCAGGCCCTGCGTGCCGACGCGCCGGATGCTTTCCGCCAGTGACGTGCTGCGCGCACCCGTGCTGTTGGCGGCCGAATTCGCGAAGCGGAGCAGTGACTGAGCGAGGACCGGGTCCTGCTCGACGAGCTTGACCAGATCGGAGATCGCAACATCACGGCGCAGCAGGTCGAGGGCGCGCTGGGCGGCTGCCGGCGGCTGCCTGACCGTTTTTTCGCCGCTCTTGGAGATGCGTTCGAAGAAGGCCAGCGCGTCGCCACGTCGCTCGACTGGATCGAGGCTCGCTTCCAGTTTTTCGAGCGACGTGCGGAGCGAGCGCCGCACGTCCGAACCGGCCTCCACCTCCTCATGGATCGACGGCTCGGTGAGGATGTTGCCGATCGGCTGCACGACGGCACTGTGCCCGATCGCTGACGTGCCTCCCGCGTCTGCCCGCGTCGCACCGGTTGCCACCGGCCCGACGCTGCCCGACGCTGTCGGCTTCGAGGCATGGTTGACGGCAGCAGGCGCGGCAGGCGTCTTGTTCGTGAGACGGGTCAGGACCTTCGGCAGCATGTCATTTCACGACGGAGGATCATCCGGTGTGCCGGAGCAGTCGCCTGCCGGCCGGAACTCCATTCCGAGTATCGGACGGTCCGCGGCGGCGGATGAGTGAGGGGCACTACCTTGTGCGGATGACAAGCCGAGCGATGCCTCCGCTGGCGGCGCTCCTGGGCGGGGTGCTGGACGCCCTGACTGGACCCGGGGTGCTGCTGGATCGCACCGGAATGGTGGTGGCCACGAATCGGACGGCCGCTGCCGGGATGATGTTCGAGCGACCGATTGCGGAGATCCTCGGCAGCCTCGCGACGCTGGATGCCGATGCCACCGCACTGGCACTCGCCGGAATTCACGCAGTCCTCGACGATGTGCAGCGCGCCTTCAGCCTCGAATTCGCGGTGCAGGTGGATCGGCCGCAACGCTGGGAACTGCGCGTGACGGGCATCCCGGCCGACGTGGGCGGCGGCGCGGTGGTCCACGTCGCGGCGATGTCCATCGCCGACACCGATGGCGTCACGGAGCGACGGCACGATACGAGCTTTCGCTCGATCTTCTCGGCGTCGCTGGACGCGATGGTGATCGCGGATGCGCGCGGTAAGGTGATCTCGAGCAATCCCGCCGCACGCCGGCTGCTCGGGCGCAACGAACCGGGTGTGACCGCGATGGACTTCGCACAATTCTTCAGCGCCGGTGGGCGCACGACGTCGGCGGCTGATGCATGGCAGAAGCTGATGCTCGATGGGCAGTGGCGCGGTGAGGGACGGCTGGTCGTGGGCGATTCCGTGCGCGTGCTCGATGTGGCGGCATCGGCCCACATCACGCCGGGTCGGCATCTGGTCACCATCCGCGACGTGACCGAGTCGCAGCAGATGGAGGCGCAGCTTCGGCAGGCGCAGAAGATGGAGGCGATCGGCCTGCTCACCGGCGGCATGGCACACGACTTCAACAACCTGCTCACCGTCGTCCTGGCGAACGCGGACCTGGTGCTCGAATCGCTCCCGCCGGAGATGGAAGAACTGCGCGACGAAGTCGGCCAGATGATCCAGGCGGCGACGCGCGGCAGCGAGATGGTGAAGAAGCTGCTCGCATTCAGTCGTCGGGAGTCACTCGAGCGACGTCCGGTCTCACTCGAAGTGGTGCTCGCCGAGACACAGGCGTTGCTGACGCGATTGCTGCCATCGAACATCAGTGTACAGACGGATGCGGCGCCTGAGCTGCCAGGCATCCTCGCCGACCCTGGCGCGGTGCAGCACATGTTGCTCAACCTCGCCACCAATGCGCGCGATGCGATGACGGCCGGCGGCGTGCTGACGATGCGCGGGGCGTTCGAGCCCGCCATGGAATTGCCAGACGGGAGCATCGGCCCGATGGTGACGGTGACGGTCGAGGACACGGGTCGCGGCATGGACGACGAAGTGCTCGCACATCTCTTCGAGCCGTTCTTCACCACCAAGGCGCCCGGCGAAGGCACAGGACTCGGCATGGCCATGATCTATGGTCTCGTGCAGCAGCACGAAGGCACGATCAGCGTGCGCAGTGTCCTTGGCAGTGGCACAACGGTGACGATCGGACTGCCGCTCGCGGAAGTGACGGTGCCGAACGCCACGCCGCGGTCGTCGCTGCTGATTCGCGAAGGGGCCACCGAGACCATCCTGCTCGTCGAGGACGAGGAGATGGTGCGTCGCGCCGGTCGCCGCATCCTCGAGAAACACGGCTATCGCGTGCTGCAGGCGTCCGATGGCGCCGAGGCGCTCACGGTGCTGCGCGAACGCGGCAAGGAAATCGCACTCGTCGTCAGTGATGTCGTGATGCCACGCATGGGTGGGCGCGAGCTGTATGCGTCTTTGCGCGAGGAGGGATTCACCATGCCCTTCCTCTTCACCAGCGGCTACACCGATCGCATGTCGAGCGACACCGTCGCGCTCGACCCGAGCGTGCCCGTGCTGCCCAAGCCGTGGACCTGGACCGAGCTGACGGCCAGCGTCCGGTCCGCACTCGACGAAGGGTTCACGCCGGTTTAGTACTCTTTTGCTCGCAAGTGCGGTGGGTGGATAGGGTGAGAGGCCGTGGAGTGCGTCGTGCGCCGGCATCTTCGTTTCTCGAAAGTGCCTTTGGGTGAGGAGCACACGGAGCGCACGGAGTGCTCCATTCGCGACGCTCTCCCCATCGCGCGCCGATGGCTTTTTTTGTGAACTGCAGTTCCAAAAAAATGTCAGCGATGTTGCGTGCTGCGCCGAACGTCGCGAGCGACGCACTCGCCGGCCTCCCCGTCCTATCCCAACAAAAAGTCAGCGATGTTCCGCACCGAAATGAACGATGCAAGCGACGCACTCCGTGAGCTCCTCACCGAAAAGCGGCTGGAGCTGTCGACGGAAGCGGAGTATCCCGATCCGCTCAGAAACGAATACGGCGCGATCCGGAGACCGCGCCGCATTCCAGACCGCTCGATAAAAACCTAGAAGCCTGGCGGCCGTCCGCCGCCGGGTCCACCACCACCGGGACCGCCGAAGCCTTGCGGCGTCTTGATGCGCTCCGGGACGCGGGTCCATTGCTCGGCGGTGAGGATCGCCTTGGCGCCATCGACGCCGGCGGTGCGGAGCCGCGTGCCCTTCTCGAAGAACGGACGAAGCTTCACACCGAACAGCACCGCTGGATCGGGATTGCCGCCTTCCTTCTCGACCACCGCACGGGCCTGCGCGGTCAGCGTATCGACCTGCACCTGGATCGAATCGGCGAGCAGCTGCAGCTTGCCGACTTCGACGTCGGTGAGGCCGATGGAATCCCGCGCCTCGATGATCTGACGCGGCACGTTCGGGAAGAACCGACCGACACCGTTCGCGATGCCCTCGCCGGTCAGGCGACCACCCGCCGGTGCACCGAAGACGGCGCGCAGACGGTCGCGCGTCTGGTCGGGCCCGAGTGTGTACCGGATGTTGAAGCCGACCTGAAATGGCAGGCGGATGCCCGTCTGGTTGCCGCGCACCGCGCCGAAACGTTCGTTGACTTCATACCTGTAGCGGTTCGTCGCGGGATCGAAGCCGCGCACGTACAGCAGCGTGTTATCCGGCTGCGTGAACGACCCCCAGCCGCGCAGGTTGTTGCTGCCGTGGAGCGCCTGGTCGATGCCGCCGATCAGGTTCGCCGTCACGAGCGAGAAGGTGAGTCGACGATCGAGCTTGAATGCCGTCGGGCGCCAGTTGAGCTGCAGATCGAAACTGGGCTGCCACGGACCGAAGCACGAATTGCGTGCCGACAACGTGCCGATCTGCGCCTGCAGGCAGGTGCGCGCCGCGTTGCCCGACGTCGACAGCAGCTTCGTCATGCCGGCGACGAGTTCAGCATCGCCTGCCGTGGCCGGGTCGAAGATGAACGCGCGGTCGTTGCGCGCGCCATCACCATTGATGTCGGCGCTCACCAGTGGCGTGAATGCCGATCCCGACGTGAAGCGACCGATGGCGGTGATCTCGAAGCTCGACGTCAGCGGATGGGTGACCGTCGCGATGATGTTGTGCTTGCGGTTGAAGCTGCTCTGCGCCCACTCGCGATCGTTCGGGTTGCCTGCCGTCGTGGCCGAACCGAATCCGCCTCCGGCGCCGCCGAAACCAACGCCACCCTGCGCCTGCGCATCGGCGTACGTGTAGCTGGTGTTGATGATCGCGCCACGACTGGTGAATCCACCGAGCGACACGGTGCCCTGCCACTGCTTCGACTTGTTCAACGAGTTCACGTCGTACACCGATCCGAATCGCTGATCGACGCGCGACAGCTGCGTCGGAACGGCACCAGTCGTCGTGATGATCGACGACGCCGGCACGAAGATCGGACGGTTGCCTTCCGACGCGAGCGTGAACTGCGGCGTCGTGTTGAGGTTCAGGTCACGGTAGCCGGTCTGCGCCTCGCCGCGTGCGGTGCTGAAGTCGACATTGAGGCTCATGCGGCCGAAGATGCGCTTGTTGGCACCGATCGACGCACGCCACGCGCGCGGATTCGCGTAGTCACTCGCGAACGTGGTCACGTTGCGCGCGGTGGTCAGCTGCGCTGGCGGTCCGCCGGCCTCGCACTGCGTCGGGATCGAGGCCGAGTTGGCGAAGTAGCCGTTCCAGTCGGGGACCGGCACGCCGGCGCCGACGCAGAAGATCGCCTGTTCACCCGTCGCGAGACCGGTGGCGGTCTGTGCGCCCGAGAAGAGCTGCGTATTCGGTGCGTCACGGAAACGGCCGATGCCACCGCTGATGCGCAGCGCGCCGTTGCCGAACGGATTGCCGCCGTTCGCATTCGCCGGCTGCACGGGCGACCAGCTGAACCCGACGCGCGGCAGGAACGCCGCATCGTTCGGAATGAGGTCCGTCTTGCGACCGAATGCGGAATCGACGGCGAGATTGCGTCCCGGTGCACCACTGAACGACGACGCCTCGAATCGTCCGCCGAGCACGAGCTGCAAGCCATCGCGCGGGCGCCAGGTGTCACCGATGTAGATGCCCGAGTTGGTGGTATGCCCGGTCCGCTCCGGTGACGCCAGCGTGCGCTGGTAGGTGGCGGGACGGTTCGCCTCGAAGTCGGCCAGCGAATTGAACGTGAACGTGCCGAAGCGATTGAACGCCTGATCCTGCGTGTAGCCGGTCTGGTTGATGAGACCACCGACCTTCACGCGATGCTTGCCTTCGTCGAGCAGCAGCGACGTTTCATTCGTGGCCTCGAAGACCGTGTTGTCGCTCTGCGAGAGCAGCGACGTGCTGCCGCCGAACTGCAGGGTGCTCAGGCCTTGTGTGCCATCGCTCAGGTCACTCAGCACCTGCACGCGACCGAGTGGCAGCGTGATGAACGGTGTGCCGGTGCGATTGTCGATCTGCAGGCCTGCCCGCAATTCGTTCACGACCGCGGTGCCGAAACGCGATGACAGCACGACGGATCCGCCGCCGCCACGATTTTCGGTGGTGCCGCCGGTCTGCGGCAGCGCCAGCGATCCGACGCGCGTCGGCGTCTGGTCGACGAGGCGCCAGTCACCGCGCAGCGTGAGCGTGTGCGCGTCGGTGACCGAGAAATCCATGCGACCGAGCGCCGTCACGTTGTCGGCGTTGCGATTGTCGTCGATCACGCCGCCGGCACCGGCCACACCATAGCCGTTGACGAGCGAGAGGAAGCGCGCAACGGAATCCGGCGACGCGCCGAGACGGGAGCGGGTCGCATCGTCGGCAGCGAGCAAGGACGGCAGCAGGTCCGCCTTGCGTCGGCCCTGCAAGGCGCCGAAGAAGAACAATCGATCCTTGATGATCGGAAACCCGATGCCGGCGCCGAACTGATTCTGGTTGTAGGCGCCACCGAAGGCGCCCGTCGTTCCGCCCTGCTCCACCGTGAGGTCGCGATAGCGGCCGGTGTATGAGAGCGAGCCCTGAATGACGTTCGTCCCGCTGCGGGTGGTCTGCGACACCTGGCCGCCGGAGAACTGACCGCGCGCGACGTCGTACGTGTTGGTCGTCACGCGCGTGCCGCGGATCGCATCCTGCGGCACGAATCCGGCCGCGAACGAGAGGCCGTCGAGCGTGACGTTGTTGCTCTGTGATGATTGTCCGGCGACGCTGAAGTTCGCCGCGCTGCCGCCACCCGACGTGTCGGCACTGGTGAGCACGACACCCGGTGCCAGCGACGCGATCGCGGACGGATCGGACGCATCGACGGGCAGGCGCGCGGCCTGACCACCATCGACCACACGCTCCGACGCTCCCGGCGTCGGCGGACCGCCGGGACCACCCTGCGGCTGCCGACGCTGCGTGCCACGCACTTCGACACGCGCCAGTGTCTGCGCCGTGCTCTGGCCGAGCGTGATGTTGCGCACGATGCGATCATCGTCGCCGTTGCGCGTGAGCGTCAGCGTGGTGGGCTGGAATCCGATGTAGCGCACCGTGACACGATAGGTCCCGCCACCATCGGGAAACAGGATCGTGTATTTGCCCTGCGCATTCGTGCGCTGGCGACGCGTGACCTGCGTTTCGGTGGACTGCGCCTCGACCTGGGCATTCTCGACCGGCACACCAGCCGGTGTCCTCACGACACCGGTGATGATGTCGGTGGTGGCACCAACCTGTGCGCGCATCAACGACGGCAGGACGATCAGTGCGGCGAGCGGCAGGAGATATCGGCGCAGTCGGCGCGCCAGCAGGGTGTATGGCATCAGGTGTCGTCGATCGGAGAAAGCGGCGTGCGCGAAGAGCATCGCGGCACGTCCGGGCGAGGTACGGCGGCGGTCTGGCCCCCCCGCGGTGGGGAGTACGCCTCGCGCGTGGTGAGCGTTGGTCCCGCGGCGCTGCATGACGGAGTCCGCCCCACGTCGTATACGCCTGCGCCCCGACGAAGGTGTCCGACACCGACAGCCGACCGGGGGCAGCGGACACGAGTATCCGCGCGTAACATTTCCTGTTACACCGTGCGGTACTCGTCACTCGCTGTCTCTCCCCGTTTCAAGGTCACGCGTATGCATGTGCGTCCGTCCGCCCTCGTCGCGACCCTGTGTGTCGCGACCGCGTTCCGTCTTGTGGCACAAGGCGCCGTCGCCGCACCGACGCCGCCGGCCGTGCGTTACGATCGGGCCGAGCAACTGCTGACATGGAACAGCACGCGCCTCGTGACCGGCGACGAAGTTGCCGCGCAATGGTTTAAGGACGGTTCGCGATTCTGGTATCGCAACAAGGTTCGCCAGGGCGCCGAATTCGTGCTCGTCGATCCGGTGCGCGGTGCCCGCGAATTGCTGTTCGACAATGCGAAGCTGGCTGCGGCCATCAGCACCGCGGCCGACACGAGCATCGATCCGACCAAGCTGCCGTTCCGCACCTTCCGCTTTGCGAAGGACGGTGATGATGCACGCAACATCGAGTTCCGTTTCGGCAAGCGTCGCCTGACGTGCGACATTGCCGCATACAAGTGCCTCGCGGCCGACACGATCCCGAGCGAAGTGCCGTACGTGCTCAGCCCCGACCGCAAGTGGGAAGCGTACGTGCGCAACTCCGATGTGTATGTGCGGGCCCGCGGCGTGACGACGGATTCCGTGCGACTGACGACCGATGGCGCGGCCAACTGGAGCTATGGCCTCGGCGAGCCCGGCCCGCAGGAGCGCTTGCAGACGCCGATGCGTCCGCGTCGCCCGCAGATCAAGTGGGCACCGGATTCGCGGCACCTGATCGTGGGACGGCAGGACACGCGCGGCGTCGCC
>JACMLX010000151.1 GCA_014379355.1 Gemmatimonadaceae bacterium
GGCGGCGACACGGACTGCGCGCAAAGCGGCGCAGCCCCGAGGGCCAGCAGCGTCGCGGCGCTACGAAGTGCGGGACTGAGTCGCGTGACCATGGAGATGTGCTGAGGAATTGCCAGCCGGTCGCATCGCGGCGTGGAAGAACGAGAGGACGCGATCCATGACGGCGTCGGCGTCCTGCAGATGAATGGCGTTGCAGATGGTGGGGTTCGCGCGCATGAGCGCGTGCTGCATCATCAGCGCGTGGAGCATGCGCGCGGACTCCGGTGCCTGCTCGGCGCCGAACACGCCCTCGGCGACACACGCGTCGATGCATCCCTGCAGCAGGCGTTGCCAGCGCAGCGACACCCGTTCCGAGAAGAACTGTTGCAGCTCTGGCAGTCGCGGCAGCACACTCGAGACGAGGCGATGCAGCACGGGGAACTTCGGTTCGGTGACGTACTGCCAGTAGGTGCGGACGATGCGATCGAAGTCCGCGTGTGCGTCACCCGTCCGCGGCGCATTTTCGAGCGCATCGAGGCGCACGACTACCGTGCGCGTGATCATCTCGCGGAAGAGCGCTTCCTTGTTCGGGAAGTAGAGGTAGATGGTCCCTTTGGCGACGCCGGCGAGGCGCGCGATATCCTCGAGGCGTGTTTCGTCGAGGCCGTTGGCGGCGAAGGCCGTGAACGCGGCTTCGATGATCTGCGCTTCGCGCTCCTCGGCGGGACGCCGGGTTCGCGGATCGGCCTTGGCAGCGACCTCAGACATTGTGACTGACTCGTCAGTCATGAACTACTCCGAGAAAAGTCCCGGATCGCCCGGGACTCTTTACAATACTGACTGGTCAGTCATAATGCAAGGCCGCCGCGGTGTCACCGGCGGCCCACTCGAAACCACAGCTCACTTCGGCGCGAACGTTCCCTTCATCTTCGCCGTCTCGGCCCCGAGTGTCAGCGTGCCGGCGGCTGCGCGGCCATCGATCGTGAAGACGGCCTTGAAGGGACCGGCCGGCGAGTCTCCCGTCATGGTCACCACGTTGCCGGCCACCGTCAGCGCCGCAATGGCCGCGCCACCCTGGTCATTGCCGCACGTCCCGGCATATGCGCCATTTGCGGCCATCGTGACGACACACGTGACCGGAAATTCGCTCATGCCCATCAGTGATTCGGTGCTCTTCAGCTCATATGTCCCGGCCGCACTCGCCACGGCCGTGCCGGATGCCGATGCTGCTGCCGGTGCGCTACCCGACGGCGAGAAGGTGCCATCGAGCACCATCTCCATCCCCTGGTATACCACCTTGCCGGACACCTTGTCGCCGCCAGCGAACTTCATGCTGACGTTCACCCCGCCATCGGGCGAGTCACCCATGAGAGTCACACCGGTGTCGGACGGGACGACGTTGCTCACCGGAATCTCCGGAAATCCCTCGGCGGCCAGCGTGCCCGTGAACGCACCTGGGCCGCCCTTGAGTACGATCACTGCCTTCACCGCGCCCTGCGGGCTGGTGATCGTGGTGTTGTAGGTACCGACGACCGACCGGGCCTGTGCCGACGCAATGCCGGGCAGCAGCAGCAGCGCTGCCACCAGTGTGCGAACGACGGTCCAGCGACGTGACGACAACATGAGACTCCTCGACGAGTTGAGTGGTGGATGCAGAAATCCTCACCACCGAGACAACGCGCACAAGCAGCCGCGGGATTCATCGTTGCACGCTGCTCGCCGGACCGTGACACGCCCGGCACGCAGCAGTCACCGCGCTTCTACGTCCGACACGGTTCTTGCGGAAACCCCACACGAGGTCTGCGATGCCGCACCGTGATCCCCTGATCGCCTCCACACCGCCCGTGCGGCGCGTCGTGGTGCTCGTGCTCGATGGACTGCGCGCCGACCTCGTTGGTGATCCGCGCTTCCCGAACCTGATCGCGCTGCGCGACGCCAGCGCGCACACGCTGAATGCGACGACCGTCCTGCCGAGTGTCACGGCGGTGGCCATGACATCACTGCTGAGCGGCGTTCCGCCGGCCGATCATGGCGTCGATAGCGACCGTTTCCGCGTGCCGGATGCGTCGCGTGCACTCACGACCGTGCCGCATGTCGTCACCAGCGCCGGACTGCCGAGCTTCGGCGTCGTGCGCCAGGTGCCATGGCTGATCCGGTCGCTCGCGAAACGCATCGTGTCCGCCCTCGGTCTGTCCACCGTCCGCTTCGCCAGCCCCAACGCGCATTCGCTGCTCGCGGCGGCGCTCCCTGAACTGCGTTCGCAGCGCGACGGCTTCATCATCCTGCACTGGCCCGACTGCGATGCGATCGGGCATCGCGCGGGGTGGATGTCACCCGCATACCTGGCGGCGGTCGCGCGCATGGATCATGCGCTGGGTGCGCTGCGCCGCGAATTGGCCTCGACCCGACACGATACGCTCCTCATCGCGCTGGCCGATCATGGCGGCGGTGGCCGCGTGGCCACACATCACGACAGCGCCCATCCGCTCGACTGCACGATCCCGATCTTTCTCGAAGGCCCTGCCGTCTGCCCGCAGGAGCTGATGGACGGACTGACGCTGCTCGACGTGCCGGCGACCGTGCTCTGGGCGCTCGGATTGCCGATCCCGGAGCGCTACACGGGTACGCCGATCCGTGATGCATTCCTGGCGCCGGTGCGTGCCGATCTCGCCGCGACTGCCGCATGACGAATATCCTGATCGCGTTTTCCGACACGGGCGGTGGTCATCGTGCAGCGGCCAGTGCGCTGCGTGAGGAATTCCTGCGCGTGCGTCCCGACGTGATGACGGAACTCGTCGATCCGTTCGCGCTCTGCCCACGGTGGCCCTTCCGCAGCCTTGGCGAGAGTTATCCCACGGTCATCGAGCATGCGCCATGGCTGTGGCATGCCGGTTTCCGTCTCACGAACACGCCCGATCGCACACGCTTCGTGCAGCGACTCGCGTGGCCCGCGATGCGCGCAACCTTCCGCAGCATCGCCGACAGTCGCACGCCCGATGTGATCGTCTCGACGCATCCGCTCCTCACGGCGCCGTTGCGACGCGTCTTTCCGGAGACGCCGATCGTCGTCGTCGTGACGGACCTGATCACGGGACACGTGTCGTGGTATGACGCCGGCGCAGATCTCGCCATCGTGCCGACCGCCCGCGCGCGCGAGGCCGCCGTGCGATGCGGCATTCCGAAGGAGTTCGTCCGCATCATCGGTGTGCCCGTCTCTCGGCAGTTCGTCGCGATTCCGGGTGAACGCTCTGCACGCATCGAGGCGCTTGGTTGGTCCGCCGCACGGCCCACCATCCTGCTCGCCGGCGGCGCGGATGGCGTGGGGCCACTGGAGTCGTTGAGCGTGGCCCTCGATCGCGCGCAGCTGCCGTGCGACATCGCGATCGTCGCGGGCCGCAATGCGTCGCTCGCATCGCAGTTGCGTGCGCGCCGCTGGCACGGCACGGTGCACATCTACGACTTCGTGCCCAACTTCGCGGAGATGCTTCGGGCAGCAGCCGTCCTCGTCACGAAAGCCGGTCCGGGTACGATCAGCGAGGCGTGTGCGAGCGGTTGTCCGATCATCCTGCACGGCGCCATTCCGGGGCAGGAAACCGGGAACATCGACTTCGTCACCTGTGGGCGTGCCGGTGTCTGGGCACCATCACCACTGGCCGTCACTGCGGCGCTTCATGCGTGGCTGGTGGGTCGCGATGCACCGGCCGCGCTGCGTCGTGCAAGCGCCGCTGCGTTACGTCTCGCGCGGCCTGAGGCGGCGGCGCAGATCACGGCACAGGTGCTCGCGATTGCCGACGCTGCGCGCGAATCCGACGCGCCGACTCCGCGGCGGGCGATCCAGATCACGCAGACTGCGGCCTGACGCCAGGGAACCTCTGCAGAATTGGGATGGGTCGCGCGGAGTGTGGTGACGCGTCGATCAAGGCGCGCGACGGAGTCGTACGTTCGTACGCCGACCGAGTACAACGCCGCGGATGCCCCCACAGCACCCACAACGCGGCCCATCCGAATTCTGCAGAGATTCCCTAGGGCGACGCCCGCATCGCGGCACAACTCGCGTCGACTGGGTCCGCCGCGCCGTACGTGCTCCGCGCGGCAGTCGTCGGCCCGTCACCGACACGCAGCGTGAACAGCTGGCTGTATTGCGAATCGCAGAGCGACGGCGTGGCGGATCCACCGAGTGCCTGCACGATCAGGTTGACCGTATTGCTGTGACCCACCACGAGCACGCCGCGCCCTGCCCCGCGCGCAATGGCGCGAACGGTGTCGGCAAGCGCCCGCACATGCGCCGAGACACCAGCGGGGCCGATCGGGACGACATGCATCGCAGCACCGGTGCGCGCGATGAGCGGCGCTGCCGTCAGTCGCGTGCGCTGCAGGTGACTGACGACGACATCGGTGATCGCTGTTGATCGCAACGAGCCGTCGAGCGCCTGTGCACGAGCAATCCCGATGTCACTGAGTACCGGATCATCGGCTGGCAGCGGTGCCTTCTCGGCGTGACGCACGACGATCACGACCGTCGTCGGCGCAGGCGTCGACGCACCGACGGGCGCGACCGCCGCACCGCGTCCATGCGCGCATGCCGCAAGGGACGTCAGCGCCAGGGTGGCGATGGCCGAACGAACGAGACGGTTTCTCAGCGGTGTCACACGCATTGCTCAATGAGAAACGTGAGCGGTCATGGCAGGATGCGCGCCCGCCAATCCGGCGGCCAGAGCTGGCAGGCGTCGACGCGTCCGAAAAGCTGGAACCGGCGCTTCGCGAAGGTCTTGTATGCGCCGTCACGAATCCAGCGCGGAACGATGTGACCGAGTACGCCGAGCACGGCCCAGCCGCCTCCGAGCAACCGCAGCACCGACAACGCCGCATCGGAGTGGATCTGAACGGAGGCGTCGCGTGTGGCGGTCGCCGGCATGTAGAGCACCGTCGAATCGACATCCGCGAGGACGGACGCAAAGGGCGGCAGCGACGCCTTCGCCGTGTCACCGCTCAGCGTCGCCGCGTACAGGCGACCGTCGGTATCACGTGACATCGCAAACCGGATGGCACGATCGCAGAATCCGCACTCGCCGTCGAAGAACAGGATCGGCGCGGTTGCGCTCGCGGCGCTGACGGCCGCCGGCAGCGTGGCCGATGCGGTGCTCACCAGCCCATCCGTGTGCGCAGCGCGGTGATGTGCGCGACATGGTGACGCCCATGCCACGCATAGCGAAGCAGCGACAGGTCCACCCGTTGCGGACCGAGATCCGGGTGCACGAACACCCGTGCGAACTGCGACTCCGAGAGGCCGCGCACACAGGCGATCCAGCGCGCGTGAATCGCCTCGAGCAGCGTCAGGCTGACATCGATCGGCAGCGCGATCACATCGGGCAGTTCCGACCACGCCGCCTCGTCGTACGGCCGGATTGTCGGCGCCTCCTCGGTCAGCGCGAACTTCACACGGGTGTACGCATGCACGTGACTGTCCGGCACATGATGCACGACCTGTCGCACCGTCCATCCGCCATCGCGATACGGCGTCTCGAGCTGTGCGAGCGTCAGCCCCTGCACCGCCGCACGCATCGCGGCCGGCAAGACGGCAATCTCGTCGATCGCGGCAGCGCGCATCGCAGGCGTGACGGCGTCCGGCGTCGTGAAATGTCCAACGGGATACTGCAGTGACGTCCCGGTCATGATGATCCGTGCGCAGCGAGTTGGTCGGCGACTTCGCGGATCTGCTCCGCATGCCGCAGTTCATGCCATCCCGTCATGTAGATCCACTCGTACAGATCGAGCGGCCCGAAGATCGGGTGCGGATGCGATACACCGGACAGCGCCAGGCCGTCGGCCGTGTGCAGCTGATCGAGCAGCATGCCCCGTGTCTGCAGCAGTGCCGCACACGCTTCCGCAGCGGACATCTCGCCACGAGGCACGACACGCTCCGGTGCCAGGACGCGCGTCGTGCGATCGACCATGAACCGCGCGAGCGGAACCGGCACCATTTCGGGCGCTTCCTGCGGCGGCGCAGGCTGCGTCTGCAACTCACCCGCCTTCAGCGCCACCAGCTTCGCGACGCCCCGTTCGACCAGGTACAGGTGTTCCAGAATTTCGGCCACCGACCACGCGTCCTCGGTCGGGCGCGCTTCACGCAACGGCTCGGGCACCGCATCCACCGTCGCCATCAGTTCCGTGCGCGCACGATCCGCGTAGTCGATCACCGCCGCGAGTCGGGGATGCATGCTGGCTCCTCCCGGCAGCGCCGGGCCGTCCTGTGAAAGCCGCACCCCGCGCCGCTCGCGAAGCCGCTCGATGATAAAGTTAGCGCCGTGACCGCTCCCAATGATCCTGACGACCGCGGCTCGAACTCCCTGCCCGTGCTGGCCGTCGTCCCGGACTTGCTGTCGGCGCTCGACCGGGGGCCCGCTGCGGTGCTGGTCGCACCACCCGGCGCCGGCAAGAC
>JACMLX010000152.1 GCA_014379355.1 Gemmatimonadaceae bacterium
GATCGCGAGTCCCGCGCGCCTGCCACGCGGTACCTGCTTCACATCGTGTGGCGACGGCGTCTGCGTCGGCGTGGGAACCGCGATCGCGTCCAGCTCACGAATGACTTCGCGCGCGTCCTGCGGCCGATCCGACGGGCGCTTCTCGAGACAGCGCATGACCAGTGCCGCGAGCGCTTGCGGCACCGCCGGCCGCTTGATGGCCACCGGTTCCGGCACCTCGATGATGTGCGCCGCCAGCAACGCCTGCGTCGTGCGTGCACGAAACGGCGGTGCTCCGGCAAGCATTTCGTACGCGAGCACGCCGAATGAATAGAGATCGGAGCGCTCGTCGATCAGCGGGTCCGCGCTCACCTGCTCCGGCGACATGTACGCCGGCGTGCCGACGGCGAGTCCGGCCGCCGTCACCGGCCGACTGCCGACGGTGGTCGCCTCGACGAGCGCTTTCGCCACGCCGAAGTCCGCCAGCAGTGCGATGCCACCGGTCAGCAACACGTTCTCCGGCTTGATGTCGCGATGTACGATGCCCTTGTCGTGCGCGTATACCAGCGCACTCGCCAGCTCGCGCAGCAGGCGCACCGCGTCACCGATCGGGAGCTCGCCGCCCCGCGCGAGTCGCTCGCGCAGTGACTCGCCGTCGACGAACGGCATCGTGAACCACGGCTGTCCGTTCGCATCACCCGTGGCCAGGAGTGGCACGATGTGCGGATGTTGCAGCCGTGCGGCGAGTGCGATCTCGCGATGGAAGCGCGCGAGGGACAGGTCGGCCGCGAGGTCGGCGGGTAACAGCTTGACGACGAGTCGCCGGTTGAGCGCGGTCTCTTCGACCAGGAAGACACGCGACATGCCGCCGCCGCCGAGCTCGCGCCCGAGCACGAAACCGCTGCCAAGGGCGGTCTGCAGTGTGTCGCGAGTCGAATCAGTCACGCGTGCGCTCCGTGGACGTGCCATGCACGACGGTCACGGCATCCGTCCGTATTTCCTCATTGCGGCCAGCATACGATCGACGGGCATGGCATGGATGCGCAGATCGTTCGCGCCGGTGGTGGTTTCGGCGGCGAGGAGCGCATTGGTGATGGCGGCTTCCGTGGCTTGGGCGGTGGCCTTGAACAGCGGCGAGAGACGATCGTTGCCGAGCATGCGCAGCGTGCTCACCGTGTCGCTGGACCATGTCGTCGCGTTGGCCGTGCTGAAGGCCACGAAGATGTCACCCGAGCTGTTGCCACCGAATCCACCCTGACGACCGATGCCGAGTGACACGCGTGTGACGAGTCGCTTGAGCTGATGCGGCAGCAGCGGTGCGTCGGTGGCGACCACCACGATGATCGAGCCCTGCTCCGCCAGGCCGGCGTCGTCGTCATTGCGAGCCGGGCCATCACAGGTGCGGCGCGCGCGCGAGTCGGCGGGCACAGCGCCGCTGTTCGCGATACATGGCGTGAGGTCGGTGATCTCCTCGCCCACCGGCACCCCGGCGATCCGCAGGTCACGGCGCGACCCGAAATTGCACTGCACCAGCACACCGACCGTGTAGCCCCCGTCGTCTGCGGACAGTGTGCGCGACGCCGTGCCGATGCCGCCCTTGAAGCCGAGGCAGACCATGCCGGTACCACCGCCTACGACACCTTCCCTCACCGGGCCGCCGCGGGCGCTGTCGAGTGCCGCGAGCACGTGTTCCTGCTTGACGTGAAAGCCGTTGATGTCGTTCAGGCCACCATCGTACGTCTCGGCCACGACCGGCAGCCACCACGGCTGCAGCACCGTCTTGCGCGACACTTCCCACTTGATGATCGCATCACGCACGATGCCGACGCTGTGTGTGTTGGTGATCGCGATCGGGCCTTCGAGATAGCCGCTCTCCTGCACCCAGGTCGTGCCGGTCATCTCGCCGTTGCCATTGAGCGCGAACCACGCGCCGAACACCGGGTCCGGGTTGTCCCTGCCGCGGGGATGCACGACAGTGACGCCGGTGCGCACGGGACCCTTCCCCACCACTAGCGGTCCGGATCCGGAAATGAGTGTCGTCTGGCCGACTTCGACACCCGGCACATCGGTGATGGCGTCGAGACGACCGGGCGTGCCGCCGATCGGCAGTCGGAGGTCGTTCTCGCGCGGCTTGGTCTGCGCAGCGATCGTCGATGCGAGGGTCAACAGCGCAACGGCGGAGCCGAGCGTGCAGTGGAGTGACCGACGGTTGAAGAAGCGCATGGCGACGGGTGGTGGGTTGTGACCTCAAAATATCACGGTGCACCTGTCGTGGTGGACGTGCTATCCGGCGCAGCCGCCGGCATGACCGGGCGATAGAATTCCGGCGCGCCGTCGCACCGCGATCCCTTTCTTCCCGCGCTGGTCATGCCCATGTCCTCCGATCGTCGTTCGTTCCTGAAAACCACGGCACTCGCTTCGGCCGCCGCTGCCCTGGGCGCGCGACCTCTGGTCGCGGAACGTGCGCCGGCGCGTGCGCACATCGAACTGCGTTGTTATCGCCTCAAGCCGGGCGCGCCACACATGTTGCTCGACACGTATCTCGAGCGCGCGCTCATTCCGGCCCTCAATCGTCGCGGCATCAAGGCGGTGGGTGTCTTCACCGAGCCCGATGCACCGGACGGACCCGCAGTATGGATGCTGATTCCGCATCCATCGCTGGAGTCGGTGAGCACGATCAATGCATCCATCAACACCGATGCGACCGTCCTCGCGGCGGGCGCCGACTATCTGAGTGGCCCGACGAAGGCGAACCCGGCCTTCGACCGACTCGACACCTGGGTACATCTCGCGTTTGCTGGACTGCCGCGTGTGGAAGTGCCGCCGCTCACTCGTGGCAACCAGTCACGCGTGTTCGAGTTGCGCATCTACGAGAGCTTCTCGGAGCTGAAGGCGCTGAAGAAGGTCGCGATGTTCAATGCCGGGGAGATCGATGCGATGAAGCAGGTGCAGCTGTCGCCCGTGTTCTATGGACAGGCGCTGGCCGGTCGTGACCTGCCGCATCTGTCGTACATGCTGTGCAGTCCCGATCGCGAGACACACAAGAAGAACTGGCAGGCGTTCCTCGATCATCCGACCTGGAAACAACTGCTCGCGGATCCGCAGTACGCCGACACGGTGTCCAAGATCACCAGTCGTTTCCTCGTGCCGACCGCGTACTCGCAGATCTGACGCGAATGGCTCGCGGAACTGGCGCCATGTCTCCGCATCGATGACGTGCGTCGGCGCGCTCCGTCCACGCGACACCCGGCTCGCCCCTCTTCCTCCGTCTCGCGCATGACATCTCCCGCCATTCTCGAATCACACCGATCGGCACTGACCGGACATTGTTATCGCATGCTCGGCTCGATCATGGACGCCGATGATGCGGTGCAGGAGACGATGCTGCGCGCCTGGAAGGCGCTCGACCGTTTCGACGGACGTTCGGCGATCGGGACCTGGCTCTATCGGATCGCGACGAACGTGTGCCTCGACTCACTGTCCGATCGCTCGCCGCGCACACGGCCGCTGGAGATGGGCCCGGTCGGCACGACCGATGACACGCTCGTCGAACTGCCGCGCACACACTGGCTTGAGCCCGTGCCCGACGCGCGCGCGATTCCGGCGGACAGCGACCCGCATCGGGACGCCGTGCTGCGCGAGAGTATTCGCCTCGCATTCGTGGCGGCGATGCAGCATCTGCCGCCGCGTCAGCGTGCCGCCCTCCTGCTCACGCAGGTGCTCAACTGGAGTGCGGCGGAAGTGTCGGAGACCCTCGACATGTCCATCGCGGCGGTCAACAGCGCGTTGCAGCGTGCACGCGCCACACTCGCCGAGAAGAACCTCACCGCGCATGTCGACCGGGCATCGCAGTATGCGCCGACGCAACTGACAGCGGCCCAATCGGCATTGGTGGATCGCTACGTCGCGGCGTTCGAGGCGTACGACGTGACGTCGCTGACGGCCTTGATGCGTGAGGACGCGACGATGAACATGCCACCCTACTCGCTGTGGCTGCAGGGTCGCGAACCGATCGCCACCTGGCTGCTCGGCCGTGGGGCCGGCTGTCGCGGTTCGCGACTGGTGCCGACCGCGGCCAACAATGCGCCTGCGTTCGGTCAGTACAAGAGCGATGGTTCGCCGTGGGCGCTGGTGGTCCTGGACCTGGATGGTGACCAGATCGTCGGGTCGACATTCTTCCTCGATACGGCGAGACTGTTTCCGAAGTTCGGGCTGCCGATGACGCTGCCCTAGGGAAGGTCTGCACACGTGGGATGGGTCGCGCGGAATGTGGCTGATGTGGGCGCGGCCGCAGCGTTGGCAATACTCGCAATTCCGATGGTGCGATGATTTCGCAGGACGACCGGAGTCAAAGGCAGTGTGTGCATCACACTTCGCCCGAGTTCCGCCCCCGTGCCAGTCGTCTATCCCATCACACTCACGCCGAGTCTCGTCATGTCCAGTCGCAAGCTGTTCGTCAACATCCGCGTGCCCGACCTCGAGAAGTCGAAGGCCTTCTTCAGCGCCATCGGCTTCACGTTCAACCCGCAGTTCACCGACGAGAACGCGGCCTGCATGATCGTGAGTGACGACGCGTATTTCATGCTGCTCACCGACCCGTTCTTCCGTCGCTTCACGACACGCGAACCATCCGACATCACGTCGGTGACGGAAGCGTTGTACGCGTTCTCGTGTGACAGCAGGGCCGAAGTCGAGGCGCTGACCGCCAAGGCGCTCTCGGCCGGCGCCACGACCGCGATGCCTCCACAGGATCACGGCTTCATGTACAGCACGAGCTTTTACACGCCGGACGGGCACCACTTCGAGGTGTTGTGGATGGATCCGGCGACGATCCAGTGAGATCTCACGCGTCTGTCCGGTGATGGGCGCGCAACTTCGGCTATTTGGTCCGGATTGTCGCTGACAGCGTTCGCGCGGAGGCGCGGAATCGCGGAGACGAACCAAAGGCGTCTTAATTCCGGGCAATCCTCTACATGCCATGTGGGAGGAATCATGGAGATCGACGAAATCACAGACCAGATCCTCGGAGCGGCGATTGCAATCCATCGCGAGTTCGGGCCGGGTCTGATGGAGTCCGTATATGAAGCGATCCTGGCTCGCGAGCTGGAGCTGCGCGGACTGACGGTTCGACGACAGCAGATCGTTCGCTTTGCATATGCTGGCATGGTTTTCGAAGAGGCGTTTCGCGCCGACCTCATCGTCGAAGGTATAGTGGTTGTCGAATTGAAGTCCGTGTCTCGACTGGAGCCCGTATTTGCGCGTCAGCTCCTGACGTACCTGCGGCTGCTTCGCCTGCCAGTCGGCATCGTGCTCAACTTCGGCGCGTCGAAGTTGAGCGAAGGAATTCGACGCGTCGTCAATAACTTTCCGCCATCCAGTCCATCACGACTTCGGGTGAATGCGCACGCCTCATGGCATTGCACACTGCAGTATGAAACTGGTCCAACTGTCCCGTGATGTTGCACGTCTCCGCGCTTCAGCGTCTCCGCGCGAACATTGTCCCAGAAACTCGAGCTGTTCCGCGAGCCCCCCGCGCCCCCACGCGAAAACTGTTCGAGTGCCCGGAAACGAAGGCAGTGCTCAGGGCACCACACCAGGCGCCAGCGCCGGATACTTGATCCCGAGCTGCTCGAGATACGTGCCGAACTTCGCCGGGTCATAGTAGAACGGCCGCATCGCCTCCCGGTACCGCGCCATCTTCTCCGCGTTGAGCCAGATCGCGGGCTGGTCGCTGGCGGCCATCAAGGGGCGGTACTTGGTCGTCTTCGTCTGCACGTTGACGAAGTAGTCCTTCGCCTCGCGGATCAGCGTCGGCTGCATGATCAGGTCGAGCAGTGTCATCGCCTGCACCTTCGCGCCGGCCACCACGCCCTTGTGCGCGATCGGCGTCGCCATCGCGATGCCGTCCACCCAGTTGTGCCCCGGTGTGCCCGGAATGTTGCTGGGGTAGTAGAGCGTCACGCTCGGGACGGTCCACGTCACGTCGCCGATGTCATCACTGCCCGTGCCGCCGCTCGGTGTGTCCGCCGGCGTGCGCAGTGGGCCGACTTTCGTCACCAGGCCGCTGTCCGGTTGCTGCATCAGGCGCTGCACGGCCTTCGCCATCGCCTGGTCATCCGCACTCCACACCGGCATCCCGACGCGCACGGCATTGCGATGCATGGCCTGCGCGATCGGCTTGTTCATGTGAGGACGCCACGCCGAGCCGATCACCTGCACCGTGTCGAGTTTCGTGAACGTCGCGGCGGCCGACGCGCGTGCGATCACCTTTGCATCCTCGAACACCTTCGTCACGCGCTCCACGTCACGTTCGCGGAAGAAGAACCAGATGGACGCGGTGGCCGGGACGACGTTCGGCTGGTCACCACCGTCCGTGATGACGTAGTGCGAGCGCTGCGACAGCTCCATGTGCTCGCGATGGTATTCCCATGCGTTGGCCATCGCCATCACGGCATCGAGTGCGCTCCGGCCGCGCCATGGTGCACCCGCGGCGTGCGATGCCGTGCCGCTGAACTTGAACTGTGCCGAGATCAGGGTCAGCGCTGATTCATCGCCCCACGAGATGCCGAATTCGTCACCGACGTGTGCGAACAGGTTCGCGTCGACGTTGTTGAAGACCCCCGCGCGCACGAGGTACGCCTTGCTGGCCAGCTGCTCCTCGGCCACACCCGGCCAGAGGATGATCGTGCCCGACATGTGCTCGCGCGTCATGATGTCCTTCACGGACAGCGCAGCGATGATGTTCAGCGGGACCCCGCTGTTGTGACCCTCACCATGCCCCGGTGCCCCGCTGACCATCGGTGTTCGTCCCGCCGAGCCCGGATACTGGTTGGCTTGCGGAATGCCGTCGATGTCCGATCCCAGGGCAATGACCGGTGAGCCGCTGCCCCACTTCGCGACCCACGCCGTCGGCATGCCGGCCACACCGCGTTCGACCGTGAACCCGTTCTGCTCGAGCACACCGGTGAGGTACTTCGACGTCTCGACTTCCTGCATGCCGAGTTCACCGAACGAGAACACCTGATCGACCATCTGCTGCGCCAGCTTCGCCCGACCCTCGATGGCCGTGGCCAGTTCGACCTTGAGCCGTTCGATGCGCGGATCCGGTCGGCCCTGCGCGCCAAGGAATGCCGGAAGGACGGCGCAAGCGACGAGGAATCGGGTGACGGAACGCATCAGGGGCCCGGGGTCGTGAGTGGTGAATGCGCCGTGCATCGCGGCGATGTGGCGAGCGCCGCACGGTATGCCCGCCGCGTGACAGCGGCAAGCCCGCACACGACGATGATCCCGTCACGGGGGGCGGTCGTATCACGGAGACCGCGATGTGGATCCGCGACGTCCGACAGGTCGAGTGTCCCATGCACGTCATGACACCTCGACGCGATCATGACGTAGAATCACCAGGACCCACCAACAGCGGATCAGGACCTCTGTCCCCGAACTTGTTGCCGGTAGTGACGCCATGACCGCTCACAAAATCATTGCCGTCGTCGGGGCCACCGGTGCGCAGGGTGGCGGTCTTGCCCGCGCGATTCTCACACATCCCGACAGCGGCTTTCGCGTACGCGCCATCACCCGCGACGCGACATCCGTGGCGGCCCGGAAGCTGGCGGCTGCAGGTGCCGAGGTGGTGACGGCTGATCTCGGCGACTCCGCCAGTCTCTCCACGGCACTGCGCGAGGTCTGGGGTGCGTATTTCATGACCTGCTTCCAGGCGCATTTCTGCCCCGCTACCGAGAAGCTCGAGGCGCGCACGATGGCCGCCGCCGCACGCCGCGCACATGTCCGGCACGTGATCTGGTCCACACTCGAGGACACACGCACACGAGCCACGCCGCGAGGCAGCTACAACGTGCCGCACTGTGACGCCAAGGGTGAAGCCGATGGCTATTTCCGCGAACTTGACGTGCCGACCACGTTCCTCCGCACATCCTTCCACTGGGAGAATTTCATCGACTGGGGCCTTGGCCCGCGCCTTGGTCCACACGGCAATCTCGTGCTGACGATGCCGATCGGCACGAGCCGGCTGGCCGGTATCGCTGCCGAAGACATCGGGCGCTGTGCGTTCGGCATCTTCAGCGAAGGCACCGACACCATCGGTTGCACGATCGGCATCGCCGGTGAACATCTCACGGGCGACGAGATGGCGGCGAAGATGGGACGGGCGACCGGCCACACGACCATCTATCACCCCATCTGCCCGGACCGGTATCGTGAGCTGGCCAGTCCCGGCTCGCTCGAGATGGGCAACTGGTTCCAGTATCAGCGCGACACCGAGGCCGAGTACTGCTCGGCACGCAGCGTGGAACGGTCGCGCTCACTCAATCCGCAGCTGCAGAGCTTCGATGCGTGGCTCGCAGTCAACGCCGGCAGAATCCCGGGCAGCGTCGTGACCTATTGACCTCGCGTCGGCAGGCCGCATGATCGCTCTACCGAAGCACTGCGCGGCCGGGCATTGTGGTGGCGAGACCACCACGCGCGAAATCTGAGCCATCCTGCCGAATGAAACTGCCTTCGTACCTGTGCGCGATTGCGCTGCCGGGCGTGCTCTGTGCGTCGGCCGGCGCACAGGGCACGCGCAGTGCCACCGATACCAGCGCCGCGACCATCACGTACTTCACCCTCGGTGATTCCCCACTCGCGCTCACCGGCCCATCGCGTCCCGGTGTGTTCCTGTCGGCCGTCGGCCGGCACGCGATCGCGATGGGCACCGAGGATGGCAAGCTCGAACTCTGGTCGTGGCCGATCAAGTGGCTGCACGATTTCGAGCTCTCGTTCCGCGTGCCGAAGTACACGGAGCCGATCGCCGGACACACCATCGCGACCTCGGTCACGGAGCGCCCGGAAGGGGTGACGATCACCTACGCGTACGAGCAGTTCACGGTGAAGCAGCACATCTTCGTGCCGCTGGACAAACCCGCCGTTGTGATGCTGCTGGAAGTCGATGCGATCCGGCCGCTCGACATCATCGCGCGTTTCACGCCCGACATCCACTTCGCCTGGCCCGCAGCGCTTGGCGGCCAGTATCTCGTCTGGAATCAGGCTGCGCGCGCGTTCCTGTTCAGTGAATCGAAGCGCACCGTGAACGCCTTCCTCGGCTCGCCGGCCATCACCGAGGCGTCCGACGTGCCGGCGCACATGCTGGCCGCCGCACCACCGCAGTTCGTGCTCGGTGTCGGCAGCGGCGTGCAGCGCTACACTGCGCCGCGACTTGGCGAACCGCCGGGCCGCGACATCAACGCGCACATCGCCTACATCCCGATCGTGCTGGCGGGCGGACAGATGCCACGCGACTCCGCACTCGCGTTGTACCGTGCACTGCTCGCGCCGGGTGCCGCCCAGCGTGAGTGGAAACGACGCGTTGCGCATGCCGATTCCCTGCGGTCGTCGATGCTGTCGATTCACTCGCCTGATTCGCTGCTCGATCGCGCGGTGGAATACGCCAAGATCAATCTCGACGAGTCGATGGTCTGCAATCCTGACCTGGGCTGCGGACTGGTCGCGGGTTACGGGCTGAGTGGCGGTGCCAGCGACCGACCGGGTTTCGGCTGGTTCTTCGGCGGTGACGCATCGATCAATTCGTTCGCGATGACCGGCGTCGGGCAGTCACAGCTCGTGCGCGATGGTGCGCTGCGTTTCTTCGCGAAGTATCAGCGTGCCGATGGCAAGATCACACACGAGATCTCGCAGGGTGCCGGTCACGTGGACTGGTACAGCTATCCGTACGCGTTCTATCACGGTGACACGAGTCCCTTCTGGATTCTGGCGTTCGGTGAATACTGGCGCCAGTCCGACGACGCCGCGCTGCTCAAGGAACTGTGGCCGAACGTGAAGCGTGCGTATCAGTGGTCACTGGCCACCGACAAGAATGGTGATGGCCTGATGGAGAACCCCTCGGCCGGCGCCGGCGCGCTGGAACTCGGCGACCTGCAGGTCGGCATTCTGTCGGACATCTACATGAGCGGCGTGTGGGTCACGGCGCTCGATCGTGTCGCGCGAATGGCCGAGAGTGTGGGAGAACCCGCGATTGCAGCACAGGCACGCACGGTGCGCGCCAAGGCTCTCGCCACCATCGAAGCGAAGTTCTGGATGCCGTCGCAGAAGCAATACGCGTTTGCGTTGCTCGAGGATGGCACCGTGAACGCCAACGTCACCGCATGGGCCGCGACCGCGATGGCATTCGGCGATCTCGATGCAGAACACGGCGCGGACATGGCGGCGAAACTTGCGTCGTCGAACATCACCACCGATTGGGGCGCACGGCCGCTGAGCAGTGCCAGCACGCTCTTCGACCCACTGCACTACAACAATGGCGCCGTGTGGCCGTTCGTCACGGGATTCGTGTCGCTGGCCGAGTATCGCTATCACAACGCGGCGGCCGGGTTGTTCACGCTGCGCGCGATTGCGGGCACGGGCTTCGACCATACGCTGGGCCGCAATCCCGAGGTGATTTCGGGCCGATTGTACAAGCCGCTCGACACCGCAGTTCCGCAACAGTTCTTCGCCACGGCAATGGTGATCACGCCGCTCGTCCGCGGTCTGCTCGGCATCGATGTCGATGCGCCCAGACGGACGGTACGCATTGCGCCACACCTGCCGCCCGACTGGGATTCGGTCTCGGTGGACAACGTGCCCGTCGGCGCCGCGCGACTGTCGTTCACGATTCGGCGTATCGCCGGCGCGATGATACTCGATGTCCGACGACACGGCGCGGAGCGATCACCGATCACGGTCGAGTTCTCGCCCGCACTGCCGCTCGGCGCCGCCGTCACGGGCTCCCCGACAACGGTCACGCGCACCGCTGGTGACGTGCACGCGACGACACAGGTCTCGCTCAGCGACTCGGCGCAGCTTCGTGTCACCTACGCCGGTGGCTGGTTCGTCGTGCCGCCGCGCATGCCGGCGATCGTCGGTGCGCGCTCGTCCGCCCCGCGGGTGCTCAGCGAACGCCTGCGCGCGACTGATGGCGCACACTACGAACTGCAGCTCGAAGGCCTGGCGGGCCGCGCGTACAGCTTCCGGATCGGGACGCCCTCCTCCGACGCATCACGAAAGCTGACGATCCGCACAACCAGCGGAGCAACTGCAGCGCTCGACACGCCGGCGTCGGATGGCACGAGTCGGCGCGTCACGATCATCTTTCCGCTCGCCGGTGCGAATGGTGATGGGTATTCATCCACGACGTTGACCTTCTCCACCGAGGCTCCGTGATGGTTCGGCTCGCGGTCCGTAGCATCCATCTCGTTCCAGCGCTCCTGCTCCTCGTCAGCCAGACGTCCTGCATGAAAAGCGACAAGCCACCCGCAGCACCGGTCAAGTCGCCGGCACGGATCAGCAGTGTGCCGTTCGGGACGCTGCCGTCGGGCGAGCCGGTGACGCTGTTCACGCTCACAAATACGAACGGCATCGAGCTGCGCGCGATGAACTACGGCGGCATCATCACGTCGCTCCGCACACCCGATCGACTCGGTGTGATGAACGACATCGTGCTTGGCTACGACAGCGTTGCCGGCTATCTCAAGACCACGCCGTACTTCGGTGCCATCGTCGGACGATATGCCAATCGCATTGCGAAGGGTCGCTTCACACTCGACGGCAAGTCGTACACCCTCGCCGTGAACAACGGGAAGAACGCACTGCACGGCGGCCTGGCCGGATTCGACAAGGTCTTGTGGACGGGCATGCCATTCGACAGTGCGGCGAGCGGCAAGGTCGGTGTGGTGTTCTCCTACACGAGCAAGGATGGTGAGGAGGGATATCCGGGCGCGCTCTCGGTTCGCGTCACGTACACGCTGAACGACAGTGATGAACTGACCGTGGAGTATCACGCCACGACGGACAAGGCGACGCCGCTCAACCTCTCGCAGCACACCTACTTCAACCTCGCCGGCCAGGCCAGCGGCGCGGTGCTCGGTCAGGTGATCTCCATCAATGCCGACCGATTCACGCCGGTCGATTCGACGTTGATTCCGACGGGGGAACTGCGTCCGGTGGACGGCACGGCGTTCGACCTGCGACAGCCGGTTGCCATCGGCGCGCATATCAACGACGCGGACGCACAGCTCGGGATCGCGGGCGGCTACGATCACAACTTCGTGCTCAACCGGCAGGGTGATGGCCTGGGCAGCGCCGCGACAGTCTACGATCCAGCGTCGGGTCGCCGCATGACGGTATCCACCACCGAGCCCGGGCTGCAGTTCTACACCGGCAACTTCCTCGATGGCACGATCACCGGCAAAGGCGGTCGCGTGTACGAGAAGCGCAACGCGTTCTGCCTCGAGACGCAGCACTTTCCGGATTCGCCAAACCAGTCGTCGTTCCCGTCCACCATTCTCAGGCCGGGCGCGGTGTACACGTCCCGCACCGTCTTCGCGTTCAGCACCGTGGCTGACAGCGTACCGGCCGCGCGCTGATCGATCGTCAGGGTCGCTCGACAAACACTTTTCGCGCGGGGCTCGCGAGGAACGCGAAGAAGTGCAACAGCAACAGTGTTCGCGCGGGGACGCGGGGGCGCGGGGCGTTCTGCTGCGCTGCGACCGTTGGCGAAATTCGGGAGATCATGAAATGCTGTTGGAACTGCGAGAGCGAGACGCTGTTCCAACAGCAAATTCAAATTCGCGTGCTGCGATGGCGCTCGCAGTGTGGTATACCGCCCCGAGTCCCCGCGTCCCCGCGCGAGCACTGTTTCGTCAGGAGCACGCGGACCGCCGAGCCGCGAGTGCAGTTCCAAAGTGTCGCAGGTGCCCGCCTTCGCGTTCCTCGCGAGCCCCGCGTGAAAAGTGGTCTTGAGTGCTCGCGAGCCGGGCGCGAAAAAATCAGGAATTACGGCCGCGCGATGGGTGTGCCCGGCACGTAGATCGGTTCGACGTTCGCGAGGTACAACCCGAGAAACTGCCCGCGAGCCAGCGGCGGCAGCTGGAGCTCGATGCGATAGGTCCGACCCGCCTCGAGCGTCGACACATCGGCATAGTAGCCGGTGAACGTGCTGTGCTCCGGCTGGATCGAGGTGTACGCCTTGTGCAGCGGCACCGACGTGCCGTCGATGCTGAGCGTGGCGGGCAGGCGATCATCGGCGTCTGCGATCGGTGCCCACAGCAACAATCGCTCGGACGCCAGCCAGGTAGTGCGCAGATCGTCGGCGGTCCAGGGAATCGGCCACGCCGCCCGGCGCGCCTGCAGTTGATCGAAGACCTGCGGCGCGATCCGCACGTCCGCCTGCACACGGCCGCCGCTGCGCGTCGAATCCCACCGGACTGCGGGCGACAGCGGGTCGTCCGCCAACTCGGCGCCGAAGCGCAGCAGGATCGAGACGACATCGCGGTTCCGGAAGAAATAGCGCGTGGAATGCCCGTTCAGCCGCACGACCGACACGCGCGCCGACGGCGGCAAGGCAACCGTTGCGCCTCCCAGGCGGCCCAGCACTCCGAGTACGCTGTCCACGACGAGTGTATCGCGCACCAGCCGTGCCGTACCGGTGCCTTCGATCACGACCGGCTTCGTGATGACCGGATTCACACGCGTGATCTCGAGCACCAGCGCCGATCCGCCGTCGAGCCGGACCGGCAGCGTATCGCCGCGCGCGGAGTAGCCGACGCGTGACGCGTGGGCAGCGCCCGGTTGCGGGAAGACTTCGCGCAGCATGTATGATCCTGACGTCGTCAGCCCGATCGACGCATCGAGTGCGATGCGCGCCGTGAGCGCACGCGGATCGGGATTGAACAGGAAGATGTAGCCGTGATCACCGTCGATCATTGCGCTGCCATCCAGTTTTCCGAGCCCCGGCTGGCCGAGAATCTGCTTCGTGCGACGCAGCAGCTCCTTGTGGCGCGCGGTCCACTCGAGCCACCCACGCAACCACGCGGCATCTGCTGCGGAGAAACTCGCGTTCTCCGCCGAGTCCCGTGCTGGTAGCATGTTGATCACATTATTCCAGCCACCGACCGCGATCGACGACAGCACGGAATACTTCCAGCCGAGATAGTCCCAGTCGCGCGTGCGGAACGGCAGGATGACCATGCCGCGATCGGCCGTCTTCGCCTGCGGCATGTCGTCTGTCTCGTCCAGCCGTGGTGTCTGGTGCGTCATGAAACCCGGCACCAGCTCGTTCGGCGTGAACTCGTAGTTCCGGAATCGATACGCCGTATAGCGCTCGCGATTCGCCGACACGCGATCGAAGTGCAGGTCGGGATATGGCGTGAAACTTTCCGGCTGTTCGTCGTGGAACGTCGGATGCGGATAACTGCCAGCCAGGTAGCTCCACGGACCGTACAGGTGATGCGCCTGTCGTCCATCGAGCACGATGTCGGGAATGCGTCGACGCAACTCTTCCATCACACGTCGCCACCCGTACCACTGCGCGTAGCGACTCGTGCCCTCGTAGTTGAGGAAGGTGTGATCGAACGAATACCCCGCGATGCCAGTGCGCGCGTGAAACGCGACCAGTTCTTCGATCAGCCAGTCCTGCAGCGCCCGATTTCCGAGACTCGCCGACTTGCGCGTCGAATCACGACGTGACGGCACCAGCCAGTCCGGATTCTGCGAGAACGGCATCACCGGATACACGTACGCCAGCAGTCTCAGTTTGCGGGCACGTGCCGCATCGAGCATCTCCTGAAGACTCGGCGGGATCGCACTCGTACGCGGATCCCACTCGCCGCGACGGATCTTCTGGCCGAGACCCAGCCAGAGCACATGCTCCCAGCTCCAGTCATCCAGGCTCTCCTCACGCCGCGACAGGGCCGAGTTGGATGGTGCATACAGCACGTACTGCGCCCCCACCGACGCGGCCCGATCGAACACACGACGATACTCCGCGCGACCGGCGGCGGTGCCGACATCGATCTGGTAGTCATTCACACACCAGCCGACGAACACATTCAGTGGGTCCGTCGGTTCGTACAGGAGACTCGAGCGCACCATGTGGGTGAACGTCGCGACTTCGGCTTCATCGAGCCCCGGCGTGCCACGGTCGACAGTCTGCCACTCCGGGGTCATGGCTGCGGGAATGCGCCGACCGGTGAGTGTCACGGGGGCGAGCAGCGCGCGATCCGATTCGAACGCACCATTGCCACCGCTCCATTCCATCTCCGGCGCGTAACGCAGCGTCACCTCGCGACCATCGGTCGCGGCATGCAGGAACGGATTCTGCGCCACCAGCAACAGCGAGTGTGTCCCGCCGAATCGCATCGCCGCACCGTACTCGAAGGTTCCGAGAGCAGGCTGCGCGCTCATCGGGCGGAAGACGTCGGTCGGCGCACGCGCAAGCACCGCGCGAAAGAGTGTCACGTCCATGACGGTGAACTTGCGCGCGACGAGAGCCGTGACCACCAGCTGCTTGCTCACGAAGCGCCAGTGGGGCCTCAGCTCATAGCGCACATCGATGCGATACGTGCCGGCGACGTGGTGATACACGACGCCATCGCTGACGATCTCCCTCGTGGGCGCATCGAGCATGCGCGTATCGATCGCGTCGGCGCCAATCGCAATCGCTGCCTCATCGGAGATGAATCGATCGGTGCTGGCGCTCGCCAGATCGGTCACCGCGCTGATACCGCGCGCCCCGAAGGTGACGCGCAGATGTGCATTGGAAAGCGTCTGGGCGTTGGCCGTTGCGCACAACACCGATGCCGTCAGCGCCAGGCATGGCGCGATGCGCATGCCGACTCGACTGCGTGCGTTTCGATATTGAGGCCGGCCGGTCATCGCGCTTCCCTCATCACGGACGGAACCTGTGACACTTGCGACGGAGGATAGTGTGTCGCGCGGGATCGCGTGCGGGCATTCGCAGCGTCAGAAGTCGAGCACACAGCCCAGCTGCGCCAGAAGAAGCGGCGATGCAAACCACCCTCGCTGCAGCGACACTGCCACCGCAGCGTCATCCGTCACGAGAAGCACAAGAGCGCCCTGTGCGCGCAGTTCGCGGTCGGCGGCGATTCGTGATCGGCCCTGATATCCGGTCACTTCGAGTCCGATCGAAGCGCGTGAGTCGATCGACCACGTGCCGGACCCACCGGCGCTGACGACCACACCCCGATCCGGAATACCGACCAGCCCTGTCAGGGTGTTGCCCGCGAACTGGATGCCGGCGTTGGCGCGCAACGTGCCGCCCACGCTGTGCGGCCACTCTGCCACGAAGTTCACGTCGTAGTCGGCGACGCCGGATCCGAAACCGCGTGCCGCATTACCGGTGGGAAGCTCTATCGCGCCGGAGACGGCCAGGCGCGTCGCCGTGGAGTCCGTCGGCTCTCGCACCACCCACTTCGCCGTGAGGTTCAGATCTCCCCCACCTGCCGTTGCATCGCCGGATCGCACAAGGACGATCAGCGGGACGTCAAATCCTACTTCCACCCGCGGTCCTACACCGTATGCGAATGCAAGCACCGTCGTGTGCTGCGCCGTGGCCGGTCGCACGCGAACAGGAAGTTTCGCCGCTTGCACGAAGAGCTCGACATGCCTCCGATGCCGCTCGGTCACTGCGGCATCGTCGACAGTCAGCGGTGCCTGCGCACGCGCGACAGGGACGGGCAGCGCTGTGACAGACATGAGCGTCACAAGTGCTGCACGGCGCGCCGGAAAGCCACGGCACCGCGCACTCCACGCGTTCGTCAGCCGATATCGCATTCGTGGTCAGAACAGGCAACGCTGCAGCCGACCGACCGTGAACGTCGTGCCTGAACACTCCGGGCGAGAGTCACAGCGTGCGGCGCAGCGCCTTCCAGCTCGCCAGGCAGCGGCTGGACGTTTCCAGCTCTGAATATCGGCTGCCTTCCTGCTCCATCAGGTAGAACTCCACACCACCGGTGGCCTCGAGCGCCGTCACGATCTGCTTCCACGGCGACACGCCTTCACCGAAGAGCACACGATATGACTTCTCCTGCGCCTCGGTGCCGGGAGCCCAGTCCTTCAGGTGGGCGCTGCGAATGCGACCCGGATGTGCATTGATCCACGCCACCGGATCCGCACCGGCCTTCACACACGTACCGACGTCGAGCTGCAGCACGAAATCCGCCGGCGTGTTTGCCGCGATCAATTCCATCACGCGCTGCCCATCGGCCAGCTTCGCCCACTCGGCGTCATGGTTGTGCAATCCGGCGAGCAGGCCGTGTGGACGGAACGTGTCGGACGCGGCGGTGAGCTTCGCGGCGAGCGCCTTCCACTCGTCCACCGTGCCGGTCTCCATGCCGGGTGACGAGAGCACGATGTGTCGCGTGCCGAGGATCTGGTTGATCTCGATGGCCTTCGTCTGCATGTCGCCGGGCACCATCGCCGGCATCCCGTTGTGCGTCGAGTAGGCCTTCAACCCGAGATCGTCGAGCATGGTGCGCACCGTCTTCGCGTACGGAATCTGCCAGCCGAGATACGGCGCGAAGAACTCCACCACCTCGTAGCCTTGCGTCTTCAGCGTTTGTAGCGTGCCGGGCAGGTCCTTCATCATCGCGTTGCGCACCGCGAACATCTCGATGCCGATCGGATACGACTTCGGAGCCGATGGCGCACGTGTCGGTGAGTCGGCGGCGAGTACGTCAGGCGTCAGCGCGCTGCCAAGGAGTGGCGCGGCGGCGAACATGGCGGCTCCGGCGCTGGATCGCGCCAGGAAGTCGCGACGCGTGAGCGGTGATGATGATGGAAGTGTCATGGCGGTCGAAGAAGGGGAAACACGGCGTGAAAAATGGGTCGCGCTATGGCGTGAGCCTCGCTGCATAGGCGGCGATCGCGATCATGTCATCGACACCACCCCAGGCATGACCGGATGGGCGGACGGATCCCAATCCGGCGACGCGCGTCACCATGCCGAGCACGACCCGGCCGATCGTCACACGCATGTCCCCCCGGAATGGAGTCTACGTCGCCAGCAACGCCACACGCTTGATGTCTCGCACGGCCGTCCGCGATGCAACGTACAGCACGACCACCAGCGCCGCGCAGAACAGTGGCATCACGTACATCGCATCGTGCAGCCCCAGTGCCCGGCTCTCGGCTGCCGACACACCCGTCGCCAGCGCACGCGCCGCCATGGCATCACTGAGTCGGCCGAACAGCACCAGCCCGATCGCCGTGAAGATGTAGAACACGAAGAAATACACCGACATCGCCATGCCACGACGCGACGCCGGCACCAGGTCGTGAATCGCCGCGTACACCGTGCTGTAATAGAGATAGATCGCGAGCACCGCGACGAACAGATACCCGGCGAACCCACGCGCATCGCCGCGGATCTGCTCGAGTGCGAGCCAGAGCATCGGTGCGGCGATGAGGCTGCCCAGTGTCGCCAGTTGCAGCCGTCCCGACGGACCGCGTCGGCCAGCACGATCACCGAACCATCCGCCAACGACTATCCCGATGCCGCCACCGACGCCGAACACGAGCGCGTTGTACCGATTCGCGTAGTCGATGTCGAGGCCGTGATAGCGAATGTAGAACGACGTCGAGAATGCACCCACGGAATACATCACGAGGTTCATCAGCGCGCCGGACGCGATGATCCACCACATCGTCGGAATCTGCAGGATCGCACGGATCGACTGCGCGGTGGACTCGTGGCGTGCGCCGTCGGGTACGGACGACGCGGTGCGGGGCGGCTCCGTGATGAACAGCGCCAGTATGGCGAGCACGAATCCAGGCGCGGCCGCCACATACAAGGCGGGTCGCCAGCCACCAGTCGCCTGGGCAATCAGCCCGCTGATCAGGTAACTCGCGCCAAGTCCGAGCGGCAGGCCGAGCATGAACACACTGATCGCACGCGCCCGACGTGCCGGCGGAAACAGGTCGGCAATCAACGAGTTGGCGGTGGGCGCCAGGCTGGCCTCACCGACGCCGACACCCATGCGGCAGAGAAAGTGTGTGACGAAACTTCCTGCCGCGCCGGACAGCGCGGTGAACGCACTCCATACCGCCACACCGCGACTGAGCACGAGGCGACGTGTGCCCGTGTCCGCGAGACGGCCGAACGGAATGCCGACCAACGCGTACAGCAGCACGAAGGCCGTCGTGAGGCTGCCCAGCTGTCCATCGCTGAGCTGCCACTCCGCCTTGATCTTCTCGCCGACCGCACCGATCACCTGGCGGTCGTAGAAGTTCATGAAATTGAGGCCGAACAGGACGGCCAGGGCGTAAGAGAGCTTGCCGCGACCGAGACCGTCGGCTGGAGTGCTGAAGGACGCCACGACTGCGATTCACAGGTTGCGAGGCAGCTGGATAGAATACCGCAGCCGTCGGACGGAAGAAGTCGTCCGCGCTGTCAAGCTAGTCGGGACAGTGGCTGCCTTTTGCACGCGGCCACCGCGACGGACGACCGCGCCGACCCAGCGGCATTGCCGTTGCGGCCTGCACACGCTCACCGCCGGGTCGCCCCTGTGTATCACGCGCACTACGCCCGCCCCACACCTGATCCGCGCCTCGAGATCACGACGCTGCGGCATGAAGGACCTCTCCCGCCCGGCTGGCTGGCTCCTGGCTTCGTCGTCAACCTGGTCGTCGACGGTGAGGCCGATCTGTTCGCCCGCGGTGCGGTGCATCGTGTCGGTCCGGGTAGCGTCGTACTCGCCGACGCGGGTGAGTTTCGTCGCGTGTCGAAACGGGTGACGCATGGTGCCGACACCCGGTCGCTGACGTGTGAATCGACCTTGCTGGCGTCCGCGATCGCGGAACGGACGACCCGACCGACCGTCGCGCATTTCCGTCACAGCATCAGCGACGATCCGCGCCTCGCGCAGGCTGTTCGCGCGCTGTATTCGACCATCGACAGCCGCGCGCCATCGCTCGTCGTCGAATCGGCTGTGGAACGATTCTTCGATGCCGTCTCACGTAATCTTCAGCTCACGCCGTCGGGGTATCGCTCGGATCATCCTGCCATCCGTCGTGTGCGGGAAATGATCGATGATCGCGCGATCGAGGACCTGACGCTCGTCGAGCTGTCGAAGGAAGCCAGTCTATCGCGCGCACACCTCATCCGCGCCTTCACCCGCGAGGTCGGCGTCACGCCACACCAGTATCTGCTGCATGCACGCATCACGCGCGCACGCGCGTTGCTTGCAAACGGTGCATCACCCGCACGGGCGGCGGTCGCCACGGGCTTCTGCGATCAGAGCCATCTGACCCGATACTTCACCCGCGTCATGGGCGTCGGTCCAGCGGCATATCGCCGTGCCGTCATTCAGCCCCGTGCCACACGGCGCGGATGAATGCGCGCCTTTCGTACAAGATTTGCGCGTCGCGACCGCGTACCGTGGCTGCATGTCACATCATTTCGATTCTCCCGAAGCGCGCGCCGACAGTCGGATCAACATCACCGACAACTACCTCTTTCACGATCCGGGCGATCCAGCCAGGGTTGTGGTCATCATGTGTGTCAGTCCGCTGGCGGGGTTGCCCTCGCCATATCACGGCGCCATCCAATGGCGCACGTTCCGTCCGACGGCTGCCTACGACATGCGCTTCGATGTCGACGGCGATCTGCGTCCCGATCGTGTGCTGCGATGCGTCTTCGACGGTGACGCCTCACCGCAGCGGGTCGAGGTCCGATGGCTGACAGGGGCTGAGGCTCAGGACGAACACGCGATGGGCGAAGTGATCGGCGCGGGAACGGTCGAATCCACGATCACGCTCACGATGCCCGGGGCACGCGTGTGGATCGGCGAGGCAGGCGATCCGTTCTGGCTCGATGCGGTCGCCGCGAAAGGATTTCTCGATCAGGCGCTCGCCGGGACGGCCCCGCCGCGTGCGGCCTTCTCGAATGGCAACGTCACGACGGCTGCCACGAACGTTCTCGCAATCGTCGCCGAGTTGCCGCTCGCGCTGCTTGGGCAACGCTTCAATTTCCATTCGGCGGTCTCGGCGAACGACCATGCACACTGGCATCAGGTGTCGCGCTGCGGGCGCCCGAATTTTGCGGCCACTTTCGTCGATGATCCGCTCCGGTCCCGCGCGATGAACGAGACCACTCCGGACCGTGACATCGAAAACTTCAGTGCGGATGTGGCGCGCGTCGTCTCCGTCGTCTCGCAGCGTGTAGGCAACGTCGCCGATCCCGCCTCCTATGCGACTCGCGTCGCGCGCGCACTGCTGCCGGATGTGCTGCCCTTCGATGCCTCGATGCCCAGCGGTTTCGATTTCGCCGGCATCAACGGCCGCACGCTTCGCGACGACTTCGGCGCGGTCGTATATTCGGCGGTCTTCGGCTGCCCCATCGACACGGCCATCGCACCACTTCCGGACCTGCGCACCGAGTGGCCGTGGGTTGCGGCGCCGCGACCGTTGCCTGCCGGACCGGGGGTCGCTGTTCCGACGCGCAACGGTTGATCACCCTCCTGCGCTGGCAGCATGAACGCGATCCTGCTCGTCGCACTCAGCGGTCTCGGCGCCGGATCGCTCCACGTCGTCTCCGGCCCTGACCACCTCGCCGCCGTCGGACCCCTCGCCGTTGTGGCGCAACGTCGCGCTGCCCTGATCGGCGCCAGTTGGGGTCTGGGCCACGCGTCCGGCGCCGTACTGGTCGGTGCGGTTGCGATCATGCTCGGCGAACGAGTGCCGATCCGTGCGCTCGCCGCGGTCGCCGAGCAGTTCGTGGGCGTGCTGTTGATCTGTCTTGGGTTGGCAGGACTGCGCCGACTCCGGCTCGCGGCTCCCGGGGTCAATCCCAGCCTGACGCATGGTCCACGTACCGCGCTGCATTTCGGCGTGTTTCATGGCGTTGCCGGAAGCGCGCATCTCTTCGGCGTCCTGCCAGCACTGCTCGTCCCGACCCTGGCCGGCAAGTGCGCGTTTCTCACCGCCTTCGGCGTCGGCGCTGCTCTGGCCATGACGGCCATCGCGCAGGCGCTCGGCAACACGCGGACGCTGGTCAGCCAGCGAAGACTCTCATGCGGAGCGTCAGTCTTCAGCGTGATCGTCGGAGTCGTCTGGCTTCTTCGTAGCTGACCCATCCTGCGCTCGCGTGCGGCGCTGAGAATCTCGAGCGCGTCGACGCCGCGGGTCATTCGACCCTGTCGAATCGTGAGACAGGACACGACATTCTGGCGTCCGGATGAAGTCGCGGCGATGCGCCGCACTGCTGTCCTCACGCGGCAAAACTCGGAGCCATGCCAATGTTCTCGCGCGTCACGCTGTCCCGCATCACGCCGCTGCTCGCCGTCTCCGGCCTCCTGGCGTGCGCCAGCACGGAGAAGGCGCCGGCCGCCGATTCCACCGCGCTGCCGGCGGCCGCATCGGCCAGTCCCGCAGTGGCAGAGCCGCCGGTCATCACCATCGTCGCCAGTGACTTCAAGTACGAGGCGCCCGACACCATCTCGGCCGGCATGGTCACGCTCAAGCTGGTGAACAAGGGCCCCGAGCTGCATCACGTGCAGCTGCTGCGCTTCACCGGCGGCAAGACGTACGCGGATTTTCAGGCAGGGATGAAGGACATGAAGCCTGGCGCACCGCCGCCGCCATGGGTCGAATCGGTGGGTGGACCGAACACCCCCGTGCCAGGCGGTGAAATGCAGATCACCGAAGACCTGCCGGCCGGCAATTACGCGATGATCTGCTTCATACCGAGCGCCGATCACATGCCGCACTTCACCAAGGGCATGGTGAAGGGACTCACGGTCATCCCGGCGACCACCGCATCGGTCGCCGCGCCGACGGCCGATATCCGAGTCTCGATGACCGACTACGCGTGGGAGGTCACGCCCGCGATCACGCCCGGCAAACACATCATCCGTCTCGAGAACCTGGCCTCGCAGGACCACGAGATGTTCATCGTGCGGCTGGAGAAGGGAAAGACTCCGCTGCAGGTCGCGCAGTGGGGCGAGAATCCCGTCGGCCCGCCGCCGGGCATCCCGCTCGGTGGAACGTCCGGCATGCCGAAAGGTGCGGTGATCTACGTGCCCATCGATTTGACCGCGGGCGAGTACGCGTTTCTCTGCTTCATTCCCGACATCAAGGACGGGAAGCCCCACTACGTGCACGGCATGTTGAAGGCATTCACCGTCACTTGATCCCGTCACCAGACGCTATTCTTCCGGTCTCCCTTCGATGAGGCCCGTGATGAAGCTCGTAACCCCGCTGGTGCTGCTTGCCCTGTGCAGCGTTCCTGTCGCGGCACAGAGCAAGCTGAGTGAATGGCCGCAGCACTCCGAGGATCGTCCGCGTCCACGCGTCGTCGAGCCGGGCGCCGTGTACACCGTCGCGCCGCCTGCCGATGCGATCGTGCTGTTCAACGGCACGTCGCTCGACAAGTGGACGGCTGGCAGCGGCGCGCCGGCCAAGTGGCGCATCGTCGACGGGGCATTCGAAGTGGTGCCTGGCACCGGCACGATGAGCACGCGCGACAGCTTCGGTGATGTGCAGATGCACGTCGAGTGGGCATCGCCGAAACCAGCCGTCGGGACGGGTCAGGATCGCGGGAACAGCGGCGTGTTCATGGCCGACGGCCGCTACGAAACGCAGGTGCTCGATTCGCGGGACAACGTCACGTACGCCGACGGTCAGGCGGGCGCGCTGTATGGCCAGTTCCCGCCGCTCGTGAACGCGACGCGTGCGCCAGGCGAATGGCAGACGTACGACATCGTGTATCATCGCCCCCGCTTCAAGGCCGATGGGTCGCTGCAGTCGGCGGCACGCTTCACCGTATTCCTCAACGGCGTACTGGTGCAGGACAACATGGAGCTGGTCGGCCCGACGGCGAACAAGTCACGTCCGCCGTTCACGGCGCATGCGGATCGTCTGCCAATCACCCTGCAGGATCACGGCCATCGCGTGCGGTATCGCAACGTCTGGCTGCGCGATCTGGAGAAGACGCCGTAACGGCAACCGCGAGTCGCCGGCACGAACGGGGCGTGCATCTCATGATGCATGCCCCGTTCGCCATTCGCCGCCTGGCTGTTCGCGTTCGGCCGATTCGATGCGCAGCGCGGTGCCCCATGGATCGCGGGTATCGGCACTCGCTCCATCAGGTGTGACATCGATGCTGAACCCGGCTCGGTGCACGCTGTCGGCCGCGGACGCGACATCAGCACGCGTCGGAACGACGACGGTCCACCGCAGCAGTTGCGGATCATCGGCCATCGCCGGTTTCGCACCCGGGCCCGCCCACACGTTCGTGCCGAGATGGTGGTGGTAGCCGCCGGCGGCGAGAAAGAGTGCGCCGGGGTAGGACCACACCATGCGGTCGAAGCCGATGGCTTCCGAGTAGAAGCGGTTCGCGCTTTCGATTTCTCCGACGTGCAGGTGCACGTGCCCGATCGTCGTCCCGGCCGGCATTCCATTCCAGACATCATCACCCGCAGCCTTCAACAGGCCAGGACCGTCGAGGGGATCGGTGGCCATGGTGAGTTCCCTGTCGCGCCGTTTCCAGCTGTCGCGCGGCCTGTCGGCGTAGACCTCGATGCCAAGGTTGTCCGGATCCTGGAGATAGAGCGCTTCACTGACGAGATGATCACTGGCGCCGGCGCGTGCACCGATGTGCTCCAGATGGCGCAGGAATTGTCCGAGTGCTGCGCGGGTCGGCAGGAGAATGGCGAAGTGATACAGGCCAAGCCTTCTGGCGATATGCTGCGCCGGAGCCCTGCGGTTTTCGATCAGTTCGATGAGCGGCGTCTCGCTGTCGAGCGCGCCGAGCGTGAGACGCGTGTCCGATTCGGCCAACACGCGAAAACCGAGGGTCTGTGTGTAGAAGGCGCGCGTCCTCGTCAGATCCGAGACCTGCAGCGTGACCTCTCGGATGCGCGTGGATGCGGGCAGGCGGAATCCCGCCGGCGGAATTCCATAGCTGCCCGGTGTCGCGGGCTCGATACCCGATGCGTCGCCGAAGAGGTCCTGCAGCCTGGCGCCCACGCAGCGCTCCTGATCGATCGGGGGTGAGTCGCCATCCCGTCGCGTACGCGACGGGATGGCGGGTTCCGGTGTGAGAGTCGGGCAGCGGCGGCGGCACGAAATCCGGTTCCGGCAGAGTACGCCGATCCGGGTCACCGGCCCCGTCGTGTGCTCCGATCGAAACTAGCGTCTCCCGTTGGCGTACATACTGACAACGCACGTTTCGTCAGTCCCTGGAGGGACATCACGATGCTCACGATACTCGCATACGCCGCCAGCATGGCGGTCACCTTCGTCGGCTACTCACAGGCCCGCGCGTTCGTCCGCGAGCGGCTGCGCTTCGTCACGGCCGCACAGTCGTTCTGGGCGCCGCTCCTGGCCGGCGGCGGTGCCATGCTGGTCGCGACACCGGTCGTCGCCCTGCTGCCGTTCATCGGTGCCGGAACGGCCATCGCGTTCGGCGTCAGCGTGGGATTTGGCGTGGCCACAGGCCAGCGTGACATCCGCCGCAACGAACTGCCGTCCGGCTACTGAGAGCGATGCCCCGGTGGCGCACCCTGCGGTGTGCCAGCGGGTGCCGGGCCGTCGGAGAGGGCTGGACCTGACGCCTGCGTATGGACAGGCTCGTCAGCGCGCACAATACTCATGGCATCGTTGCTGACTCGACGGCGGACTCCGCAGGCGTGGGCAGACGAATGTTCGTGGCGCACCAATCGAATCTGTCGGCCTGGGCTGATCGGCTGACGCATGCGCGGATGGTGTCGGCGCCGGTGCTCCTCGCCGCGGCGATGCTGGACGCGCCGCGCGTGTTCGTCGTCGTGGCCGCCTGCGGCTTCCTTTCCGATGCGCTCGACGGACCACTCGCGCGCGCCGCGCACAGTGCATCACCTCGCGGCGCCGCCCTCGATTCGCGCGCCGACGTCGCGCTGTGTGTCGCCATGCTGATCGGCCTGGCAATTCTGCTGCCCGCGCCATTTCGCGCCGAGCGGGTCACGCTGGTCGTCGTGGTCTCGGCGTACGTCGTGCCGATCGCCGTCGGCTGGCTCAAGTTCCGGACACTGACCGCCTACCACACGATTCTCGCCCGTGTGTCGCTGGTCGTACTGCCGCTGAGCGTCGTCCTCTGGCTGGCGTGGCAGACGGCGTGGCCGGTGCATGCCGCCGCCGCCCTGCTGACACTTTCGGCCGTCGAAGAACTCGCGATCACGCTGATGTTGCCTGCACCGCGTCACGACGTTCCCCATCTCTTCTCTTCCGCCATTCACGCCTCACCCTCACGACCGGAACCATGACCAGCTCCCGCCGAACCTTTCGCGCTTCCTTCGCGTCCTGCACACGCACCATGCTCGGCGTCGCGACAGCGATGCTGTTTTGTGCCGTGACCGCGCATGCACAATGGCGGGTCGGCGGCTTCGTGGGCGGTGAACACGAAAGCAGCTGGGATGAGTTCCTTGTGATCGGCGCGGATGCCCGCGGAGTCGTCGGCGCACAAGGCCTCGAGATCAATCCGCGCTTCTCCTACTTCGTGCGGTCGGGTGAGACGCGATATCAGGCCGACATCAACCTGATCAAGCCGCTCGTTCTCGCGACGCCGTACCGCGTGCAGCCGTTCGTCGGCACGGGCCTGGCAGTCGCGCGCTTCAGCTTCGACGGCGCCGGTGGATCGGAGACGAAGGTCGGCTTCAACTACATCGTCGGCGGCACGCTCCGGACAAGCGGACGCCTGATACCCTTCGCGCAGTTCGAGTACACGGTGTTGAACGATGCACCGAACAACGCCGTGATCTCGGCAGGTCTGCACTTCGCGCTCGGCGGATCGGCGAAGCCGGCGGCGACGCCGGCACCAAAACCCGTTCGTCGCTGACACCTCCGATCATTGGTGTTCTCGGCCTTCGACGACCGCCGCGTCGACTCAGCGGCCGAGCGAAACGGACTTGACGCCAAGCCGCCAAGGCGCAAAGCGCTCCACGAACCCGTGATCGCCCGTGCACGCAGGCCGACATCGAATCCTTGTTGGAGCTGCGGTTCACAGTTGCAGTTCCAAATCAGATCGGCACGCGTGCGAGCGACAGTCGCGACGCGCATGGCTGCCGTGCAGTTTCTTTGCGTCTTTGCGTCAAAGCAGTTCGCCGCTGCGTGAACGATTCTTCCCTTTGCGACTCCGCGTTGAAGCCGTTCAGCACGACCACTGCTACGGAAGTCCTGAAACGATCATGACAGACCGCCGACAGTTCCTGCACACCGCAATTGCCGGCGCGGCGGCGATTGGCGTGCGCGGACTGCGTGTGAATGACCTGCTGCAGGACGCAGACGTGCGCGCGCTGCCGCGCCCGACACCGGCGCAATTGTCGTGGCAGCGTGACGAACTGGCCATGTTCATACACTTCGGCGTCAACACGTTCACTGACCGTGAGTGGGGCGACGGCACCGAGGATCCGCGCATCTTCAACCCCTCAGCACTTGATGCCCGACAGTGGGCGCGCACCGCGCGTGCGGCCGGCTTCAAGGCGATGATCCTCACCGCCAAGCATCACGATGGTTTCTGTCTCTGGCCGACGCGCACTACCACCCACAGCGTGGCATCGAGCCCGTGGCGCAATGGGCAGGGTGACCTGGTACGCGAGTTCGTGGACGCCTGTCGCGCCGAAGGCCTGAAGGCGGGACTCTATCTCTCACCGTGGGATCGCAATGCCTCCGTCTACGGCGAGTCGCAGCGCTACAACGACTTCTATCTCGCGCAGCTGACGGAACTGCTGACGCAGTACGGCACCATCCACGAAGTCTGGTTCGACGGCGCGAATGGTGAGGGCCCGAACGGCAAACGACAGACGTACGACTGGCCGGCCACGTGGAACACGGTGCGACGGCTGCAGCCCTCGGCCGTGATGTTTTCGGATGCCGGACCGGATGTGCGCTGGATCGGCAACGAGCGCGGCACGGCCGGAATCACCAACTGGTCCATGGTGCGTCCCGACATCGTCACGGTACCGGGGATGAGCGGCGATGAGGTGATGCGTTCGCTGCAGAATGGAGATCGCGATGGAACGGTCTGGCGTCCTGGTGAAACGGACGTGTCGATCCGGCCCGGATGGTTCCATCATCCCGCCGAAGACACACGCGTTCGCAGTGCGGACGATCTGCTGCAGCTGTATTTCACCTCGGTGGGCCGCAATTCCAAGCTGCTGCTCAACGTCCCGCCGACGCGCGATGGACTGCTCCACGCGAACGACGTCGACAGCCTCCTCGCGATGCAGGCGCGACGCGACGCCGTGTTCGCGCACGACCTTGCGGCCGATGCGACGCATCGTTTCCGGACGACTGGCGCACGCAGTGCCGAACTCGTGACGACACTGCGGCAGCCTGCCGAGATCGGCGTGCTCGACCTGCGCGAAGAGATCGCGCGTGGGCAGCGTGTGGCGCGTTATCGCGTCGATGCGTTCGACGGCACGACATGGCGTGGTATCACCCGCGGCACGACCATCGGGTATCGCAAGCTCGAGCGCGTGACACTCGGCGTGTATTCGCGGGTGCGCGTCGTGGTCAACGATGCCATTGCGTCACCCGTTAGCATGATACTTCACTGCTATCGCGGTTCTTGAACGTCGCACCGCAATGCGCCCATTGCTCGGCAGACTGATTGTCCGTTGTCTGTAACGATCACTGACGACCATTTCCGCACAATCGGCCGCCATGACGAACGCACTATCCGCCACACCGTCACTTCGCGACAGCTGGCGCGCTGACCTGCCCGCGTCGCTCGTGGTGGTGCTCGTCGCGCTGCCGCTCTGTCTCGGCATCGCACTCGCGTCCGGTGCACCGCTCGCCGCCGGCATCGTGTCCGGCGTGATCGGCGGGATCGTGGTCGGCCTGCTGTCGAACTCCCAGCTGATGGTCAGTGGACCGGCGGCGGGACTCACCGCGATCGTCTTTTCCGGGATCGTGTCACTCGGTTCGTTCGAGCACTTTCTCGTCGCCGTGGTCATCGGCGGTGTGTTGCAGATCGGCTTCAGCATCGTGCGCGCCGGCGTGATCGGCTACTACATCCCGAGCGCGGTGATCAAGGGCATGCTGGCGGCCATCGGCATCATCCTGATCCTCAAGCAGATTCCGCATGCGGTCGGGTTCGATGCCGACTTCGAAGGCGACGAGACGTTCCTGCAGGCGAATGCGCAGAACACGTTTTCCGCACTCGGGCATCAGCTGCAGCAGATCCAGCTCGGTGCGGTGCTCATCGCGACGCTGTCGCTGCTGATCCTCATCGTGTGGAGTCGACCGGCGTTCAAGAAACTCAAGATCGTTCCCGCGCCGCTGCTCGTCGTGCTGCTGGGCATCGGCCTGAACCTGCTCTTCGCACAGTATTTTCCGGCACTTGCGATTCGCAGCACCCACCTCGTCAGCCTGCCTGTCGCAGAACGTCCGTCGGACTGGCTCACGTTCTTCAAGCTTCCCGAGTGGAGCGCGATCGCGTCGCTCAACACCTGGCGCGTCGGCCTCACGCTCGCCATCGTCGCGAGCCTCGAGACACTGCTCAGCCTCGAGGCCACGGACAAGATGGATCCGTTCAAGCGCGAATCCGACACGAATCGGGAGTTGCTCGCGCAGGGTGTGGGCAATACGCTCTCCGGCTTGGTCGGCGGACTGCCGATTACCGGCGTCGTGGTGCGCAGCGCGGCGAACATTGACGCCGGCGCACGCACGCGCTGGTCGGCGATCGTGCATGGGATACTGCTGCTCGTGTCCGTGCTCGCGATTCCCAGGGTACTGAACCTGATTCCGCTGTCCGCGCTGGCGGCAATGCTGCTGTACACCGGATTCAAGCTCGCTTCTCCGGCGCTCTTCCGAACATCGTGGTCGCTCGGCTGGTCACAGTTCACGCCGTTCGTGGTGACCGTCGTCGCGATCGTGATGACGGACCTGCTGATCGGCATTGGCGTCGGTCTCGCGATCGCGGCGTTCTTCATCCTGGGGCAGTACCTTCGTCAGCCGGCGCTGCGCGTGGTGAGTCCGAAGGGGGCGGTGCTGACGCGTTATCAATTGCCCGACCAGGCGACGTTCCTCAGCAAGGCGAACATCGAGCGTACGCTCAGTGAGCTGCCGGACGGGAGTCGCATCGAGATCGATGGCACGAACACCGCGCGGTTCGACTATGACGTACTGGAACAGCTGCACGAGTTCACCGAAACCGCCAAGCTGCGCGGCATCGACTACCGGCTGGTGAATGTTCCCGCGGCACCCACGACACCTACGCACTCACACTGAACATGAACAACTATCAGCGACTGTTCGCGAACAACAAGGCCTGGGCGACGAGTGTCCGCGAAACCGACCCGACCTACTTCGAGCGACGCGCCGCCAGTCAGGCGCCTCATTTCTTCTTCATCGGCTGCTGTGATTCGCGCGTGCCGGCCGAGTTGCTCACCGGTGCGAAGCCGGGCGAGATCTTCACGCACCGCAACATTGCGAATCAGGCGCATCCGAACGACCTGAGCATGCTCGCCGCGCTCGAGTACGCGGTCGAATTTCTCGACGTGAAGCATGTGCTGATCTGCGGCCATTATGGCTGCGGCGGCGTGAAGGCGGCCACATTGCCGCAGGGACATGGTGTCGTGGACCACTGGCTGCATGTCGTGCGCGACGTCTACCGATGGAATGCCGATGAGCTCGCAGCCATTCCGGATGAAGAGGGGCGCGCGCATCGCCTCGTCGAACTGAATGTCCTGGAGCAGGTGTTCCAGCTGTCGCGCACGCCGGTGGTGCAGCGCGCGTGGGCCAAGGGGAAGCGGCCCGTGATCAGCGGTCTCGTCTACGACATTCACGATGGCATGCTCAAGGAAGTCGTGGCCGGCCTCGATAGCGAGGACAAGGCACGCCAGCTGCGCTCGCAGGTGACCGGTCCGGTATCCGCCGAGAAGCCGCGCACCTGAGCCAATGGCGACATGCCGACGGTGCTCTCGACACCGTGAGGAATGCATGCACGAAGCGGGGCGACATCACATCGGATGTCGCCCCGCTTCGTGCAAAGGCCTGCGGTGTCACTGCGTTTTCATCAGCTCCACGAGTTGATCGAACGCGGCGCCCCAGCCAGCCTCGAAGCCCATGTCGGCATGCTTCTGCCGACTGGCCGGATCGGTGTGCATGACATGGGCGGTGTACTTCGTGCCCGATCCTTCCGGCTCGATCGTGACGATTGCGGTAAGGAAGAGACCCGCAGCGCCGGTCTGCGCCGGGTCGACCGGACGAAACCCAGCGTGCAGCGCGTCCGTCCACACCAGGCGCCGACCCGGCACGATTTCGAGATAACAGCCTTCGTTCGGAAATGACTCGCCCTCGGGCGACTGCATGACCGTGAAGAATCGTCCGCCGGGTCGCAGTTCGATCTCGCACTCCGAAACGCCCCAGGGCTTCGGACAGAACCACTGCTTGAGCAGCGCGGGCGTAGTGTACGCCTTCCAGACGAGTTCCGGCGACACATCGACCACGCGCACGAGCTCGAGGTCGAGGTCCGGATTGAACGACGGCACTGGCAACGCAGTCATGAACCGCTCTCCTGGAAGTCGATCAGTAGTTGTCGGTTGTGGATTGTATTGTTCACACCGATCATCCGCCACGAAGGCCCTGCCGACGGCAGGATCCGCTGCGACAAGGTGGCGGCCGACCGCGCGACGCCGTCGCGCGGTCGAACGATGCTCGATGCGCGCGGATTCGTGAACTGATCGCCAGCGTCCGTTGTGCTGCCAGCGTGTGTCGAAACGTCAGCCGGCGAACACGGCGACCAGCACCCGCGCGAGCCAGGCGAGGAGGACGACGGTGGTCAGCGCGGTCGCGGTGAATGCGACGCTGCGATGGAGGGCGGCGCGACGTGTCGCAGGCAGC
>JACMLX010000153.1 GCA_014379355.1 Gemmatimonadaceae bacterium
GATCGTGCAACCACCCGTGACGAAGTGAAATCCGGGGACGGTGCGGGCGTGGTTGGCGAACGACTGGGTGGGCTCGGAACTCATGGGCGTGATACGGGAGTGGGGAGAGGTCGCACTCGCGGAATATCACCAATGGTGCAGCCTGCCAGCAGTGGGCGTCCGGGTATCATCCTCGGTGCGCGAGGGTACAGCACGCAGCCGCTGCGCGCTCATCGCGCCTTTGTACCACACATCCGCCAGGAGCATCATCATGCCGAAGCGCCCGAAGCTGCAGGACGAGACCGAACTGGATGAGGAGTTTCCGACCGGCGACGGCACGGCAGATGGTGAGGCGGTGATCACCTGTCCACATTGCGGCGAATCGATCGAGATCGCGCTCGATGCCGGCAGCGGCTCCCGACAGGAGTACGTCGAGGACTGTGAAGTGTGCTGTCGGCCGTGGCGTGTGTCCGTGCACTACGGCAGCAATGGTCACGCCGACGTGCGGGTGTCCGCGCTCAATGACTGAGCGCGGACGCAGCGCTCAGCGCACGCGCTGCTCCGACTGCACGCGCAGCCAGCCCAGCCACGCATCGCCTTCCTCGATCGAGCGGTAGACCATGAAGCCGCTGTCGGTGTCGGCAGAGAGTGTGGCGTACATGCGCGCCATGCCGAAACTGACGTCGGAGTCGGCGATGAATGCGGTGCGCGACTGACCGTGTTCGTCACGCAGGCGCGCCACGAGCGGCACGATACGCCGCGTCTCCTCGGCGGTCATCACGATGGCGGCGCCGCGCGCGTCGAAGCGCTGTGCGTACGCGAATGCGCGCAACTCGGCGAGTTTCGTCACCAGCGCCACCATGTCCTCGATGCGTATGTCGCCGGTCGCCGTGACCATCACGCGCTGCGCACCGTGATCGATTTCGAACGTGATCGGCATCGACCGCTGCTCCGCTGGAAGACATCAGGCCAGCACGGGACCAAAGTGTCCACGACTGAATACATGTTGCACGCGTCGATGCGCAAGGGTCACCGCGCGCGACTCGCGCACAGAATTAGCGCATTCTTACCGACGACCGGATTTCGTGCCAGGGGCACTGCGGCCATCCGAACTCAAGTCGGCACGAAGTCGACGCCACTAAACTGCTCATAACGCTACTATTGCGCGTGTCCATGATCAAGGGACAGGCTCATCCGTTGAATCGTTTTCGGTCCTCCCTGGCGACGACGATGCCGTGATATCGGCCGATGCACTGTCGTCGCGACGGCGTGAAGTCGGGGCGCGCGCCCCGACGCGGGTGGTCGCCGTGAAGCCGAGCCGGGAGCCTACTCCGCCAGCGCGCTCATCGTGGTGACGGCGCCGTCGATGCTGCCGCCGACGTGCGAGATGAATACGTGTCCATCCGTGACTGAAAGCGAGAACGCCATCCGGCGGTCGAGACGGCTCACCAACTGATCGATGAGCGCGCGGTCGATCGAGACGACTGCGATCGCCTCGGCGCGGTGAATGCGCTCGCCGGCCAGCTGCCGGAGATAGATCACCGGTGCCTTCTCGATGTAGACCGCGACGCGTGGCGCTGCCTTGCTCGCCTTGTGCAGTCGCGCGGCGTCCGGCGCCCCGACCTCGATCCAGACCTTCAGCGCTCCGGTCAGGTCTCGCACCGTGATCGCCGGCTCATCCGGATCGCTGATACCGCCTTTCGAGAAGGCGATGCCGTCGGTGTACTCGAGGCAATACGCCAGCACGCGCGTCAGCAGTCGCTCGTCCGTCTCGGATGGATGTTGCGCGAGCTTGAGCGCCAGCGACTCGTAGACGCCGCGGTCGACGTCGGCCAGCTCGATGGCGAAATTGTAGATGATCGCGGTCAGTGCCACAGGGCGCGGGCGGTGAGAAGCGCCGTCGCATGAGTGTGCGTGCGATCAGCGAAGAGCAAATGTGATGGTGGAATATGCATGCGCCCGCGGCTGCATCCGGTACTCCCGACCGCGATTGTGCACCTGCCATTCCAGGACTCCGAGCGGCGATCGCAGGCCCACCCCGATGTCGGTCTGGGCCACGTAGCGATTCTTTTCGACGCGTGCGCTGGTGGTGAACGTGCTGCCGTCGAGGAACAGGTTGCGCGCGACCGCGGTCTGCTGCGCACCGCCGCGCAGGTACAGGCTCCAGCGATCGCCGCGCATGTTGGTTGCACCGCGCCACGGTGCGGGCGGGCGGAAACCCAGCGTCGCCTGCACACCGAGAGTGGCGTCGGTGGCGACCGTCCCGGCCTGCAGTGTCCACACGGGCGCGAGCATCAGGCGCATGCCGGTGTTCTGATCGGCGAGATGGACGAGTTCGCGCGCGCCACGATAACTCGCCAGCATGGCCACTTCAGACGGCAGCTGCGTCTCCCATCCTTGCGGCTTCTGGAAATTGAACAGCCGATGCACTGCCTTCTGCGCCGGCTCCGCCATCGATGCCGGCCCGGTCACGCCGATCCCGAATGCGAGTGCGTGCAGGCTGTGCTCCCGTTCGCGCAGCGCGCCAACCTCTGCGCCCAGCCACCCGGCATATGGTCGCTCACCCGGCTGGCGGCGACGGGCATCGAGGGTCGGCGTGTAGATCGCCTGTGTGACCGCCCACGACACCATGCGGCAGTCGTGCACGATGGCGTCCGACCGGCAGTGATCCGGACCGCCGAGCATCCGGCGCACGAATCGACCCGTCGACGGTCGCAGCAGCGCGATGCGGGTGCCCTGGCTGTATTCGCGATCGGCACGGACTTTCGGCGCCTGCCAGAAGTTGAACGAGTCGTTGTCGAGTTCGACGCGCGTCACGACCTGCGCCACACCCGCCGCCGGCAGGAGCAGCGCGAGCGTCATCGCGGCTCGTCCCACCCATCGCATCCCCATTCCAGCCACCTCCACGACACACCTGCCAAATCAACCCGGACGCAACGAAGTGTCGTCAGCCGGAGTAGCCGACGACACTTCCCAGACCGGCGGCCGCGGCCGTCGGTAACAGCCCACCTTGTGTCAGCGAAGGTTCGCCCGGAAGAACGCGAGCGATTTTGTCCAGGCGTCGGTGGCCGCGGCGGCGTTGTATGCCTGCCCGGACGGGTTCGAGAAGCCGTGATCCGCAGTCGCGTAGACGTTGATGCTGACGGTGCGGCCTTCACTCTTCATGACACGTTCCATCGCGCGCACGCTGTCCACGGGGATGCCCTTGTCGAGGCCACCGTACAGCCCGAGCACCGGCGCCGTGAGGCGCTGCAACTGCGACGGCTCAGTGATCGGAGCGCCGTAGTAGATGGTGACGGCCTTGATGTCGGTACCGCCAACGAGTCCGGTGCGCAGCGACCAGTGGCCGCCGAAGCAGTAGCCGACCGACCCGATCTTGCCCACGTCCTGCGCCTTCAAGTAAGCGATGCCCGCCGCCAGATTCTTCTCGCCGCCTGTCACATCCTTCATCGCCGCCTGATAGAGCACCATGGCGGTGTCCGGCGTGGTCGCGACCCGACCGAAGAGGTCCACCGCGAGCACCGTGAAGCCCTCGCCTGCGTATCGGTCGGCGATGGCCTTGATGTTGTCGTTGAGGCCCCACCACTCATGCACGACGATGAGCGCCGGACCGCCGCGACTGACGCCGGCCGGCTTGGCGAGATATCCGTGAAGCATCTTGCCGTCGACCATGCCATACATGACCTCGACCCCGGTCACCGCCGTGCGGGGGGCGATGCGCGCGATCGGCGAGGCGGTCGGTGTTTCGCGCCCGTGTTCGTGTTTCATCGCGGCCGCGTAATCGGGCTGGGCGGCCCGTGGTGCCTGCGCGGCAAGCGGTACTGCCACGGCGCCAAGCAGGAAGAGTGTGCGCATCGAACGCTGCATGTCAGAATCCGGGAGTGGGGTTCGTGAAGAATCGGCCGCGGCGGGCGATGCACGCAAGCGCTCCCGATCGCTGCCACACGAACGCATGGCCGACGCTCAGGTTCCCCACGGGCCGAGGTGTGCTCACGCGGACACCGCGATGGTCTCGAGCACTTCCCATCGCGCGGCGAGCGCCGCCAACTCGGCGTCGATCGCTTCGAGCCGCGACGTTGCCGCAGTCACAGCCACGCCATCACGCAGGAAGAGCGGGTCGGCGAGCTGAGCGTACACGAGACTGCGATCCTTCTCGCGCGCGTCGATCTGATCCGGCAGCGTGGCCAGTTCCTGCTGCTCCTTGTACGTCAACCGCCGCTTCTTCTCGGCCCGCGGTGCCACGACTGCCGCTTGCTTCGATGACGCGGCGCTGAGTGCCCGCTGCGGTCGCTGACGCAACCAGTCCGCGTAGCCGCCGGCATACTCGCCGATCCGTCCCTGCCCTTCGAACGCGAGCGTGCTCGTGACGACGTTGTCGAGAAAGGCGCGATCGTGGCTCACGACCAGCAGCGTGCCGGTGAACTCGAGGAGCAGTGCCTCGAGGAGGTCGAGCGTCTCGATGTCGAGATCGTTCGTCGGTTCGTCGAGCACGAGCAGGTTGAACGTGCGCGTGAACAGCCGCGCGAGCAGCAGACGATTGCGTTCACCGCCGGAGAGTGCACGCACGGGTGTCCGCGCGCGCTCCGGCGGAAAGAGGAACTCCTGCAGGTAGCCGTGGACGTGCTTGTTCGCGCCGCCGATGTTCACGAACTCGGCGCCATCGGCAATCGTGTCGAACACGCTGCGATCCTCGTCGAGCTGTTCGCGCAGCTGGTCGAAGTAGGCGACTTCCAGGTTCGTGCCGAGCGTGATGGTGCCGGCGTCCGGCACCAGTTCGCCGAGGAGGAGCTTGATGAGTGTCGTCTTGCCCGAGCCGTTGGGTCCGATCAACCCGACGCGATCGCCGCGTGTGATGATCGTCGAGAAATCGCGCACGATCGCGCGTTCGCCGCGGAAGAAGTCGACGTGTTTCGCGTCGACCACCAGTCGGCCGGAGCGTTCCGCTTCCTGCGCCTGCAGCTTCACCGTGCCGACGCGATCCCGTCGCTGCCCGCGTTCGACGCGCAGCGCCTCGAGATTGCGCACGCGTCCCTCGTTGCGCGTGCGCCGTGCCTGGATGCCGGTGCGGATCCAGACCTCCTCCAGTGCCAGCTTGCGATCGAACTCCGCCCACTCGCGTGCCTCGACATCGAGCGCGGCATCCTTGCGCACGAGATACGTGTCGTAGTCCGTTCCCCAGTCCACCAGCCTGCCGCGATCGAGTTCGACGATGCGGGTCGCGACGCGGCGCAGGAAGGCGCGATCGTGTGTCACGAATACGAGTGTCGTGCTGCGATCGATCAGATATTCTTCCATCCACTCGACTGCCTCGACATCGAGATGGTTGGTCGGCTCGTCGAGCAATAGCACATCGGGCTGCCGCACGAGGGCGCGCGCAAGCAGCGTCTGTCGCTTGCGTCCGCCGGACGCACTGGCAAACGGCATCTCGGGATCGAGTGCGAGATGCTGCAGCACGGTCGAGACGCGTGTGTGCACCTGCCAGGCATTTGCGGAGTCCAGCGCGTGATGCAGGCGATCGAGTTCCTTCAGTGCCTTCTCGCCGTGATCGGTCGCGACGCGTACGCTGGCATGGTGGTACTGCGCGAGCAGTGCACCGGCGGGACCGATTCCGGCGGCAACGACATCGAACATGCTGCCATGCACATCCTCGGGAATCTCCTGCTCGAGCCGCGCGACGCTCATGCCGGTGAGCCGCACGACGGTGCCAGTGTCCGGCACGATGCTGCCATCCAGCACCTTCAGCAGCGAACTCTTGCCGGTCCCGTTCCGGCCCAGCAGGCAGACGCGTTCGCCGCGTTCAATACTGAAATCCGCATGCGACAGCAGCGCGGGTCCGCCGAACGCGAGCGACACATCCTGCAGGCCCAGCAGCGCCATGATCTTGTGACTGATTCGAGAAGTTGTTTTGCTTCCTTCAATCTACTCGCTCCTGTCGCGGTCAAACTGCCTGTCTCGTACAGAGGCACAGGGCCACGGAGAGTTCTACCACGCTTGCCGCAGCACTTTTCACGCGGGGCCCGCGGGGGACGCGGGGAACGGCAAAGGCTTCTGGAACTGCGCTCGCGGGACGCTGTAACAAAAGCCGTTTGCAGTTGCCTTACCCCGCGTCCCCCGCGGGCCCCGCGTGAAAAGTGTTTGCCTTGTGCGGAGGATGCCCTGAAACTCTGCGGCCCCGTGCCTCGGTGCGAGACCCGCTGTTGCAGTCAACGAACCGGAAACGGCCGGGATGCCGGCAGTTCGTCAGCAAATCGCCAGGGAGCGGGGCCGTCGCGAGTCAGTGGGATGGTGGCGAGGCGGGCGCGGACCATCGACATCGGCATCGGGCCGCCCTGCAGCACCGCGTCGTGGAATGCACGTTCGGTCATCTTCCCCGACGACACCAGCGCCTTGTACATCGCGCGCATCTGCAACCCGCCGAGCATGTAGGCGGCCTGATACAGCGGTGAGTACTGGCCGGCGAAGCTGCGACGCACTTCGCCTTCGGCGTTGGCACGCTCGAAGTTCACCGTGTCCACGAGGAACTGGATCGCCTGCTCCGGCGTCATCTTCCCGAGATGGAAGTTGAGCGAGAAGATGATCCGCGCGCTGCGATGCATGCGCCAGAACAGTGCGCCAATGCGATCCTCCGGTGTCACGTGGAAGTCGTGATCGTAGAGAAACATCTCCCAGTACAAGGAGTTGCCCTCGTTCCAGAATGGCGTCGCGAAGACGCGTCGGTGCGCGTTGTAGCGCGCCGCCATGAAACCCTGCAGGTGGTGACCGGGATTGAGTTCATGAAACACCGTCGCATGCGAGAAATGTGGATTGTTGCCGCGCATGCTCATCAGCTTCTCCTCGTCCGTCATCTCCTCGGTCGGATAACTGACGAGAATCAGCTCGCCGCCGAGAAAGAATGGCGACATGCGTTGACGCTCCGGCGACATCATCTCCATCCGCCAGTCCTCCTTCGCCAACGGCGGGATCGTGACCCAGTCGTGCTGGTCGAAGAATGATTCGGCCTGGCGCGCCAGTTCGCGGATCATCTCGGGCTGCTTGCCGGGCGGCACATAACTGTCCTTCACCTTCTCCATCGCGGCTTTCCAGTCGTCACCGAATCCCATCTGGCGCGCGGCCTTCTTCATCTCGCTGAGGCTGAACGCATACTCGCGTTCCGCAATCGCGATGAGTTCCTCGGCAGTGTACGGGATCATCTCATGCCGCAGATCGACAGCCAGCCCGCCGGCGCCGATCGGGTCACCGATGATCGGCCCGGTATTGGCGGCGCCGGCATCACTCGCGGGCGTCACGCCGCCCCGCGTTGCGACCGGTTGCGCGGCACGCGGAATGCCGACGAGTCGCTCGCGAATTGCGGCGGCGTACTTCGTCATCGCCTCGGTCAGCTTCTGGTTCGGATTCTCCATCCACCAGGTGAACATCGGATCGTAGCCGGCGTGAAAGCGATACCACGTGCCAACGGTGCCGCGCAGCTGGTCGAGCTGATCGGCGGCACGATTGGCCACCGTGCGCGCGACTTTCGATGCACCGGCTGCACGCTTCGTGCTGTCCGACCGGGCCGGCGCTTCGAGCTGTGCGCGCAGGCTGTCGATCTGTCGAGCGATGGCTGCCACACGTTTCGCGGTCGCCTGCGGGTCGATCGTTGCGAGGACACGTCGCGCATCATGCAGCGCGAGGAGTGCGTCACTGAACGGCAGCAGTGATGACACCTCGACACGCTGTGTGTCCTGCCGGTCCGCGAGGTCCAGCTGGTAGCGCAGATGATTGTCGAGCAGAACGTAGTCGATCCTGCCTTCCTGCGACAACTTGTCGAAGTCCAGTGCGCGGAGCCGCGTGCGCCACGCACCGTGGAAGCCACGCATGCGCGCACGCTGCTCGGGTGAGTCGTACGCGTCGTAGCGCCGACCGAGCGATTGCTGATCGGCGGCAAAGCGTTGCACGACGTCCGACAGTTCACTGCCACGCGTTGCCGTGAGTGTCGCCAATGCGGGCACCGACAGCAGCGGGTCAGGCGTACGGGACGTTTGTGCGGGTTGCTGTGCATCGACCGTCGTCGCGACACCGATGGCGAGCAGCAGGAGCGTGGCGCGCATGCCGCGCGCGACGAACGTCGATCCGTTCACTTGGGGCTCCACGTATGGTGGAAACGAGACGCGACGGCACCCGGCCGTCGCATCATCAGGACGTACTGCGCAGCATCTCGAAATCCGGACTACATGTCCGGTGACAGCATCATGTGGGCTTTCGGCGTGCCCGGATACATGATCCATGGTCCCTTGCCGGGCACCGACGACATGCCGGTGGTCGCGGTGGTCGCACCGGGCATGTAGAGCACGTACAGGGCACGCGACTTTGGTGCAGTGCCGGTGGCCGGATCGAAATCACCCTTCGGGCCGGACATGGAATACAGCGACGCCGGCGCGGTCGGCATCTTCAGCCTGCCACTGCGCACTTCCGCGAACCGCACCGTGTCCACCTGCGTGCCGCTCGTGCCTGAGGCGCGCAACTCCCGGCCTCGCGCCATGAACGGCTCCATCGACGTCGCATAACAGGCCACGTGGAAATTGTCGTCCTTCGGGTCGTCGGCGAGACACTGCATGCCATTGCGGGCGGGCCGCAAGACTTCCAGCCGTCCGGACGCACGATACCCCATCACTCCCGCCCCATCGCGCATCGCGGCCGGCAACGGCAGCACCGCCGCCACGATCTGCTGCGCTTCCGGCAGCGGCGCCTGTGCCGACAGCACGGGTGCGAATACGGCAATCGTCAGACAGCACACGAGCGTACGCATCGAACGCACTCCGGACAGGTGGAAGGTTCTGGTCATTGCAATCGGAAAAGGTAGCTCAACTTCATGAAGAACAGATCGCGATTCGACTGCAGGCTCTGCGTGCCACCGGGGCGATCGGCACGCGACGTGTTGCCGTACCCGAAATAGATCACCGTGCCCGGCGTCGGCAGGTACGAGAACAGGAAGTCGAGGCGCCCGCGCAGGCGATCGAACGCGACGGCGCGCGTCAGCGACCCGTCGGCGCCACGGTAGAAGACGGGACGATTCGTGCGCGAGTCGTCGCGCAGCGAATCCTGCTCCAGCTTCGCCACTTCACCGATCACCCGCACGAACACCTGACGCGTGACCTGATACTCCACGCGCACGCGCGGCACGTTGCGCGTCAGCACGCGGGTGCCGTCGGTCCGGCGATCGTACGACTCGTAGCCCCACGTGCCGGCAATACGCAGCTGCTCGGTCGGCCTGACGTTCAAGCCGAGGCTCGCGATAAAGACCCGCGCATTGCTCCACTCGGGAAAGTTCTCGTCAACGCCGTAGAGCGCGAACGTGTTGAACGAGAATCGCTTGAATTCGGGCGACGTGACGGACGCCACCCAGTCCACGTTGATGAGATTTGGCGTGCCCACGTACCCGCTCGTGTCGAGGCCCGCGCCGGATCGGCCGACGGTCACGTAGTTCGAGTACAGGTCGGGATCGTACGAGAACCGCTCCAGCAGCAGTTGCGCCCCCGCCGACCATCCACTGCGGAACCGCGCATTGCCGCGGAAGTGGAGCTTCTCGTCCTGCACCGGGCCCCCGCGCACGAAGTCGTCGTAGCGGAAGCTGTTCAGCACCGCGACTTCCGGGGTGATCGCCTCGAGCAGCGCGCCCGGCTTGCCGAAGAAGGTGAAGCGGTGCGTCAGGTTCAGGTTCGCGATACCCGACCGCGCGATGAATCCGCTCTGCGCATCGAAGTCGCGAGCGATGCCGTTGAGAGCGTACTGGGCGCCGAAACGCCGGCCGTTGACGTTGGCCGACAGGTTGAAGAGCGGTGCTGTCACGGTGGCACCGGCTGCCCGCGTGAAGCTGCCGGCATACTGGCCCTGCACGCTGAGAATGCCGCGCACGAGACGACCATCGATGCCGGCGACGCGATTGAAGCGGTCGCCGTCCATCTTGTCGGTGTATACGATGCCGATGCGGCTCTGCTTGCCCACGTCGCGCTGCACGCGCAGCACGTTGTAGATCGGCGACTGCCGGCCATCGAAGCCCGCATCACGATTGTCGATTGCCGACAGCAGCCCGACGTCGAAGCCGTTCAGCTTTCCGGTGAGCTTCGTCGCCGCCATGGGTTGCGTGATGCGCCGCGTGTATATCAACCGGCTTGGCGCCTGAAACTGCTCCTGACTCTCGAGGAAGAACGGTCGTCGTTCCGCGAAGAAGTTCTGCACACGAGGATCGTACGTGAATTGCGTCGCGTCGGCCTCGACCTGGCTGAAATCGGGATTCGCGGTGGCGGAGAGCGTCAGGTTGCTCGTGATGCCCCACCGCACGCTGCCACCGAGTTCGGGACGACCGGTCGCGTAGTCCCAGCTCGCGGCCGATGGCGCGCCGACCGCACTCGACGTGATGGTCGGGATGAGGTCGAGCGTGAGGCCGCGCGACAGCTCCTTGAGTCCGACGAGGTGACCCGACTGCGCGAGGAAGCTGGAACTTGCGCGTCGCGTCGGCGCCCAGGTCTCCTCATGCCCCGTGGCCTGCACGGTGCGCACGACGTTGAGCTGCCACTTCTGCTCCGTACCGGCGCGGTACCGAAGGCTCTTGAACGGGATCTGGATCTCGACCTCGTAGCCGTACTCGGTCGCATGCCCCTTCGACTTCCAGATGTAGTCAGGGGCGAGGTCGGTCGACTCGCGCGCCTTGGGTGTGCTGGCATTGAACCCGCCGCCCGACGTCGCGCCGGTCTCGATCAGGACGCCGTCGCTCTGGATGCCGATCGGGTTCACGCCGAAAACGAGCGCCTGTCTGCTGTCGTCGTACGTGCCGAGGAACAGCTGCACGTTGTCATCCTGCGTGATCTTGTCACGATCGGCGAGCGTATAGCGCACGGTGCCCGCCGGTGCGTAGGCGCGAATGCCCACGTGCAGCGCGGTCGCCGAGTAGAAGACGAAGACCTCGGTGCTGTCGTTCGCCGCGGCGCCATCCGTGGGGAAGAACTGCGAGAACCCCGTCAGCAGTGCGGCCTTCCGCCAGACCGGCTCGTCGAGCACTCCGTCCGTCACAATCGGCGCGGCATCCCGCGGCGTCGTGATGTCCAGCGCACCTTGACGGCCGTGATAGACCTTGCCCGAATGCGGTTCGCCCGGCGGCGTGACGATGATGAGTGCGGACAGGACCAGCAGGGGTGAGAACACCGGCGGGGATGCTGAGGGGGAGTACGCGGAAATGCGGAACACACGCGCCGCAGAACGATATGACACCGTCGTACGCACCGCACGTTGCCCGGTGTCGCTCGACCGGCAACTTTTCTGCTTCTGTAACGGCGGACACCCGCCGCCCGCTGGCCTTCCCCCGGACAACTCCGCATGCGCCGCACTCCCGGACACCTGCTGCGCGCCGCGCTGCTGGTCCTCCCGCTGACACTCGCCGGCGTGACCGCCGGCGCCCAGACCCGCCGCCAGCTCACCGCCGAGGACTACGACCGGGCCGCGCGCTTCCTCGGCGCCAACGTCAATGCGCTCGTGGTCGGCGGCACGGCGCCTGCCGCCAGCTGGCTGAACGATGGCAAGTTCCATTACCGGAGCGTCCGACCGTCCGGGACTGAATTCGTGCTTGTCGATCCGCGGGCGAAGTCGCGTACGCCTCTCTTCGATCACGCAAAGCTGGCAGGCGCGCTGTCGGCGGCGGCGGGCGGTTCCTACACGGCGACCTCCCTCCCCTTCCAGGCGGTCGAGCTGTCGGCGGATCGGAGCAGCGTGTCGATGAACGTCGGCACCCGCCGTTTCAGCTGCGCGGTGAACGGCAGCAGCTGTTCGGCGCTCGGTCAGGCCACGATGCCGGCCGGCGGCGGGCGCGGATCGCTGACGGTCGTGTCGCCCGACGGAAAGCGCGCGGCCTACGTGAAGGACTGGAACTTGTGGGTGCGCGACATCGCGACCGGCGCGGAGACGCAGCTGACGACCGATGGCACGAAGAATTTCGGGTACGCGACCGACAATGCCGGCTGGGTCACCAGCGATCGCGCGATTCTCCTCTGGTCGCCGGATTCGAGGAAGATCGCCACCCAGCAGCAGGACGAGCGTAACGTCGGCGACATGTACCTCGTGCAGACGAAGGTCGGCCATCCGGTGCTGCGCGCATGGAAGTATCCGTTGCCGGGCGACAGCGTCGTGGCGATGGTCCATCGCGTCGTGATCGACGTTGACTCGCGCAGCATCGTGCGCCTCAAGATTGCCCCCGACTTTCATCGCGCGACACTCGGCGATGACATCTCGATGAGCGACTACGTGTTCAGTCCCGACGGGTCGAAGCTTGCCCTCGCATCGACGTCGCGCGATCACAAGCAGACGACCGTCAGGCTGGCCGATACGAAGACCGGCGATGTGCGCACCGTGTTCGAGGAGAAGACGGCCACGCAGTTCGAGTCACTGAGTGGCTGGCGCGTACTGTGGAGCTCGAACGAAATCGTGTGGAACTCGGAGCGCGACGGCTGGAGCCAGCTGTATCTGTACGACTTGACGACCGGGCAGCTGAAGAACGCGATCACGACCGGTGAGGGGCCGGTGTGGTCGATCGCGCGCATCGACGAGAAGACGCGCACGATCTGGTACGGCGCGCTCGGTCGGGAGAAGGGGCAGGATCCGTACCTGCAGCACTTCTATCGCGCCACGCTCGACGGCCGCAACACGACGTCGTTGACGACTGACGACGGCGATCACCGCATGCAGCTGTCGCCGGACGGTCGCTGGATCATCGACACCTGGTCGCGCGCCGATGTGCCGCCGCAGGCCGCGTTGCGTGACGATGCCGGGCGCCTCGTGATGACATTGGAGACCGCTGACATCACGAAGCTCGTCGCCGCAGGCTGGAAGCCGCCGATCCTGTTCAACGTCAAGGCCGCCGACGGTACCACGGACATCTACGGGCAGCTCTTCCGCCCGACGAGTTTCGACAGCACGAAGAAATACCCGATCATCAACAACGCGTATCCGGGTCCGCAAGGCGGCAGTGTCGGATCACGCGCGTTCTCCGCAGCGCACGGCGACAGGCAGGCGTTGGCGGAGCTTGGATTCATCGTCGTGAGCATCGACGGTCGCGGGAGCGGGCCGGAGCGCTCGAAGGCCTTCCACGATGCGTACTACGGGTCGATCGGCCGTGACAACACACTGCCCGATCAGGTGGCGGGCATGCAGAACCTCGCCAAGCGGTACCCGTGGATCGACATCGACAAGGCCGCGATGTGGGGCCATTCGGGCGGCGGATTCATTACCGCGGGCGCGATGTTCCGATATCCGGATTTCTTCAAGGTCGGGATTTCGGAATCAGGCAATCACGACCAGCGCAACTATGAGGACGACTGGGGCGAGCGTTATCAGGGACTGCTCGATCGCGGGCCGAACAACGCCGGTGACAGCTACGCCATCGAGGCGAACCAGACGCTCGCGAAAAACCTGCGCGGACACCTGTTGCTCGCGCACGGCACGATGGACAACAACGTGCCGCCCGACAACACGCTGCTGGTCGTCGATGCGCTGATCAAGGCCAACAAGGATTTCGACCTGCTGATGATCCCGAACGCCACCCACGGCTACGGCAGCGCATCCAACTACATGATGCGTCGCCGGTGGGACTACTTCGTCCGCTGGCTCCTCGACGCCGACCCGCCACGCGAGTACCAGATCAAGTAACGCGCAATTTCTCAACCGCTTCAACGCAGAGGCGCGGAGCCTTGAACGACTTCGACGCCAGGACGGGAAGACGCAAAGCGCTCAACGCGAACAATCAGCATCATCGCGCGCCCCGCAGAACTTCAGGACTGATGTTGGAACTGCGCTCGCTCAGGCAGTTGCAACAGCATTTCCGTATGAGGTTGCAATCGCTCTCGGAACCTGATTGGACAGGGAGCGCTTTGCGTCTTCCTGGCTTGGCGTCGAAGCAGTTCATGTCTCGGCGACTCTGCGTTGCAGCAGTTGCCGAATGAAACGCTCACGGCACGACAGCCGCTCGCGTGATGCGATTGAGCAGGACGGCGGTGCGCGCGATCTGGACGGCAAGCGTGCGCGTCTGGAGCGTCTCGTTGACCGTGTGA
>JACMLX010000154.1 GCA_014379355.1 Gemmatimonadaceae bacterium
GCAGCTCGTCGCGACGCCAGCCCGGACACCGGCGCCGATCGCCGCGGTCGGCAGCGTGAGCGATCCGAAGCGAATCATCAATCCGTTCCTGCGCAGTGACCCGATGACACGTGCCAAGCGGCTCGCGCGCGCACTCGTGTCCGACATGGTGGCGTACCAGCCGGCCAAGCGCGCTGACGGTCTCGCGAACGGAACGCTCAAGCAGTTGTTCCGCGACGAGATCCGGAAGAGTTATGACGAGTACGTCGAGCAGGTCGGCCGCGACATCGCGGAATCGACCGCCTTCTTCCAGGATGCCCTCAACGAAGTGCTGGCGGAAGGGAAACGCGTCTTCTAGCGACGACCGGTACAGGCATGGAGAACAGGTGCCGTTCCGGCTAACTTGAAGGCATGCGCAGCAGCGCTGCCGAGCCGTCCTCCCGACCTCGGGAGGGCGGCTCTCGTTTTTCTCTCGGCATCTCAGCTCCCATGGCAGATCTCGCACAGTTGACCACGCAACTCGCTACCGACGCCGAAAGGCTCGACGAGTTGCGGAGGTATCTTTGACATCGAGAGCCAGCGGGAGCGTCTGACGGCGCTGGAAGCGCAGATGGCCGAGCCGAGTTTCTGGAATGATCAGGAGCGGGCGCAGGTCGTCGTGCAGCAGGTGAAGACATACAAGCAGTGGGTCGAGCCATTCGACACGCTCGTCCGTGGTGTGAACGATGCGCGCGAACTCGTCGAACTGGTCGCGCTCGAACCGGACGCCACGATGGAAGCCGAGCTGGCTCGCGACGCGGAGTCGGTGCGCGAGCGGATCGCTGCGTACGAGTTGCGCTCGTTGCTGCGGGGTCCGGACGACTTCCGCGCGGCGCAGCTCGAGATCTCGGCTGGAGCCGGCGGCACCGAAGCGCAGGATTGGGCCGAGATGCTGATGCGCATGTACGTGCGCTGGGCAGAGCGCAAAGGCTACGGGATCGAGGAGCTCGACCGCAGCGATGGCGAAGAGGCCGGGATCAAGGGAACGGTGCTCGAGATCACGGGCGAGTACGCGTATGGATTTCTGCGGCCGGAAGCAGGTGTACATCGCCTGGTGCGCATATCACCGTTCGATTCGCAGGCGCGCCGGCACACCAGTTTCGCATCGGTGTTCGTCTATCCCGTCGTGAACGAGGAGATCAACATCGAGATCCGCGACGAGGACCTGCGCATCGACGTGTATCGCGCCTCCGGCGCCGGCGGTCAGCACGTGAACAAGACGTCGTCCGCGGTGCGCATCACACACTTGCCGAGCGGCGTCGTCACGGCGTCGCAGGCGGAACGTTCGCAGTTCAAGAACAAGGCGACGGCGATGAAGCAGCTCAAGAATCGCCTCTACCAGATCGAGGCGGACAAGCAGATCGCCGCCAAGGCCGCACTCGACGCGAACAAGATGGATGTGTCGTTCGGCAGCCAGATTCGCAGCTACGTGTTCCAGCCGTACACGATGGTGAACGATCACCGCACCGAGCTCAAGATCGCCGACGTGGCCAAGGTCATGGATGGCGGAATCGATCCATTCATCGAGGCGTACCTGAAGATGGCGGGCGAGCCGCCCTCGAAATGATTTCCATGATTTCTCGGCACACACCGACGTGAACAACGAAGAACTGAGTCAGGTCCTGCTCGATCGCCGCGCGTCGCTCGATCGCCTGGTGGCGAATGGCGTCGCTCCGTTTGCGTACGCGTATGAGCGCACCCATCTGACTGCTGACGCACGTGCGTTGCTGCCGGACGGCACGGATGCTGGTCCGGCTGTGCGCATCGCGGGTCGGTTCGTGTCGCTGCGATCGAAGGGCAAGACGGCGTTCGCGCACGTGAGTGATGCGAGTGGCAGGCTGCAGGCCTATTTCCGCAAGGACGACATGGCCGCGGATCAATGGGCCGTGTTCGAGGAATTGCATGTCGGTGACATCGTCGGTGTGGCCGGCACGCTGATGCGCACGCGCACGGGCGAGGTCACGGTGCAATGCACCGAGCTGACGCTGCTCGCGAAGACGTTGCGTCCGCTGCCGTTCGCGAAGGAACAGGTGGTCGACGGCGAGACCAGGCGCTATTCGGGGTTTGCCGATCCGGAGCAGCGGTATCGTCAGCGTTATGCCGATCTGGCGGTCCATCCGGAAGTACGCGCCAACTTCTACGCGCGCGCCCGCATGACGTCGGCGATCCGCGGCTTTCTCGATGGGCTCGGATACCTCGAAGTCGAAACGCCGGTGTTGCAGCCGTTGTACGGTGGCGCAGCGGCGCGTCCGTTCACGACGCATCACAACGCGCTCGACATGCCGCTGTACCTGCGTATCGCGGATGAGCTGTATCTCAAGCGCCTGATCGTCGGCGGCTTCGATCGTGTCTATGAAATCGGGCACGATTTCCGCAACGAAGGCATCGACCGGACGCACAATCCGGAATTCACGATGCTCGAGTTCTACGAATCGTTCGCGGACTACACGGTCATGATGGACCGTGTCGAGCAGCTGATCGTGGCGGCGGCCGACGCAGTGCGCAGCACGCCGGGCATCGACGCCGCGACTGTGCCGACTTTCGCGACGCCGTTCCGACGCATCGAGTGGGTGCCGTCATTGAGTGCGGGGCTCGGTCGTGATGTGATGTCGATGATCGACGCCGACCTGGTGACGGCCGCGATGGAGCACGGGGTCGAGAAGCCGAACACGCTCAGCCGCCCGAAGCTGATGGACGAACTGTTCCAGGCGCTCGTCGAGCGGACCATCACGACGCCGACGTTCGTGCTCGACTATCCGGTCGAACTCTCGCCGCTCGCGAAGCCGAAGCGCGGAATGCCGGGCCTGACCGAACGTTTCGAGTTGTTCGCCGAGGGTCGCGAAATGGCGAATGCGTTCTCCGAGCTGAACGATCCGATCGATCAGCGGCAGCGCTTCGAGGCACAGGCACGCCTCAAGGCCGCCGGCGACGATGAAGCGACCGGTGTGGACGAGGATTACCTGCGCGCGATGGAATACGGCATGCCGCCGACGGGCGGCGTGGGCATCGGCATCGACCGCTTGCTCATGTACCTGACCGGCACGCAGCACATCCGCGACGTGATCCTGTTTCCGGCCATGCGGCCCGAATGACGCGACTCGAGATTGCCATCGCGTGGCGGTATCTGCGCAGTCGTCGCGGATCGCAGCTGCTGAGCCTCATCAGCATCATCGCGATGGGCGGTGTGGTGGTCGGCGTCAGTGCGTTGATTCTCGTGCTCGGCGTGATGAACGGGCTGCAGAAGGATCTGCGCGACAAGATCCTCATCGGCAGTCCGGACCTGCGTGTGCTGACCGTCGGTGACGATCTCACGATGACGGATTGGCAAGCGACGCTGACGAAGGTGCGTGCGCAGCCGAACGTGGTGTCGGCGCAGCCGTTCGTGATCAAGGATGCGCTGATCACCAAGGGCAACGACTACGCGGAACCGGTGAAGGTCGTCGGCCTGCCTGCCGCCACCGCCGATGCGCCGGATGTGACGCAGATCCGCAAGTACGCGCGGAACGGTGACTTCACGTTCCGCGCGCCTGATGATTCGTCGCGCGCCATCGTGATCGGCCAGCGTCTGGCCGAACGACTGAATGCGTGGCCGGGACAGATTCTCGTGCTCGCGACGGTGCCGGGCAAGCTGCAGATGTCGAGCGCGCTTGGCGGCTTCGTGCCGGTGATTCGCAGATATGTGATCACCGGGATTTTCGAGACCGGCATGTACGAGTACGACAGCGGCTATGCCTACATGGAGCTGGCGTCGGCGCAGGATCTCGCGGGACTCGGTGCGCGCGTGACGGGAATCGATGTGCGCACACCGGATCGCTTCATGGCGCCGATCGTCGCGCAACAGTTGTCGGACGTGCTCGGGTTCCCGTATCGCACGATCGATTGGCAGGAGCAGAACCGGTCGCTGTTCCAGGCGCTCAAGCTCGAGAAGCTGGCGATGGGCGTGATCCTGCTCCTGATCGTGCTCGTGGCCGCGTTCAACATCGTGAGCACGCTGACGATGGTGGTCACCGACAAGACGCGCGAGATCGGGATCCTCAAGGCGATGGGCATGCCGGCCGCGACGATCCGTCGGATCTTTCTCTGGCAGGGAGCCGCGATCGGATTCGTCGGGACATCGCTCGGCGTGCTGCTCGGACTGGTGGGTGCATGGGCGCTGACGCGGTTCCGGCTGATCGCGCTGGATCCGCAGGTGTATTTCATCGACCGCTTGCCGATCCAGATCGCGATCAGCGATGTGTTGTGGATCGTCGTCGCGAGCCTCGGCATCGCGATGCTCGCGACGCTGTGGCCCGCGCGGCAGGCATCGCGCCTGTTCCCGGTGGAGGCCATTCGTCATGAGTGACGCAATCGGCACACCGGTGCTCGAGGCGATCGATGTCGTCAAGGAATACACGAGTGGTGACGGCTCCACCCTGCGCATCCTCGACGGCGCATCGCTGACGATTCTGCGTGGTGAGATGGTCGCGATCATCGGCGAGAGCGGCGCGGGCAAGAGCACGCTGCTGCACATACTTGGCGCGCTGGATCAGCCGACGTCGGGGTCGGTGCGCATCGACGGACACGCCGTGCATACCGGTGGTGAAGCGGCGCTCGCGAGCGTCCGCAACCGCTCGATCGGCTTCGTGTTCCAGTTCCATCATCTGCTGCGCGAGTTCACGGCGCTCGAGAACGTGATGATGCCGTTGCTGATCGCGGGCAAGGCGACCGGGACCGTCCGCGGGCGCGCGCTGGAATTGCTCGAATCGGTCGGGCTGTCGTCGCGTGCCGATCATCTTCCGTCGGCGTTGAGTGGTGGTGAGCAGCAACGTGTCGCGGTGGCGCGCGCCCTGGCGCCGAATCCCGCGCTGCTGCTGGCCGACGAACCGTCCGGCAACCTCGATCGCGGGAACGCGGAGCGGATGCACGAGCTTTTTTCTATACTGGCGTCGACGCACGGTGTGGGCGTCGTGGTGGTGACGCACAATCGTGCGCTAGCCGCGCGCGCCAACCGCGTTTTGCTTCTGGATGGGGGACGGGTGGTCGAGTCGTCTGCGATGGCGGAGGAGGTGGGCTGATGGTCTGCGATTCATGCCGGGAACGGGATGCGGTCGTCCATCTCACGCAGGTCGTGGACGGGGCCGTGACGCAGGTGCATCTGTGCGAGAAGTGCGCGGCCGACAAGGGCGTCGAGACGACCGTGGCCGCACCGAAGACGCCGCTCACATCGCTGCTGCAGACCGTGCAGCAACAGCTCGCCACCGGCCAATCCGATCAGGCGCGCTGCAGTTTCTGCCAGGCCACGTACAAGGACTTCAGGGCATCGGGACGTCTGGGCTGCGCGCGGTGTTACGGCGCCTTCGAACCGCAGCTGCGCGACCTGCTGCAGCGTGTGCACGGCGCGACGAGGCACATGGGCCGACAGTATGGTCCGCCGGCGCCAGAGCAGCTGCAGCGCGCCTCGACGGTCATCGAACTGCGAGAACAGCTCCGCCGCGCGATCGAGCTGGAGCAGTTCGAGCAGGCGGCCAGACTGCGAGATCAATTGAAGGAGGTGGCCGAGTGATCGATTTTTCCCTCTTGCCGGACGGCGGCACACGCTGGCTGGACGGCTCCGGAGACCACCCCGAAGTGGTGCTCTCGACCCGCGTGCGGCTGGCAAGGAACGTGGAAGGGTTCGCCTTTACGACGCGTGCGCGTGACGGCGAACGGCTGCGTGTGCTGGGTCAGCTGCGTGACGCGATGCCGAAAGTCGGGTCGCTCAAGGGAGGGGTGATCCTGCGAGTGGACGAGCTCGCCACACCTGATCGCCAGCTGCTCCATGAGCGTCATCTGGTGAGCAAGGAGCTGGCTGGCCTCGACGGAACGCTCGCCGTTCGGACAGGTGCGGCGCTGGTGCTGGCGGATGAGGTTAGTGTGATGGTGAACGAGGAGGATCACCTGCGGCTGCAGGCGATGCGCTCCGGATTCGATCCGATGGGTGCGTTCGGAGCGGCCACAGCACTGGACGACGAGCTCGGCAGGCATGTACCCTATGCCTGGCATGGAGAATTCGGCTTCCTGACGGCGTGTCCGACGAACACGGGCACAGGCCTTCGGGCGTCCGTGCTGATCCACCTGCCGGGTCTGGTGCTGACGAAGGAGATTTCCAAGGTGCTGGCCGGCCTCCAGCAGATGGGTCTGACCTATCGGGGTTTGTACGGCGAGGGCAGCGAAGTGGTCGGGAACTACTTCCAGATCAGCAACCAGACGACACTCGGCAAGAGCGAGGCGGAGTTGCTCGATCAACTGTCGCGCGTCGTGCGGCATGTAGTGGAGCGCGAAGAGGAAGCGCGGCATGTGCTGCTGCGCGATGCCGGGTATATCATTGAAGACAAGCTGTGGCGGGCGTACGGAACGTTGCGATATGCACGCAGCCTGACGTTCGACGAAGCGATGAACTACCTCAGTGGTGTGCGGCTCGCGCTGAGCCTGAAACTCCTGAGTTCACCGAGTGTCTATACGCTCAACAAGCTCCTGATTCATTGCCAGGCGGCACATGTGGCGCA
>JACMLX010000155.1 GCA_014379355.1 Gemmatimonadaceae bacterium
ACCGTACAGTCCGCGGGCCGCGCCGGATCGATGCGCCGCGCCCCGAGGGTCTGCAATGCGGTGATCCCCGCCGCCGCCGCCACGATCGGGTCGGCCGCTTCGTGCGGACGCGCGCCATGCGCGCCGCGTCCGTGCAGCGTGATGGTGAAGCTGTCGGCCGACGCCGCCAGCGGTCCAGCTTCGGCAATCACCTCTCCGACCACGAATCGACGATCGACGTGTGCGCCGAAAATCGCGGCCACACCATCGAGCGCACCACTGTCCAGGATCGCTCTCGCTCCGGCGCCGATTTCTTCCGCCGGCTGCAGCACGATGAGCACGTCGCCCTCGGCCGGTTCTCGCAACAATGACATCGCCGCGCCGATCGTCCATGAGGCGTGCACGTCATGGCCGCAGGCATGCATCACACCGGGAACGGACGACGCGAAGGACAGGCCCGTCTGCTCGGTGATCGGCAGCGCATCGATGTCGCCGCGCAGCGCAATCAGCGGCACATCGGCGTGCTGGCCTGGAATGCGCGCCACGATGCCCGTGCCTGCCACGCGCTCGATCTCGGCAACACCGAGAGACTGGAGTGTCGCGATCAGTCGCGCTGACGTCTGATGTTCCTCACTCGACAGTTCGGGGAAGTGATGCAGCGTGCGACGCAACGAAAGCAGCGCCTGCACATCAGCGTCGGTGAATCCGGACTTGGCCGCGGACGGGGCGAACAGCGTGTCGCGGGACGGCGCATCTCCGGCAATGGCGTCGAGCAGTGACATGAGCGTCCGGGCCGTGCGTCGGGAGTGATACGTCGCGGCCAGCCCGTGCCGGTAGCGCGGCGCAAGCGGACGATCGTAGGTTCGTCGTTCACGGGTGAATGTATCTCTCGCAGAGGCAGCGCGATGCATGTGGCCTTTGGTGTGACCGGCGCGGTCATCGCCGTGTTGCCGTTCGTGGTTGCCGTCACGTCGTTCGATGCGACCCACGCGCGTCCGCCGCGCACGGTGGAGGCGACACGACACGCCGCCGCCGCTGCGGTCGAGAAGTCCCTGCCGCTGCTGCAGGCGTCCGCCGACACCTGGTTCGAGAAGCGCACCTGTTCCTCATGCCATCATCAGGGACTTGGCCTGCTGGCAATCGCCGCGGCGCGAGAACAGGGTTTCGCCATCGACACGGCCCGGCTGCAGAATCAGGTGAAGCGTACGTCGCGAATGGTGCCGTCGTGGATCGAGCGGTACGTCACGGGTGACCCGAGCATCAACGAATCGATCGGCCAGAGTTATCGCGTCATCGGCATCGGTGCGGCCGGCTACGCTCCGTCGGAATTCACGGACGCCGTCGTGAAGATGCTCGCGGGCAAGCAGCAGATGTCGGGAGGCTGGCCGTCCTATTCACGCCGTCCGCCGCTCGAGGATTCCGAGTTCACGGCAACGGCTGTCAGCATCCGTGCACTCCGCCTGTACGGTCGAGGGCCGACGGCGGCGTCGGTCGAGTCTCGCATCGCTCGCGCGCAGCACTGGCTGCTGGGCGCCCGGGCGGTCGATCACGAAGACCGCGTGATGCAACTGCTTGGTCTCGGTTGGGCCGGTTCCACGCCGATGCAAGTCGAGCCGTTTGCGAAGGCGCTGCTCGCGACCCAGGGCGATGACGGGGGTTGGTCGCAGATTCCCACGCGTTCGTCGGATGCGTACGCCACCGGTGCCGCGATCGTCGCACTCAATCAGGTGGCCGGTATCCCGATCGGCGATCCACGACTGCAGCGCGCGTTGAACTATCTGACCGCATCGCAACAGCCGGATGGCTCGTGGCAAGTCGTCACGCGGCGCGCGCGTGGTGAAGGGCTCCCATACTTCGAGAGCGGATATCCGCACGGCGAGGATCAATTCATCTCGTACGCCGGAGCCGCCTGGGCGACCATTGCGCTCGCGTTGTCGCAGCGAGAGCATCGACTGGACGTCGTGATGGGTCGGCCAACACCGACGGTCGTCGCACCGGCCGACATGGCAGCGGTATCCGACGTGACGCCCTTGATGTGGGCCACATGGAACGGCAGCGCAGCCGACGTGAAGCGCCTGATCGACGGCGGTGCGTCGGCGCGTGATACGACGCGATCCGGTCTCACACCGCTCATGTTCGCCGCCGGCGACATCGCCAAGGTTCGACTGCTCGTCGCCGCTGGCGCGGACGTGAACGCACGTACGAGCGCCGGCTACTCGCCACTCCTGCTCGCATCGGCGTACGATGGCGGTCGCGAGGCTGCGCTGCTGCTGCTCGAGCGAGGCGCATCACCGGACGTGAAAGGCCGCACGGGTTCGTTCTGGCGCACGACGCCACTCGCGATCGCCGTCGTCCGCGGCGACACGTTGCTGGCGCAGGCACTTCTCGCACGCGGCGCGAATGTGCACGGTGCCGCGGACACGCCCGAGACACCGATGCTCGCCGCCACCTGGTACGGCGATGCTGCTGCAGTGCGATGGCTGTTGGCACGCGGTGCGTCGGCCGACGACGGCGAGCGCTTCGCGAGCGGTGACACACCCACGTTGCTTGCGATCGCCGCTGAAGATGGTCGACCTGACGTCGTGCGCGTGATGCTCGCGTCGGGCGCCAAGGTCGACGGCGTCGGACCTGGCCCGTACACTCCGTTGCAACTCGCCGTGTCCACCACCGATCGCGGCGATGCAGCCATCGTCACGCAACTGCTCGCCGCGGGCGCCAGTGCGACGCTTGCGGCGAAGGATGGCGAGACCGCGCTCACGCTCGCACGCAAATGGGCACCGCCGCACATCCTGTCCGTGATCGAAGCCGCAGCCAGGGATGGCGTGCGCCGTCGCGAGTGAGTCCGACCGCCGCGCTCACCGGTTGAGCGTCACTGTGCGCACGGTGAGGGCATCGATCCGATCCACGTTGACGGTCACACCGATACCTGGCGTGTCGAAGGGCACGGTGACCATGCC
>JACMLX010000156.1 GCA_014379355.1 Gemmatimonadaceae bacterium
ACGCTCCAGTCAGCCGTGGAATGGCAACGAGATGAACACCTACGCCGACGACCTGGCGACCCTCGTCGACACACTCGACCTGGGCAAGGCCGTTCACATCGGTCACTCCACCGGTGGCGGTGAGGTCGCCCGCTACATCGGCCGCCACGGCACACAGCGCGTGGCGAAGGCTGTGCTGATCAGCGCGGTCCCGCCGCTGATGCTCAAGACCGACGCCAATCCGGGCGGTCTGCCGATCGAGGCGTTCGATGCGATCCGTGCCGGTGTGCTGGCCGATCGCTCGCAGTTCTTCAAGGATCTCACGACACCGTTCTACGGCGCGAATCGCTCGGGCGCGAACGTCTCACAGGGTGTGCGCGATGCGTTCTGGATGCAGGGCATGCAAGCCGGTCACAAGAGTGCACTCGACTGCATCAAGGCGTTCTCCGAGACCGACTTCACCGACGACCTCCGCCAGTGCGATGTGCCGACGCTGATCCTGCACGGCGACGATGATCAGATCGTGCCCATCGGCGCCTCGGCGATCCAGTCGCACCGGCTCGTGCAGGGATCCACGCTGAAAGTGTATCCGGGATTCTCGCACGGCATGTGTACGATCAACAAGGATCAGATCAACACGGATCTGCTCGCGTTTCTCGCGTCGTAAACCATTCCCACCCGAGGAGAGTGCCATGCCCGCAACACTGACCATCACGCCGCAGGAAGAGAAGATCCCCACCACCGGTGACCTCGAGATTTTCATCCGCTCGTGGCGACCCGAGGGGAAGGCGCGCGCCGTCGTCGCCATCTGTCATGGTGTGCTATCGCACAGCGGCTACTATCGCTGGGTGGCGGAGCAACTCGTGGCGAGTGGCTACGCGGTGTACGCACTCGATCTGCGCGGCCGCGGCCTGTCCGACGGCGATCGGTACTACCTGACGAAGTTCTCGGACTACACCGACGATCTGGATGCGCTCGTGCAGGTCGCGAAATCACGGGAACACGGGCTGCCGGTGTTCGTACTCGGGCACAGCGCGGGCGGTGTCGTGTCGTCGGTGTATGCACTCGACAATCAGCGGGATCTGGCCGGATTGATCTGCGAGAGTTTTGCCTTCCAGGTGTACGCGCCCGACTTCGCGCTCGCCGTACTCAAGGGCCTGAGCCACGTGGCACCGCACGCACATGTGCTCAAGCTGCCGATCGACGGCTTCTCGCGCGACACGGCGGCGGTGGACGCGATGAAGGCCGACCCTCTGCTCGACCACGAAGTGCAGCCGACGCGCACCGTGGCTGAGCTGGTGCACGCCGACGAGCGACTCAAGAAGGAGTTTCCGAAGATGACGTTGCCGGTGTTCATCATGCACGGCACCGCCGACATCGTGACGAAGCCGTCGGGCAGCCAGTTCTTCTTCGACACCGTCGGTTCGAGCGACAAGACGCTCAAGCTGTACGATGGCCACGCCCACGACCTGCTCAACGACATCGGCAAGGAAGAGGTGATGTCGGACATCACGGCGTGGCTCGACGCGCGCACGGTGGCGTAGTCCAGTCAGCGTACACCGAACCTGCGCGCGGGTGAATTGATGAGCGGCACCCGCGCGCAGGCCGTGCACGTTGGCGAGGTCCTGCCGGCGCGCGCGATCGCTGTCATCGACCGCGTACTGGAGCACCACGCCACGCAGCTCGGGCGCGACTTCGCCGGCTATCGGAACCATGTGTATCGCGTCGCGACCATCTGTGCATTGCTGTCGTCGCCACACGATGACGCGGATGTCGACAAGATTGCGATCGCGGCCGTGTTCCACGACCTCGGTATCTGGTCAGCTGGCACTTTCGACTATCTGCCGCCCTCGATCGGGTTGCTGACGGACTACCTCGCGTCACACGACCGCAGCGCGTGGCACGCCGAACTGACGGCGATGATTCGCGAGCATCACAAACTGTCAGCCGTTCATGACGCACCGGGCACGCTGGTCGAGCCGTTCCGCCGCGCGGATCTGGTGGATCTGAGCGGCGGCGCGTTCCGTTTCGGGCTGCCGTGGAGCGCTGTTCGGGCGCTGTACAAGACATGGCCGGACGCCGGCTTTCACGCCACGCTCGCGCGCCTCTCGCTGCGGCGTCTGGTCGCGCATCCGTTGAATCCGTTACCGATGCTGCACTGGTAGGCGGCGGCCACCTGCCGCGACTGTCATCCGCAAGGTGTCGACGCTTGCGTCATGTCGGCCGCCGACTCACTGTGGCTGGGCAATGGCGGGACTCGCGCAGATTCGTCATACTCTCTCGAGACTGCCTCACCGTGACCTTCCTGACCCGACATGCTCAAACTCTCCGGCAACGTCGGTCGATCCGCGCCGCTGAAGGCACCGAACGCAATTGGCGACGTCACGATCGCCCAACACCTGCTGCGCGCCGCGCAGCATCCAAAAACCAAGGCCCCATTCTTTGCCGGCAAGGCGTCCGGAGTCTGCGACGAGGCGACGGCCAAGGCGATTCGCGAATTCCAGCTCGCACACGGCCTCGCCGCTGAACCGATGAAGCCGGGCAAGGCCATGGCGCCGGCGCGGATCAGCGGTTCACCGGTAGCCGTCGCCGGCGCGCCCACGAACCCGTCGGAAACACTCGGGGTGATCGCCGCCGGCACGACGACGTTCCGCAAGCTGGTGCAGGAGTCGACGAAGGTGGCGCCGCGACTCGCCCGCCTGCGCACACTCCTGAAGAGCAGGCACGCCTACCTGGAAGGCTCGCTGAACGAGTGGCAACTGGCCCGCAAGGAGATCACGGAGGCGAGCCTCGACGACGACTTCAGGAACTCCGTCCTGGCACAGGTCGATGCCGTCTTCTCGGCGCATGGTATCGTCCTGCGCGGATGGAATCCCGCCGTGAGCTATCTCCGGTCGTTCGCGGATCAGCACAAGGCACTGCTCAACAAGTCGTCGAAAGCGCATCCGGGCGAGGGTCTGCACAACTACGGCGTCGCCATCGACGTCGGGTATCTCGGTCTCGTCCTCGTTCACGACGACGGCAAGGAATCCATCGTGACGAAGGAGCACCAGTTCGACACGATCACGACGGTGCACGGCTATGCGCTGCAGAATGCGCTGTTCAAGGTGCGCAATGATCTCTGGGAGAGCCCGCCACAAGGTTCCGGCTCACTCTTCCGCATCCGTCTGGGCGGCAAGGACAACGATCCGAACCACTTCCAGGCGTACAGCCAGTTTCCGGACCTCTATCCGAACGCGCCGAAAGTCAGCATGAGCCGCTCGCTCGCGGATCATCTGTCCGCTGTCGCTTCGTCTCCGACCGAGACCGTCACCTGGAAGCCGCTCGCCGGGCACCACTACGCATGTGACCTCGGGCTCGGCATCGAGCCGATCGACGTCGGTACGGCTGACGAAATCTGGCAGGGGCTTGCAAAGCTGAAGAAGTCACAGCTCGTGCACGCACTCAATGTCGCAGCAAAGAAGGCAGGGACGCCGGAGATCAAGGAAGCCGGGCTGACGGATGCGTCATTCCGTAAGCTGTTCGACTCGCTGCGCGGTGCCTTCGTCGCTGCGGAAGCGCGCTACGACGAGTGGGTACCGAAGCAGGAAGACGGCACGGAGATCACGACCTGAGTCGACCGCACGACGTTGCATCGGATCGCGCGGACGTGTTCACCGCGCAGGTGCAGCGGTCTCGCGCTTGTCGATCCAGTTGTCGCCGATGAACATGCGCATCGGCTTCCCCGGCACTTCGACGAAACGCACGACTTCGCCCACTTCACCACCGCCCGTCGGCGCCGTGTAGCGGAAGCGGCCGCCGCCGAGTGGCTCGAGCGTCGTCGACGTATCCACCGCGGCGGCGTTCGGCGTGATCAGCACCAGCTTCTGGTTGAGCAGCACCACCTGCTGATCACCCCAGACGCCACGATACAAGCCGGCAAAGCGCGCCCACGTCGGATCCCACGCCACGACTGTCGGCGTGCCACGCGCGGCCTTTGCCACGGCCGCACCCACGGTGCCCATCAACTGCCGCGCGATCTCACCGGCGTTCGAGTCATTCGTGTTCGTAAGCACGATGACGCCGACCTTATCGTCCATCTGCAGCGACGTGAAGGTCGTATTGCCCGGATAGCCGCCGCCGTGTCCGACGTACGTGCGGTTGTTGTAGCGCTGCACATCGAAGCCGAGCGCCGAGCCGGAGACCCACGTCTCGTCGACAGATCGTACACGGTGCAGTTCGCGCCACGATCCGCTGCTCACGATCTGTGCCCCGCCCCGCGCGCCGCGTCGGAAATTCGCGGAGACGAACCGCGCCATGTCTTCCACGTTCGATGTCATGCCCGTCGCGGCCGCCAGACCTTTCGCATCGACGAACGGAATCACATCACGTGTGCCGTCGGGCATGCGACGCGTGTACGGCACCGCGAGACCCGGCACGTTCTGGTCGACGCTCGACGAGGTCATGCCGAGCGGGGCGTAGATGTGATTGGCGACGTAGTCCGCCCACTTCTCGCCGCTGACGGCTTCGATCAGCAGTCCTGCGACCGCGTAGGCGAGGTTCGAGTATTTCCACCGCACCGATGGCGCAAATGCCGCCTGACGTTCCGAATACATCCGCTTCAGATCAGCTTCAGTCGGGAACTCGTAGCTGCGCCAGTGATCGCCCGCTTCGCGCTGCAACCCCGAGCTGTGCGAGAGCAGCTGTTCGATCGTGATCGGGCCATCATCATCACCCGCCGGCTTCGCCGTGAACCACGGCAGGTACTTCACGACCGGATCATCGAGCCGCAGCTTCCCTTCCTCGCGCAGCTGCATGATCGCGATGGCCGTGAACAGCTTGCTGTGCGACGCCATGCGGAACTTCGTCTGCACCGTCATCGGGATCTTCGCCTTCACGTCGGCGAACCCGAACCCACTCGACCAGACCAGTTGCTGATCGTACACGACGCCGACGGCGATGCCGGGGAGTCCGCGGTAGGCGACCTGGCCGTCCATCCAGGCGGAGAACAGGCGTTCGGCGCCGAGGACGTCGGGGTCGGTGGGGAGGGTGGTTGCAGCGCGAGTCACCGGCGTCTGCGCTGCTACGGCCGTCGCTGTCGCCAACGTCGCTGCTACGATGAAGCCGGCGAAAGGCTGCGGGAGCGTGATCCTGCGCGAGCGCATCGTGCTAGCCATGGCCACACCGTGGATGTGAGAAGGGACGAAATACCGCCTCCACCGAGAACCTGATAGCGGCGCCTCGTGAATACGCGAGTTGAACAACAAAAAATCCACTCATGTGAACGGCTTCACATGAGTGGACGGATAAAACCAAGTTCAAAGCGGGAGACGGGACTCGAACCCGCGACCTTCAGCTTGGGAAGCTGACACTCTACCAACTGAGTTACTCCCGCAATACCAAAGCACCCTACCCTGCTATCCCCACACCACCAGAGCCACAGAAGGGGATTGAACCCTTGACCGCGGGGCTCCGTCTGGGTGGAAATTCGCAAGGTTCCCGATCTGCCATAGAGGGTAGCGACTCGGCAACTCGTTCGCAACCGCGCCGAATCGATGCCGAACCGCTGCATGAAACGACAGACGCACGACGGACAGAACTTTCGGTCGATCTGTTGGCAGATCGACGCACGTATCGGCTCTGCAATCCGTCCGATCCGATCGTGTTCGATGCGCCCAGTGATGTCATTGCGTTCCTGGTCGCGCAGTGTCTCGGCGCGGGCCTGTACGACGCCCATGATCGCGCGTCTGGTCGCAGCGTCGGTGCCGCCACGCGGTTTTACGGGCCTGGCGCGCTGGCGGATCAGTGGAAGTTCTACGGCCTCGACGTCCACAAGCCAGAGCTCACCCTGCCACATCGGCAGGCGCTCGCGGACTCCGCCGAGTCCATGCGCCTCGAACATGGCGGCGAACGCTCATCGATAAACGACATCGTCGGCGCGGCCCGTGCTTGGGCCGCAGACATCCGGGCCACCCTGGTCAACGAACCACCGGACTCCGCGAGCGCTGACGACGCGGAGACCGCGCACCTAGCGGGGTCACTGTGAGCGACCTCGGGCGCGCACCTTCGCCGGAACGCGTGGTTCACTCGCTGGCGATGCTCGAGGCGTGCATCAAGTCCGGCTCGCAGCTGCTCACTGACACCTCCGCGAAGATCGCCAGGGAGTCGGGCGCCACCTCGATGCAGGTGCACGCGACGATCGCGCACGCCGGCGGCCAGGTGCTCGCATGACGGGCACCATCGCCCCTCCGCCGGCGGAGCTGCAGGACCGCCTCGCCCTCATCGAGCGAGCGATCCGGGCGAAAAACTGGAAGACGGTCGCTAGTGACAATCAGGCGATCCTCGTCGATGAGCTGACGGCATTCATGTCGTCGCTGGCGACGATGGCGCACGACTCAAAGCTCGTGTCGATCACGGCGCGCACGCTGGTCTATGCGAAAAAGACCTGGACGATGCAGAACGCCCGCAACATGGCAACACTCATCGACACGCTGCTCGTCGAGATCAGTTTCCGCTGGCCGAAGCGAGGCACGACACCATGACGCCGCTCCTGCAGTGGTACTTCGGCGTGTTCTGTGTCTGGCGGTTTCGCCTGTGGAAGTCGTTGCCTTTGCGACTTCGTACCGGCTTACATCCGTGGGGATCCGGACGGTCGCGCCGCGCGCGCGCCGTGCGCTGGCTGTGCTGGCTGCTAGCCGATGTGCTCGTGCTGCTGCGTGACGTCGGACCATGGCCGGCGCGTGGACGTTCGATCTATCTGGCGGCTTTACGCCAGGTGCACAGTGGCGCATCGCTGTGACAGCCGACCCCCAGAAGGTGTCGGCGCAGACGCGACCAGCGGATCGGTGCCCGGTTCGGATCTGCGGTGCGCGCATGGATCTACTCACCGATCGCCTCGGCCGCCTGGTCGCGCGTTGTTACTCCTGCGAGCGCCGACTGGCCGGGATCTGTCGCGATTGCAACGGTCCGGTCGAAGGACAGACCGGGAAGGCGACGCGCTGCGCAGGGCACAAGCAGGCGGCGCGCGTGCGACAGCAGCGTGAGTCCGAGCGGCGGCACCGAGAGGAACGGCTTGCGCGAGCAAGGAAGTACTCGAAGCGCAAAGCAGTTCGTGCGCGCAAGTACGAGACGCGCAAGGCGTGGGCAGAAGCGCATCCCGATCGCGTGAAGATGCACAAGCGTCGGTACGCGCTGAAACAGACGCCAGGGTACGTCGCGAACTATCGTCGCCACAACGCACGGCCGGAGCGCATCGCGCAGAAACGCGCGCAGGCACTGCAGAAATACTACGAGCTGCATCCGACGCGACCGGCGCCGGTGTGTCGCATCTGCGGAGCGTCGATACCCTTCTCGGGTCTCGGCCGGCCGCGCGCCACGTGCGGCAGCCGAGGCAAGTGTGCGAATGCGCCGTCGCCGGCGCGTCGACCGCCGGCGGTGATGACATGACGCGCAAAGCAGCGCGACCGGCACCTCCCGAGCACACTAAGCCGGCGCCACCACGTCCGCCGCCGGCGAAGCTCTCGGCGCTTGCCTTGTCCGATGATGAAGTGATCGCGCTCTTCTGCGCTGCCGTGGCATTGCGTTCAGGCCTAGACATGACAGCAAAGCTTCGTCTCAAGACCGCGAACAATCTCGAGAAGATCTGGGCGCGCGCGTGCGCGTCGAGCGCAATAGGAGCCGCGGAATGAATCCCACTCGCAACAGCGCCACTTGGGCGACGATCGTGACGCAGCTCTCCAACGCGCTCGACGGCGCGCCACCGGACACGCTCGACCTGGTCGACTACTTCTTCACGTCGGATCCGCCGGCGCATCGGATGCGCGTGGTGGCGCACCACTTCGGCACGGGCTATGGCGCACTCCTGTCGCGATTTCACCGCGGCGGACTACCCTCGCCGCGCGCCTGCCTGGCGGACGCTATGTTGGTGCGTGCCGCCTTTCTGCTCGAGGATCCGCGCCTGTCATTGTCCGAGGTCGCGCGCCGGCTGAGGTACTCCTCGCCGCAGGCGTTCCATCGCACGCTGCACATTCAGGGACATCCGAGTGCGCAGGAATTCCGCCGGCGATACACCGGCGCGGTGTTGCTCGAGCACTATCTCGATCGGTATCTGCATCCGTACCGTGATGCATGGCGGTCGACCGCATTGGTCGGTCCGCGGCTTTTTGTGACGGCGGTGGCAGCGTGAGTCGCGCGATGACGGGCATCGAATGGACCGATGCGACATGGAACCCGATGACGGGATGCACGCAGATCAGCGCCGGTTGCGATCACTGTTATGCGCTGACGGTGGCACACACGAAGACGCGCGCGACTTATCTGGCACAGCCGCCGGTGGTGCTCACCGATCGCAATCGAGAGGATCCGTTCGCGCCCCGGTTCTGGCCCGAGCGGCTCGACCAACCTCTCCGGTGGCGAACGCCGAAGCGCATCTTCGTCAACTCGATGAGCGATGTGTTTCACGGGCACTTTTCGTACGCACAGATCGCACAGGTGTTCGCCACCATGGTTCGTGCGCCTCAGCATCAGTTCCAGCTGTTGACCAAGCGTCCGGATCGTGCAGTACGATACCGCCGTCAGCTCCCGTGGCCGCCGAATCTGTGGCTCGGCGTCAGCGTGGAATCGATGACGGTCGCGTACCGCGTCGATCGTCTGCTCGAGACGCATGCGGCCGTCAAATTTATTTCAGCGGAACCCTTGCTCGGCCCACTCGACGATCTGCCGCTCGCTGGCATCGATTGGGTCATCGGCGGCGGTGAAAGCGGACCGCATGCCCGACCCTGCGATTTGGCCTGGGCACAAGGCCTTCGCGATGCGTGCGCCGGCGCCGGCGTGCCGTTCTTCTGGAAGCAGTGGGGTGGTCGCTCGTCGAAGTCTGGTGGGCGATTGCTCGATGGCGTCGAGCACTCTGTGTACCCGGTGGCACTCGACATGGGAGCACAGCCATGACCACGCCGCAGAATTCCCTGACGTGGTTCAAGTTCGAAGTGGGATGGCAGCAGTCGTCGACGGACGACATGTCCAACAACGCGCTCGCCATCGACACCCGGCTCACGTACCAAGCCTGGTCAGCACCGGACGGCTCGTGTGCTGTGCCGATGAAGCGATTCCTTCGCCTGTGTGAGAAAGCGGCGGCCGACGCGGAGCTGCTGTACAAGGAGCTTGTCGATTCGGAGCGCTGGGTGCGGAGTGAGGATCGGAAATCACTCATTGCCGTCTGGCTCCTTCAGAAGCGCGCCGTGGCCGATGCCATCATCGAGAAGCGTCGCCGCGCCGGCAAGGCAAGTGGTGTGTCACGGCAGCCAGGGAAGGCAGCACGCACCGCAAAACCGCGTCCTCTAAGGGAACCGAAAGCGTCGGCGCCGATGACGGCCGATGCGCCTGAACACGTGTTGAACACATGTTCAGCACATGTACACGAATTGACGCCCGAACCGCTGGTTTACGCGCACATGCACGGAATCGAGGACGCCGACGCATGGCGTAACTCGTTGCACGACAACGCGCCGAACATGTGTTCAACACCTGCTGAGCATGTGTTGAACAGAGAAGCTTGTACTTCTTCTTCTCTCCCTACGGTCGAGGAAGAAGAAGAACAAGCACGCACGCTGGCGCATGCGGCGACCGCACCGCCCGCCAGCC
>JACMLX010000157.1 GCA_014379355.1 Gemmatimonadaceae bacterium
CCACACGGAAATGTCCGCCGGCGCCATATAAACGTAATCCCTGAGAGCGACCACAACGGTGGCTACCGTTTCCCTGCCAACCTCACCCACCGCATCACACCGCCTGTGGTCCGGCCCTGTTCGGCTGCTGAGAAGCGGCCTGCACGACGCGGCAACGAACATGGCGCTCGACGAGGCGATGCTGCTCGCGGCGGCCGACACCGGCGAGACGATCGTCCGGCTGTACCAGTGGGAACGGCCATCGGTGTCGTTCGGACGCAATCAGCGATGCGAGGGCGTCTACAGTCTCGAACGCTGTGAGGCGCTGGATGTGCCCGCCGTGAGACGGCTGACCGGCGGAAGGGCGCTCGTGCACGCACGCGAGGTGACGTACGCCGTGGCAGCGCCCGCCGCTGTCGCTCCGACACTGCGCGGCGGATACGAAGCCATCAACGACGTGCTGCTTGACGCCCTGCGCGCGCTCGGCGTCGCCGCGGAACGCGCGATGCCGACGGATCGCATGGCGACTCCCGGGCGTGCTCCCTGCTTCGAGGCGCCGGCAGCGGGCGAGCTGGTGGTGGAGGGTCGGAAAATCGTCGGCTCGGCGCAGCACCGTGGCACGAGGGCGTTCCTTCAGCACGGCTCGATCCTGCTCGCCGATGACCAGCAGATGCTGAACGCGCTTGCGTTGGTCCCGCTGCCCGAGATGGCGACGCCGGCGACCCTCTGGAGCGTACGGCCCGATGTCAGCGCGAACCAGTTGATCGACGCCCTCACTGGGGCGGTGCGTGCTGCAGCAGGCGGTGATATCGTCGTAACGACGGATACCCATCTCGTGCGTCACCCTGTCGAAGCGCTCGCGACGCGCTATCGTGACCCGCTCTGGACCTGGCGTCGGTGACTCGACGTCCCACCCACCACCCGAAACGCTGATCCCGATGCCGAGATTGCGTGCGCTGTCCCTCATTGCCGTTCTGACGCTGGCTGGCTGTTCGGGCACACAGGACGCGAAGCAGGCCGCCGCGAAGGATCTGACGGGCGGGACGCTGGTCATTTCGACGGCCGGTGGGCCGGACAACCTGATGCCGCCGATCACGGTTCAGAACAGTGGATTGCAGGTTGAAGATCTCGTCTTCCAGCATCTGGCGACCGTCGGTCCGGCGCTGAATTCGATCGGGGATGACGGATTCACGCCCGATCTCGCGACACGCTGGGACTGGTCGAAGGATTCGCTGTCGATCGCGTTTCATCTCGACCCCGATGCTCGCTGGCACGACGGAGCGCACGTCCGTGCGGCAGACGTCGCGTTCACGTTCGATCTGTACATGGATCCGAAAACCGGCGCGTCTGCGGCCGCGCAGCTCGCCAACATCGACTCGGTGATCGCGCGCGATTCCACCACCGCGGTCTTCTGGTTCAGGAAGCACACACCGGACCAGTTCTTCGAAGCCACCATGCAGATGCAGATTCTTCCGGCGCATCTGCTTCGCTCACTCGATCGCGCGACGCTGGCCTCCGCGCCGATCGCATCGCAGCCCGTGGGCAGCGGACCGTTCCGGGTCGTGCGATGGGAGTCGGGCAGGACGATCGAACTCGCGGCCGACACCACCGGCGGGCGGCGACGCGCGCACCTCGATCGCGTGATCTTCACGCAGTCCGCTGATCCGGTGACGGCATTCACTCGCGTGGCGACCGGCGAGGCCGACCTGTATGAAGCGGTGCGCCCCGACAAGGTGGCCGAGGTGGTGAAGAATCCGCAACTCAAGCTGATCATTGCGCCGTCACTGAGCTACAACTTCCTCAGCCTGAATCAGGTCGATCCAGCGACGGGCAAGCCGCATCCGGTATTCGGCGATCGCACCGTGCGCCGCGCACTCACGATGGCGACCGATCGTCGCAGCATCGTGGCGAATATCTACGATTCGCTGGCCGTGCAGGCGCGCGGTCCGTTCACCTCAGCGCAAGCGAGCGCCGACACGACACTCCGGCCGATGCCGTACTCGGTGGACAGCGCCAACAAACTGCTGGATGCGGCCGGATGGGTGCGTGGCGCCGACTCGCTGCGGCGGAAGAATGGCACGGTGCTCGGCTTCACCATCGCGGTGCCGTCGTCCAGCCTCCCCCGTGTGCGCGCATCGGTGCTGTTCCAGGAACAGTTCCGTCGCGTGGGCGCCGACGTGAAGGTCGAGAGCTCCGACAACAGCGCATTCGGGGCGCGGATGCAAGCGCGCAATTTTGACGCGACCATCGGCGCGTGGGCACAGGATGCCGGTCCCGCCAATGCGCGTGATGCGTGGACGACCGCCGCGGCGGCCAGGGGATTGAACAACTATGGCGCGTATCGCAGTAGCGCATTCGATGCGGAACTCGACAGCGCACTCACCGTGCTCTCTGCGACCGAATCACACGCGCATTTTGCGCACGCCTGGAAAATCATCACCGATGATGCGCCAGCGATCTGGCTCGCCGAACCGCGGCTGGCGATGGCGATCAATTCACGTTTCGTGACCACGGGCATGCGAGTGGACAGCTGGTGGGCGGGCATTCCGAAGTGGTACATCCCGGCCGACAAGCGCATCGCGCGCGACGCGCCAGCGACCGCCGCGCGCTGACCCGCACCAACGCACGACCGCACGCGTGCGCGCGCTGATTCACCGCATCGGACAGGGGTTCGTCGTCATCGCGATCGTTGCGACGGCCACCTTCGTGCTGATACGCCTTGCACCCGGCGATCCCTTTGCCGGCGCGCTCGAGAATGCACATCTCACGCCGGCATTGCGTGCGCAGTGGCGCGCTGCGTACGGTCTCGACGGCAACATCGGCACGCAGTACGTGCGCTGGATCTGGGCGCTGCTGCACGGAGATCTCGGCTGGTCGGTGAGCGCGAACCAGCCGGTTGCACGTGTCATCGCCGCGGCGCTGCCGAACACGCTCTGGCTGATGGGTATTGCGCTGCTGCTGTCGTTCGGGATCGGCATGTCACTCGGCGCGCTGCAGGCAGCACGTCGCAATCGCGCGACCGATCATGTCATCGGCGCCGTCACGCTGTTCGGTGCGGCCCTTCCCGATTTCTGGCTGGCGCTGGTGGTACTGCTCACGGGCGCCTACTGGTTTCGTGTCTTTCCGGTGGGACTCGCATCCGATCCACTGCTGCCAGTGGCGGCGTCGCTCGGAACCGTATTGCGGGACCGACTCGCACATCTTGCACTTCCAGTCCTGACATTGTTGATCCTCATCGCGGCACCCGTCGCACGGCAACAACGCGCGGCGTTGCTCGATCGACTCGGGAGCGACTGGATACGAACTGCCACGGCAAAGGGCGTCGGGCCGTGGACTGTTTTCCGGCGACACGCGTGGCGCACCGCGCTCGGGCCGGTCGTGACCCTCGGTGGTCTGGCATTGCCGGCACTGGTGGGTGGCTCGGTGTTCATCGAGCGCGTGTTCGCGTGGCCGGGAATGGGCGCGCTGGCTGCGACCGCGATCTCGACACGCGACTATCACCTCGTTGTCGGATGCGTGCTGGTTGGCTCCGTGATGGTGGTCGCAGGGTCCATCGTCGCGGACGTGTTGTCGCAGCTCCTCGATCCGCGAGCCATGCAGATCGAGAGCGACGTGTCCCGTATCACATCGTGACCAGCATTGCGCTGGCGTCCGGCGATTGGCGCGTCATCGCGCAACGGCTGCGCACGGATCGCCGCAGCCTGCTCGCAGGCGCGGTGCTCGCGGCCATGATTGCGCTGGTCCTGCTCGGCCCGCTGCTCAGCCCCTATCGACCGTACGAGCAGCTCGATATCACGCATCTCGTGCACGCGCCGCCGAGTGCCGAGCATCTGCTGGGTACCGATTCTTACTCGCGTGATGTCCTGTCGCGGGTGCTGAGCGGTGGTCGCGTGTCACTGGCGGTCGCGACCAGCGCCGTGCTGATCGAAGTGCTGGTCGGCGTTCTATGGGGACTCGCGTCCGGCCTCGCAGGCCGTGGGATCGACACGCTGATGATGCGCATCGTCGACGCCGGCCTGAGTGTGCCGCGTGTGCTGCTGCTGCTCGCATTGCTGGCCGCGATGCCGAGTGTGCCGGTGTGGCTGCTGGTGCTTGTGCTGGGACTCACCGGATGGTTCGGCACCGCGCGACTCGTGCGCGGCGAAGTGCGGACCATTCGCGGCGCCGACTATGTGCTCGCCGCGCGCGCGCTCGGCGCCACACCGGCACGCCTCGCGCTGCGTCATCTGCTGCCGCACGCGCTCGGACCGGTGCTCGTCGCGTCCACCCTCGCTGTCGGTCAGGTCATCGTGCTCGAAGCAGGACTGAGTTGGCTCGGCATCGGTGTCCAGCCACCACAGCCCAGCTGGGGCAACATCATCGGTGACGGTTACGAGTTCATTGCGTCTGCGCCATGGGTCTCGCTTGGCCCCGGTTTCTGCCTCGTCCTCGTCGTGCTGGCTGTCAGTGCACTCGGCGACGGGTTGCGCGACGCGCTGGCCCCCCGGCAGCTTCCCCGTACATGACCGACACGCGCACACCGATGTCCGATCCCCTGCTCTCGTTGCGCGATGTCCGCGTCACGTTCCGTACCGCCGACGGTCTGATCACTCCCGTGGATGGTGTCTCGTTCGACATCGCGCGAGGTGAAACGCTGGCGCTGGTCGGTGAGAGCGGGTGCGGCAAGTCGCTCACGGCGCTCACGATCCTGCGCCTGATCGATGCACCGGGACGCATCGAACCGGGCAGTCGCATCCTGTTCGATGGGCGCGATGTGCTGACACTCGGTGACAAGGAATTGCGCGGCATTCGCGGCAAGCAGGCAGCGATGATTTTCCAGGAGCCGATGACCGCGCTCAATCCCGTGTACTCGGCGGGTGAGCAAATCGCCGAGGTGGTGCGCACTCACGCCGATGGCAGTCGCAGTGCCGCGTGGGATCGCGCAGTGGCGATGCTCGGCGCCGTCGGCATTCCGTCGCCGGAGATCCGCGCGAAGCAGTTTCCGCATCAGTTGTCCGGCGGCATGCGCCAGCGGGTGATGATCGCGATGGCGCTGGTGATGAATCCCTCGCTGCTCATCGCCGACGAACCGACCACGGCGCTCGACGTCACGATCCAGGCGCAGCTGCTCGATCTGTTGCGCGAGGCGCAACAGGCACGGGGCGCATCGATGCTGCTGATCACGCACGATCTCGGCGTGGTGGCGGAATCGGCGCAACGAGTCGCGGTCATGTATGCCGGCCAGATCGTGGAGGAAGCGCCGGTCACGACGCTGTTCGCGGCGCCGCAGCATCCGTACACGCAGGGACTGATGGCCGCGATGCCGCGCGCCGGCACACGCCGCCAGCGATTGACGACGATTCCCGGCACCGTGCCGCCACCGGGCGCGTGGCCGACAGGCTGTCGTTTTGCGGATCGCTGCGCATACGCGTGGAGCCGGTGCACCACCGAAGCGCCGCCGCTGCACCAACTGGGCGATGGTCGCTCGTCGCGCTGTCATCTCGTGACGGAGCCTGAACGACGGGTCGCGCAGATCGCCGGGGCAATGGCATGAGCGCCCCGTTGCTGAGTGTGCGCGGCCTCTCGAAGGATTTCCCGATTCGTGGCGGCATCCTCAATCGTGTGCAAGGCAGCGTGCGCGCCGTGACCGATGTGTCGTTCGATGTCGCCGCCGGTGAGACGCTGGCGGTGGTCGGCGAATCGGGATGTGGCAAGACGACCACCGGCCGCTGCATTCTGCGCCTCGTCGAGCCGACCGCGGGTGAGATCACGTTCGACGGCGTCGACCTGCGGACGCTGCGTGGTGCCGAGCTGCGCAGGATGCGTCAGCACATACAACTCGTCTTCCAGGATCCGTACGCGTCGCTCAATCCGCGCATGACGATCGGCGACACGGTCAAGGAAGGGCTGATCATTCATCGACTGGCCGACGGCGCGGCAGCGGACAAGCGTGTGCAGTCGCTGCTCGACGAGGTAGGCCTGCGGCCTGAATGGACGAAGCGGTATCCGCACGAATTCTCAGGCGGACAGCGTCAGCGTGTCGGTATCGCACGAGCGCTGGCGGTGGAACCGAAGTTCATCGTGCTCGACGAACCGGTGTCGGCGCTCGATGTGTCGGTGCAGGCACAGGTGATCAACCTGCTGCAGGATCTGCAGCGCGATCGCGGACTGACCTACCTCTTCATCGCACACGACCTGGGTGTGGTCGAACATCTCGCGACGCGGGTCGCCGTCATGTACCTCGGCCGCATCGTGGAGCTGACGACGGCCGAGACCCTCTTCGCGTCGCCGATCATGCCGTACACGCAGGCGCTGCTGAGCGCGATTCCATTGCCGGATCCGCTCGCGCCGCGCGATCGCATCGTGCTCGAGGGTGACCCACCGTCGCCGGCCAACCCACCGAGCGGGTGCGTGTTTCATCCGCGCTGCTTTCATCCGGGCAAGGACGTGGCGTGTACACAAGCGGTGCCGCCGCTCGAGGAGAAGGCTCCGGGACACTGGGCTGCCTGCATCAAGCAACCGGCCGGCACGACCGATTTCTTTCTCCCGGCCGCGGCACTTCGCAGTCGCCGGGCCGCCGTCTCTCCCGCGACCTGATCGCCGTGCCCCCAGCTTCTGCCGCACCTGTGCCCGCCTCGATCGCATCGAGCGATCGCGCGTTCTTCGGACACCCGCGGGGTCTTGGCTTGCTCGCGGCCGCGGAGATGTGGGAGCGTTTCTCGTATTACGGGATGCGCGCGATTCTCGTGCTGTACCCGACCAAGGCGCTGCACTGGAGCGGGCAGGATGCGTCGCGGTTGTACGGCGCCTATACCGGCGCCGTCTATCTGACGCCGATGATCGGTGGCTACATCGCGGATCGCTTCATCGGCACACGGCGGTCACTCGTCATCGGCGGCGTGATCATCGCGATCGGGCATTTCCTGCTCGCGGTCAACGACATGACGTTCTTCTACGCCGGCTTGATCTTCGTGGTCATCGGCACCGGCTTCTTCAAGCCGAATGTCTCCACGATGGTCGGGCAGTTGTACGCGAAGGGCGATCCGCGTCGTGACGCAGGTTTCACGATCTTCTACAGCTGCTTCAACTTCGGCGCCTTTCTCGCACCGCTGATCTGCGGATTTCTCGCCGAGGACGAGCGCTTCGGCTGGCACCTCGGCTTTGGTGCCGCGGGCGTCGGCATGGTACTCGGCCTGATCGTGTATCTGCTCGGGCGCGACAAGTATCTGCCCGGCATCGGCATGGCGCCTGACCATGCGCGCGATGCCGAGATCGCCGCCGAGGCGGGTGAACTCGGCATTCCATCCTACACTCGCAACGCCGTGCTGGGCGCGACGGGCGGGGTGATCATCTCCACGCTGGCGTCGATCGGTACGTGGTCGGCGATCGGCATTCCGGCATGGCTGTTCTCGCTGTCGGGCCTGATGTCGATGCTGTACGGGCTGATCATCGGCGCCGCATTCACCGTCGCACTGCTTGGCACGAAAGGCGAGGAGCGCGAGCGTGTATGGGCGCTGGTGATGGTCTCCACGTTCGTCGTGTTCTTCTGGCTCGTATTCGAGCAGGCCGGCAGTTCGCTCACGCTGTTTGCGGATCGCGATACCGATCTCACGAAAGGCGCGTGGCTGCTCGGCATGGATCGGTTTCCGGCGAGCTGGTTCCAGAGCATCCAACCGCTCTGCATCATCCTGCTTGGTCCCTTCGCGGCCGGCTTCTGGCTCTTTCTGCACAAGCGCGGCAAGGAACCCGCGACGACGATGAAGATGGTGTACGGCCTGTTCCTCGCAGGGCTTGGTTTCTTCCTGTTGTTCTTCGCTGGTCAGGCCGTCGATGCCGGCGCGAAAGTGTCACCGTTCTGGTTGGTCGGCGCCTATCTCTGTCACAGCCTTGGCGAGATCGCGCTGTATCCGGTGGGACTCAGCTACGTGACGAAAGTGGCGCCGGTGCAGTTCGTGTCGCTGCTGATGGGCACGTGGTTCCTGGCCATCTCCGCCGCCAACTTTCTCGGCGGGTTCCTGGCTGGCCTGATCGACGAGATTCCGAGCCGCGCGACATTCTTCACCATCCCCACCGCGACTGCATGGGGCGCCGGGCTCGTGATGCTGCTCTGCGTGCCACTCCTGAAAAAACTCACGCGCAGTGTGCCGTCCGCCTGACGGCTTCTACAGCATTCGCACGAGCTTTTCGATGTAGAGGTCGGGGAGGCCGGAGAGTGCGTGTCACTCCCGCCTCTCACTTTCTCGTCGCATCGCAAACTGCTTTGGAAGCGGAGCGCACCGAGCTCACGGAGTGCTCACCAGACAACGCTCTGCCCATCGCGCACCGACGAATTTTTTGGTGACAGCTGTTCCCACAAATCAGCGATGTCGCGAGCTGCGCCAAAGGTTGCAAGCATCGCACTCCGTGCGCTCCGTGAGCTCTTCTCCAAAAAAAGTCATCGATGTCACGATCCGCACCGAGCCCGGCAAGCGACGCACTCCGTGAGCTCCGTGCGCTCCACATCCAAAAAGAGTCAGGGATGTCGCGATCCGCACAGAGCGTTGCAACCGACGCACTCTCCGGCCTCCCCGACCTATCCCCACAACGCAGTGCCTAGAACGAGAAGAGATTCGAGATCAATGACCGCTCTCGCGCGCGCCTCGCTTCATCCGGATCCTGCCAGAACGTGCGCGTGAAGTTGCCCGACGTCAGCCGAAATTCCCAGCGCTTCGAGCGATCATCGGGATTCAGGCCGTACGCGAGATCGAGTCGATACAGGCGACGGGAGCGCGGCGGAACGGACAGGAGCACGCCAGTGCCGACGGATGCACGCCATGGTGTCGTGACACCGAACGGCACGCGACCCGCCCAGATGCGCCCCGTCTCGCCGAACACCAACCCTCCGACATCGGCAAAACCCCAGGGGCGACCGATGGCCTGTCGCTGCTCACCACGCAGGATGAAACGGCTGCCGCCAGCGTCGAAGGAACTACGGAAGCCGCGCAGCCCGCGCGACGACTGTCCGAGCGGGACCTGGAACGGCACGCGTACATCCTTGCCGCCCGTGAATTCCATCGACACGATCGACGTCGCTTTTTTCGTCGGCTTGATGTAGATCGCCGATCGACCGCTGATCAGTCGTCCATCCCAGCGCGTTTGCGACTTGCGACCGGAGAAGATCCACTCGGTGCCGAGAAACGTCTTTTGCGTGCCCCAGCCGCCATAGATGTTGCCGGACGCGAAGTAGTCTGCCGTGCTGATGCCGCCGAGCTTCAACGGGCGGCCGAACTGTCCTCCGAATTGCACCCCGATGCGCAGGTCCTGCACGCCGGTGATCGCGTCGAACCCTTCGACCGGAAGAAAGCGCATGGCGCGGCCGCCGATCAGCAGGTTGATGCGCGTCGCACTCTGCGGCGGTGCCGGCAACACCGGAAGCGGCATGCCATACGGAAACGCGCCACTGTCCGTCACCACGACCGTCTGGCCGATGTCCTCGCGGTCATAACTGAGGCTCGGCCCGGCCAGCAGCAGGAAGCCGGGGTGCCCGATACGCGCCACGCCGCCGATCGATCCGAAGGTGCGCGATACGCGCTGAAACGGCAGGTCGCCGGAGTCACGCAGGAATCGCACATAATCATCATCCTTGCCGATGATCGCGCGGAAGCCGTAGCGCTGGAGATCCGTGAAGAAGGGATACCGCATCTCGAGATCGGCGCGGTTGCCGAGTCCGTAGCGATTCCATGTGAGGCTGGTCTGAATCGGGCGTCCGAACGTGATCGCCGAACGAATACGGAGCGAGCGGCCATCGCGCAGTCCGCCGTTGTCGCGCCATCCCGCTTCGATCAGGAAACCGCGGCCCATCAGGTTCGCGCTACCGAACGACGCCGACCTCAGCGTCGCACCGTTCGCGCCGGCACTCGCGATCACGGCGACTTCGTCCACCGTCGTCACGATCAGCTGCACGCCGTCCTTGTCGGGATAGACCAGCACGCGGGCATCCTGGATGAACCACTGCGCGCGCAGCACACGCTCCGTTTCGCGCCGCTTGATCTCCGTGCAGATCTCGCCTTCCTTCATCTGCACGAACTCGCGGATCACACGCGTCCGCGTATCGACGTGGAACTTGCGCACGAGACTCGTCAGCAGGTGTGACGATGCCGACGCCCCGCCGAACTCCGGGCCGATCGGCTCGATCGAGATCTTCGTGATGCGTTGCCCGATGCAGCGCTTGAGGGCCGTATCGGTGGGTATCGATTGTGCCCCACACCGCATCGCCAGCAGTGCCGCGCCGGCCAGCGCGACACAGCAGGGCATGCGCCGCCGCATTACGCCCGCCCCATTCGGCGTTTCAGTTCCGCCAATCGATCATCAGCCGATTGACCGCGCGCCGCGTCATCCAGCGGCCGATAGTCGGCGGGATCGGCAGTGGGCTCACGAGGATCGCCCGCGTCCGCATGATCCGTCGGCGTCGGGCCGATGCCGGTGACGGCGCGCAATTCCGCTTCCATGTCGCTGACGGTGCGCTCGGTCAGCACCAGCTCGTCGTGTTGCACCGCGACCTTGCGTTCGAAGATCGCAATCGTGTTTCGCTGCGTCTCCGCGAACCGCTCCGCGACGGTCACGGTTTCCTGGTCGTCGATCTGTCGTGCCAGGTCGCCGCGGCGCAGAATGGTCGCCAGTTCAGTGCGTGCGCTGTCGAGCTTCTGCATCGACGCCGCATACGCGGCACGCACGTCGTCGCGCGCAATACGCGCCAGCGCGAGCGTCTGCTTCATCTCCGCCAGCTGGCGGCGTGAGGAGGGATTGCCGAACGACGACACCGGTCTGCGGGGCAACGGGACGGGACGACCTGCAACGTCCGGCCAGAGTACTCCCGCGTTCGTCCCCGCCGCAACTACTGTCCCACGGCAATCTCAGGATGCCAGGCCCCAGCGCGCCTCGTCACTCACCTGGCGCATCAGGCGCTCCGGCGAATGCACGCCCGGAAACAACAGGCGGTCGCTGACACGATTCAGCGCCTGGCGGATGAGCGGAAATTCCCCCGCCGCACGCGCGAACACCGGCTTGAGCCCCGTGCTGTCGGCCAGGCGATGTTCCGCCGCGAGCAGGAAGCCCTGACGACCCATCTCGTCGTAATACGACAGATCCGGGCCGCCGCGCTGCCACTTCTTCTGCGTCACATGATCGGGGAACAGTCCCGACAGCCAGAGCGCATGGTTCGCCAGATGCTGCCGCACCAGGAACGTGCGCTTCGCATCACCGTCCGATGCATCGGCGAGCAACTCAGTCAGTGTCGTGTACGTCGCATCGTCCTGCACCGCGATGCGCCACGCGCGATCATGCGATGCGAAGTGGACCACCACACTCGCGACGTAATCCGCCACGCCGCGCTCCGGTTCACCGAGCTCGCGCAACGAATGCCGCACCACGACATACACGAACATCGGGAGCGAGGCGTGTGCCGCACGCGAGTCGGACGTCAGCGCCGTCAGAAGGCGCGCATCATCGAGCAACGCATCGATGCCGTCCTGCCGCAACGCGTCTTCGGCGGCCGAAAAGTCGCGCGCCGAATCGCGCGCCACCAGATGCAGCGCCAATTGTGCATCGTTGCGCGTCAGTGTGTGCCGAAGGTCCGCCTGGATCATCCGTCGCGTTCTCCATGCCAGCGTGGGGAGGTGCGGTCGAGTGTGCCTGAGTATCGGATACACTCGAGCGACGCGCGTTGCCAAGGCCACGCAACAGGCGCATCACTTCGTGCGTGTCGCAGCGCTCGTCGCAGGCGAGTGCTGACGGTAGGCGTCCGGGTCCGCGCGGGGTTAGATTCGCGCTGGATCTTTTCGCGTTCCCGCCCACCCGTCCGACGTGCTTCGCATCTGCATTCCGGTCCATAACGAGGCCACCACCATCGGCGTGCTGCTCTGGCGGCTGCGATCGGTGTTTCAGGGCTTCTCCCGGGAATACGACGTCGTCGTGTATGACGACGCGAGCACGGACGGGACCGGCGAGGTCCTCGAGCCGTATCAGTCGGTCATGCCACTCACCGTCCTGCGAGGCGGCGCGCATCGCGGGTATGCCGCCAGCATCGACGCGCTCGTTCGACATGTCGCCGCAGACGATGAATACGCCCGTCGCGACGCGATGGTGCTGCTGCAGGGTGACTTCACCGAGTCGCCGGAGCATCTGCCCGAGCTCGTGAAGCGCTTCGAAGGCGGCGCCGATCTCGTGGCTGTCCACCGCACGCTGTCGGACGCGACGCCCCAGGATGAGCGACGCTTGCGTCGCTGGGGACGCTGGGCGGTGAAGCCGTTCCTGCGCCTGCCGCCCGTCGCCGATCCGTTCACCGGCTTCCGCCTGGTGCGCATCTCGGTGCTTCGTGAACTGCTCAAGGCACTCGGCACCCGGCCCGTGTGCGCCGGCGAGGGCTGGGCCGCGAACATCGACTTCGCACTCAACGTCACACCGTTCGCGCGCCGCATCGAGAACGTCGAATTCGCACCGCGGTATGACGTGCGTCAGCGCGCGTCGCGTCGTCGCGGCTGGCCAGACGTGATGGCACTGTTTCACTGGGCGCGATCGGCACGCAGCACCGTGCGCCCCTCGCCCGGCAGCAAGCCCGTCGCGGAGTCGTCCGGCCGCACCCCATCCGAGTCGGCCCTCGTCTCACCGC
>JACMLX010000017.1 GCA_014379355.1 Gemmatimonadaceae bacterium
CCGGCCGATCTGTCCCGTGCCGACGATCGCCAGTCGCGACGCACCCGCGCGCGCGAGCAGATCGACGGCCAGCGCGGTCGTGGCCGCGGTGCGCTCCGTCGTCAGCTGCTTCGAATCGCAGAGCATCAACGGCCGACCCGTCTGCATCGACATCAGGGTCGTCCATGCGGTGATCAACGCACCATCGGGCTGCGAGATGTAGGGTGACTGCTTGACGCCGAACACACCCGCGTCCTCGAGCACGCCGAGGTACGTGATCACGTCGCCCGTGCCACCGGGGAACGGCGTGAGCGTCTGTGGCGGCTGGGTCGCGCGCCCGTTGCCCAGCGCGCGAAACAGATTGCGCATGACCTGCAGCGTGTCGATGCGCTCGAGCAGTGCCGCCACGTCGGGAGCTTCCATCACGCGCACACTGTCCGGCATGGATGACACCCCAGGAATGATTGACAGCCCCTGCTGGCAGACGCCCGCGAATGTACCGAGTCTATTCTGGACTGAAAAGTCCGGCAAGGTTGTCGCGAGGTTGGGCGATCGGACAACCGTACCGCGTCATGCCATCTTCCCGGCCATGCGTCTCCACCTGCTGCTCCCGCTCGCTGCGTCCGCCGCACTGCTCCACGCGCAAGCGCCTCTCACACCGCCCCTCCCACCCGCCATCGCGCGTGACCTGACTGCGCGCGTTGCCGCAGTCACGCCGAAGGTCGTGGCGTGGCGCCGTGACCTCCACGCACATCCGGAGCTCAGTGGAGTCGAGCAACGCACTGGCGCCGTCGTCGCGGCGCAGCTCACGGCGCTGGGTCTTGAGGTCAGGACGAATGTCGGAGGCGCCGCCGGAGTCGTGGCTGTCCTCCGAGGCGGACGGCCCGGTCCCGCTGTCGCGCTGCGTGCCGACATGGATGCGCTGCCGGTCACCGAACAGACCGGCCTGCCGTTCGCGTCCACCGTCACCACGCAGTTCAATGGCCAGACGGTCGGCGTCATGCACGCGTGCGGCCACGATGCACACACCGCGATCCTGATGGGTGTCGCCGAAGTGCTGAGCGGCATGAAGGCACAGCTGCCGGGCACCGTCACGTTCCTGTTTCAGCCGGACGAGGAAGGGAACGGTGGTGCGCAACGCATGCTCGACGCTGGTGCATTCGACGCGCCGAACGTCGAAGCGGTGTACGGATTGCATACCTGGCCCGGTCCGACCGGCACCGTCGCGACGCGCAGTGGGGGCATGATGGCCAGCATCGATGGCTGGCGCGTCGTCGTGCACGGCAGGCAGGCGCACGGTGCGCAGCCATGGCGGAGCATCGATCCGATCGTGATCGGTGCGCAGATCATCAACGATCTGCAGACCATCGTCAGTCGCAGCGTCGATCTCACCGCCGGTCCCGCCGTCGTCACGGTTGGGGTGTTCAACGGCGGTGTGCGCGAGAACATCATTCCCGACAGCGCGATCATGTACGGCACCTTTCGCACGTTCAATCCGACGGCGCGCGCGACCGTCGCGCGTCAGATCGAACGGATTGCGACCAGTCTCGCTGGTGCGGGTGGTGCGACGGCCGCGGTCACGATCACCGATGACGGATATCCGCCGACCGTGAATGATCCGCGCTGGTTCGGTCGCGCCACGAACGTGCTGCGCAACGCCCTCGGCGGTGCGAACGTGCTCGAGAGTGCCCCCGCGATGCCCGGTGAGGACTTCTCGTTGCTGCTGCAGCGTGTGCCCGGCCTGTTCATCTTTTTGGGCGTGACGCCACGTGGCACCGATCCCGCCACGGCACCCGCCAATCACTCGCCGTTGTTCGTGGTCGATGAAGCCGCATTGCCCACCGGCATCACGTCGCTGGCGAGTCTCGCCATCGATGCGCTGCTCAATGGCGTGCCCAAGTTGACCGTCACTCCCTGACCTTGACCAGCCTCCGTTGAAGACATCGATCACGTGTGCGGTTGCCGCAGTGTTCTTCGCGGCCTGCCAGCCGATGAAGGTCCCCTCGACCACCGATGTCGTTCCGACCAGTGTCGGGGCCGAGCCGCATCGGCCGCTATATCACTTCACGCCGCCCGCCAAGTGGATGAATGATCCGAACGGCATGGTGTTCTACGAGGGCGAGTATCACCTGTTCTACCAGTTCTTTCCCGACAGCACGGTATGGGGACCGATGCACTGGGGCCATGCGGTCAGTGCGGATCTGGTGCACTGGACACATCTGCCCGTGGCGCTGTATCCGGATTCGCTCGGCCTGATTTTTTCCGGCAGTGCGGTGGTCGACTGGAAGAACACCAGCGGCTTCGGTGTCGGTGGCAAGCCGCCGCTGGTCGCGATGTTCACGTATCACAACATGGCGCGTGAGAAGGCGGGCGCGCAGGATTTCCAGTCGCAGGGCCTCGCGTACAGCAACGATCGGGGTCGCACCTGGACCAAGTACGCCGGCAATCCCGTCATCCCGAATCCGGGAGTGCGGGACTTCCGCGATACGAAGGTGCTCTGGCACGAACCGTCACAGCGCTGGATCATGGTGCTCGCCGCCGCGGATCGTGTGCGTCTGTATACGTCGGACAACCTCAAGCGATGGGAACAGGTGAGTGAGTTCGGCGCGAACATCGCCGCACACGGTGGTGTGTGGGAATGTCCCGATCTCTTTCCACTCAAGGTCGAAGGCACGAACGAGACGCGCTGGGTGCTGCTGGTGAGCATCAATCCGGGTGGCCCGAACGGCGGGTCTGCGACGCAGTACTTCGTCGGCAACTTCGATGGCACCACGTTCACGATGGACCCCACGTTTGCACCGGCCATCGGCGCGGGCGGCAAGGAGGCATCGAGAGGCGTGTGGCTCGATCATGGCCGCGACAACTACGCGGGTGTCACATGGTCGGACATTCCCACCGAGGATGGCCGTCGGCTCTTCATCGGCTGGATGAGCAACTGGGACTATGCGACCGTGGTGCCGACCGCCGCGTGGCGCAGTGCGATGACGGTTCCGCGTGTGCTCACGCTGCAACGCACCGCCGTCGGTCCGCGGGTTTTCTCGACCCCCGTCAGCGAGCTGCGATTGCTGCGGGGCGAGACGCTCAGCATGCCATCGCAACGCCTCTCCGGCACGACGGCACTGCGGCTTCCACGCGGCACGACGCCGGCGTCCGCCGAAGTCGATCTCGAGCTGCGCATTCCGCCGGGCACGGCGACCGACATCGCGCTCGAACTCAGCAACGCCGCTGGTGACGTGTATCGCGTCGGCTTCGACGCGTCCGCGAAGCAGTTCTACAGCGACCGGACACGGACGCCGCATGGATTCTCGCAGACATTTGCAACCGCTGTGCACACTGCGCCACGGATCGCGAACGACTCCATCGTGCGCATGCACGTGTACTTCGATCGCGCATCCGCGGAACTGTTCGCCGACGGCGGTGCAACGGCACTCACGGACATCTATTTCCCGTCGGAGGATTTCACCACCATGCGACTTGTCGTCACGGGTGCGGCGGTCAGGCTGCAGTACGCCACGCTCTCCGGCGTCCGCGCCATGCAGAAGTGATGCGCACGTGGGCGAGGCGCGCGTCGGGCGCGTTGTGGCTCCTCGCATTCGCCATGGCGGGTGATGCCGCGTCGCTGCACGCGCAGGCATCGACGCGGTTTCCCGACGCGTGGGTCGGGCACTGGAGCGGCCGACTCACGACGTACGGTCCACCGGACTCGGTGCGGAACACGATTCCGATCTCGCTCGACGTCGCGCGCGAACCGTCCGGCACCGCCTACATGTGGAGAACGATCTTCAATGCGGACACGGTGCGCGGACTGCGTCCGTATCGGCTGATCGTCGAGGAGGCGAGCCGGGGCCGGTACGCCACGGACGAAGGCAATGGGGTGCTGCTCGATGAGACGATGATCGGCGGCGTGCTCACCAGCGTGTTCCAGGTGCAGACGCGCATGCTCGAGAGCCGATACGCCGTGCGCGGTGACACCCTCACGCATGAACTCACGTGGTGGGACGCTGCACCGACGCGGACGGTGACGGGAACTGGCGCCAACGCCGAGGGTGGCAGCGAAATCCGGTCATTTCGTGTGATGGGCATGCAGCGCGCCATCCTGGTGCGTGCGACCCCGTGACGCCGCCCGCGCGCAGCGCGCCGGATCAACGTGTTACTCTGGATGACATGGAGCTGATCGAGACGCTGCGCGAGTGCCTCGCGGATCGCTACGACATCGAGCGCGAACTCGGCGGCGGTGGCATGTCGCGTGTGTTCGTGGCCGCCGAGCGTGCGCTCGCGCGACGCGTCGTGATCAAGGTCCTCTCGCCCGAACTCGGCCAGGCCGTCAATGCCGAGCGCTTTCGACTCGAAATCGCCACGTCGGCGACCTTGCAGCACCCGCAGATCGTGCCGGTGTATTCCACCGGCGCATGCGGCGATCTCCTCTACTATGTGATGCCGTTCGTCGCCGGCGAGTCGTTGCGCGCGCACCTCGATCGGATCGGCACGCTGCCGCCCGATGAAGTCACGCGCATCCTCGTGTTGTTGGCGCGTGGACTGGCATACGCCCATCGTGAAAATGTCGTGCATCGGGACATCAAGCCCGAAAACATCCTGCTCGCGCAGGGCGAACCGATGCTCGCCGACTTCGGCATCGCGAAGGTCATCCGACAGGGCAACAACACGACCGGTCTCACGTCCACCGGGATGTCCATCGGGACGGTCACCTACATGGCGCCTGAACAAGTCGTCGCCGATCCATCGATCGACGGTCGCGCCGATGTGTATTCGCTCGCGGCCCTGGGATTCGAACTGTTGAGCGGTGCTCCGCCATTCACCGGAACGCCGCAGCAGGTCATGTCCGCGCATGTGGTCTCGCCAGTTCCGGACATCGGCGCCCGCGTGCAGCACGTGCCGCCGACGCTGGCCGCTGCGATCACGGCTGGACTGGCGAAGGATGCCTTGGCACGTCCGACGGCATCGGAATTCGCGACACTGCTGTCCTCACAGTCCGTCGTGTCGCAGGCGTCGTCGCCCAGCCGCACCGCCACGCGACGGACTCCGACGATCGGTGCGGCCGTGGCCGTGCTCGTGCTCGCGGGCATCGGTGTCGCGGCGCTGCGCAATCGTGAGGCACCGCGCGCGGACGAGGCGATCGCCACGCCATCCGCGGCCGCAACGCAGACCGGGCTGGCAGTACTGCCGTTCGAGAATATCGGCGGCGCCGGAGACGACGCCTGGTTCGCGGCGGGCCTCACGGCGGAACTGACAACCGCGATCGGGAAGGTGGACGGTATTCGGATCGCGTCGCGATCCACGGTCCGCGCCTTCGCTGATTCGAATCTGGCCCCCATCGCGCTCGGCCAGCGACTCGGTGTCAAGGCAATGGTCGAAGGCAGCGCACAACGCATCGGTGATCGACTGCGTGTCACTGCACGCCTGATCGATGCGGCCGATGGACATGCCCTCTGGTCCGAGAGTTATGACCGCACCGTCTCCGACGTGTTCGCCACGCAGAGTGAGATCAGTGCCGCCATCGTCGCGGCGCTCGCCCCGCGGTTCGGGACTACGACTCGTGCCACGACGTCCGACGTGGGCACACAGGATGCCACTGCGTACGATGACTTCCTGCGCGCGCGATTTGCGCAGGAGGAGCGTGATCTGGGCAGCGCGCTGACGCTGTTCCGGAAGGCCGCGGCACGGGATACCCTCTTTGCGCGCGCCTACGCTGGAATCGCGGAAGTCACGGCATTGCGACCGGTGTACGGTGACGGGACGCATGTCGCGCTCGCGCCGGAAATCCTTTCCGCTGCCGCACGCGCGCTGGCGCTCGACAGCACACTGGCCGAGCCGCACACCGCCCTCGGCCTGCTCGCCAAGGGCCGCGCCGATTGGGCGGCCGCGGAGCGTGAACTGCGTCTCGCGGCAGTGCTCCAGCCGACCAACGGCACCGCCGCACAGACACTCGCCGAGCTGCTGTTTACCCTGGGGCGCTTCGACGAGGCGGCCGTGGAGATGGCACGCGCGGCCCGTGTGGAGCCGATGAACGGCCTCATTCTCGGCGAGCACGCGTACACGCTGATGTTGACCGGCCGCATCGACAGCGCGCGTGCGACCGCGGTCCGCGCGCTGCTCCTCGACGGCCAGAACCCGTTCATCCTCTACACGCGTGGCGTGATCGAGGAACGCGCCGGCGCCTATAGTGCCGCAGTGCAACCAATGGCAGCGGCCGTCACGCGCGCGCCGCAGCCGTTCTTCCTCGGTGCGTTGGCGCGC
>JACMLX010000158.1 GCA_014379355.1 Gemmatimonadaceae bacterium
TCACGAGCGTGGTCCATTCAGCCGCGGTGTGCTCGACTCTCGTGTCGGCCACCGGTGCGACGCGTTCCTCGTTCGCCCGCATCCGCTCCTCACGCGCAACCTGCACGAACGGCGTGATGCGGTTGTAGAACCAGAGCTGCAGCTTGCCGTGCGGCGTCGCGTCGGGCGCATGCCAGTACACCGGCGACGGCTGACGATGCGCGCCCTCGCCGACACCGTTGATCGTGTTGCCGGATTCCGACGGCCACAGCGCCATCTGCTCGGCGCTCGGCGTCCAGGGCTCGGGGCGTTTAGGAGGCATGCGGGGAAGGTAGGCGGTGGCGCGCGTTGCATGTACACTAAACAGTTGCTCCCGCCGCATTCCAGACCGGCACTCCACTCGCTCCGTACATGTCCGGCTACTCTGGCACGCCCCTCGCGAGAAAGCTCGGCATCGTCGCCGGGACGACGGTGCACACCATCGGCGCGCCTGCCGAGTACCGGACGCTGCTCGATCCGCTCCCGGACGACGTGACCTTCGCCCCCCGGCTGAAGAAGTCGACAGACGTCGTACACGTCTTCACGACATCGACTGCCGACTTGAGTGTTCGACTCACGAAACTGCGCACATCAATCGCACCGGCCAGCGCGGTGTGGGTCTCGTGGCCCAAGAGGACTTCGAAAGTGCCGACGGACATCACCGAGGACGTCATCCGCTCGATCTGCCTGCCGATAGGTTTCGTCGACATCAAGGTGTGCGCCGTCAGCGACGTCTGGTCCGGTCTCAAGCTCGTGATCCGCAAGGAACTGCGCTGAGTGGCGATTAGGTTCAGTAGATGACGACCCTCCTGCTCACCGATCGCGACGTACACGACCTGCTGCCGATGCCCGCGTGCATCGACGTCATGGGTGACGCACTGCGCAGTGTGGCCGAGGGCAACGCGGTGCTGCCGTTGCGCACCGTGCTTCGACTCGGTGACACCACCAACGCTTTCGCGTCGATGCCCGCCATCCTCGGCGCGGGCAGCGAGGCATCACTGGGCGCGAAGATCATCACGGTCTTCCCCGGCAACGATGCCACACCCTTCGACTCGCACATTGGTGTCGTGCTGCTGTTCGACGCGATGCACGGCACGCTGCTCGCCATCGCCGATGCATCGAGTATCACCGCCATCCGTACATCAGCAGTCTCCGGACTGGCGACACGACTGCTCGCGAACGAAGACGCATCATCGGTCGCAATACTCGGCGCCGGTGTGCTGGCGCTGCCGCACCTCGAAGCGATGTGTGCGGTACGTTCGATCACGAAGGCGACCGTCTGGAGTCGCTCCGGTGCCGATCAAGGAAGTCGCGCGCACACCCTCGCCAAACACGCGCGTGAACACCTCGGTATCGACGTCGTCGCATGCGAGACTGTCGCAGAGGCGGTGCGCGGCGCGGACATCGTCTGCACGATCACGTCATCGCGCACGCCCGTGCTGGAAGGGCGCTCGCTGCGAGCGGGCACCCATGTCAACGCGGTCGGCGCGTCGATGCGGACGGCGCGTGAGCTGGACAGCGCGGCCATCGTCGCCGCACGACTGTTCTGCGACCGACGCGAGTCGGCACTCGCCGAGTCGGGAGATGTGCTGGTGCCGATCGCCGAAGGGCTGATCACGGAGGCGCATCTGTTGGGCGAGCTGGGCGAACTGGTCGCGCAGACGATCTCCGGACGGACGTCGCGCGACGAGATCACGCTCTTCAAATCACTCGGGCTGGCGGTCGAGGATGTCGCCGCGCTGCGCTACATCCACACGCGTGCGCTGGATGCCGGTCGCGGAACACCGGTGGAACTCGGCGGACGACGCGGCTGACATATCCCCTCTCAGGCGTTCGTCCGCGTCGATCCGTGCGGTCGCGATTGCTTGCATCGGACAAGCAATCCCGTGACGTTCACATATCACATGCAGACAGATCACACCGCTTCACAAGACCACGCCCGCCATCGCCGTACGCCGAGTTGTGTTCCCGCTGACGAGTTCCGCGGTCGAATTCGCAGAAGCATGACGCGGGCGCTGGCGCTGCTGTGGTTCGCGGTCGCGTGTGGTCGCGCCGATCCGGTAGCGCGCGAACGGATCGTGTTGCGTGACCAGCTGCGACGTGAAGTGGCCGGATATCGTGCCCTGGAAGGATATGCGCCCGGCACGGTGATGGATCGGAAGACGGACGTCCTGGTCACGGTGACCGATACGTTGCTTCGCTCGCTCCTCGTCGCCGCACTGCCGCTGACGATCGACTTGCGCAACCGTGCCCGGATCACCCTGACCGAAGCGCAAGTCTCGTTTCGCGCCAACGTGGCTCGCGTCGACCTGACGGGTCATGTGCAACGAACCAGCTTTCCGCACATCGCTGCCGCCGTGAAACTGCGTGGTGCACTCGATCGATTCACGGTGGACAAGAAGCACGCGCTCGGCGCCCGCATCAACATCGACGACGTCGCGATCGACACGCCGAGTGGTGCGCTCGCGGCGTTCGATCCGCTGGTGATCGCAGTGTTGCAGAGCGTCGTCGAGCGCAGCCTGCCGGAGTTGACCGAGGCGTTGCCCTCCGTGGCCATTCCGGTGCGCCTCGATCAGGCCATGAACCTGCCGAGCTTCGGCCCGGATGCCGCGTTGTCAGTTGCGGCAAGCAGCGCGCCGTTGACGGTCACCGCCTCGCGCGTCATCGCCTTCCAGAACCGATTGTGGATCGCGCTGCACGTCGAACTTGGCGCGTTCACCACCGTGACCAGCGGCGTGAAACCGTGAAGCGATGGATTGCGCTCGGTCTCGGCGTGGTGATCGGCGTTCCGGCGGTCACACTCGCCGCGCTCGGACTGCGTTATCGTCCAAGGGCGGAGCGCGAAGACCCGGAGAAGGTGCTGCAGGAGATCGCCAGCCTCACCAAGGCGCGCGATTCGCTGCGCACGATCGTGAATGAGAACGTGACGTCGAGTGACCTGCTCGATCGCCGACCGGCCGGCGACATCGCCATCGGCTTGCCGACGCCATTCGTCGATCACATCGTGAAGAGTGTCGTGGCCGGCTGGTTTCACGACGTCGATCTGCGACTGCCGCGCATGCGCGTGCGCAAGGACGGAGAGATCAAGGCGCGCCTCGGGATATTCGGCCGCCGCACCGTCGGATCGTATGATCTCGAAGTCATCCTGGACAACGTACGCGGCCACCTGCAACCGGAGGTGCCGACGTTGTCCTTCGGTGGCGACACGATCCACGTGACGGTGCCGGTGCATGTGGCAGCGGGTACGGGAATCGCCAAGGTGAATGCCTCTTGGACGTCGAGGGGAATTGCCGGACCGGTGTGCGGCGACATGTCCGTCTCTCGCGACGTGACAGGACAGGTGCGTGCGCGCGACTATGTGGCGAAGGGGCAGATCGTGCTCAGCGCAGTGAACGGCACGGTGAGCGCGGATCCGGCGTTTCCCGAACTTGCGATCCGCATCTTCATCGATCCGGCACCCGAGTCCGTCGCCGCACTCGACTCGGTCCTCGCGACGCGGGGCGGACTCTGTGGTTACGCGGTGGACAAATCCCGTGCGAGCGAAAAGCTGCAGGCGCTCGTCGGTCGCGGGTTCCGCGTCAAGATTCCACAGCGCTTCTTCCGGCCGATCCGACTGCCGGTGGCGGTCGAAACCGAAGTGCCTGTCGCCGATACATCGGTCGCGCTGAAAGTCACGCCAACAGCCCTCACGGTGACGAATTCGACCGTCTGGATCGCCGCAACCGTGGTGCCGGTCACGAAGGCCTCAGCGACGACTGCGCCTGATGCGCCAATCGTCAAGACGGCTCCGCCCTCGAAGCCTCCAGCCAGGCCCTGATCGTTCGGGTAACGCACACGCCCGACGTCATGGCGTCGCGATCGCGTCCTACCCGCGGTCCGCCGCGATCACGGCGTTCAGGAGCACGTCCGCACCGCGTGTGATGTCGTCGGCTTTCGAGAATTCCTTCGGCGAGTGACTGATGCCGCCGATGCTCGGAACGAAGATCATGCCCATCGGCGCAATGCGCGCGATCTCCTGCGCGTCGTGTCCGGCGCCGCTCGGCATGCGCTGTCGTGTCAGGCCGAGTGCTGCAGCACTGCTCTCGATCCAGCTGACGACGCGTGGATCGGCGATGGCAGGTTCACTGTCGACGAGCGTCCGGAACTGAAAGGTGGTGTCGGTGGCGGTGCCGATTTCACGACCCAGGCGCTCGAAGGTCGCCTTGAAGCGCGTCAGCTTCGCCACGTCGAGGTCGCGCAGGTCGACGGTCATGACCACCTGACCGGCAATGACGTTGGTGGTGTTCGGCGAGGCGACGATTCGACCGACCGTGGCGACCTGCCGGCCGGGTTCGGCGCGAATCGCGTCGTTGATCGCGACGGAGAACTTCGCGGCGGCGAGCATCGCGTCGTGGCGCTGATCCATCGGTGTGGCGCCGGCGTGGTTGGACATGCCGGTGATGGTGACCTCGATCCAGCGCAGGCCGACGATGCCCTCGACGACGCCGATCTGCAGGCCGGCCTTCTCGAGCAACCCGCCCTGTTCGATGTGCAGCTCGATGTAACAGGCGATGTCGCCTTGCTTCTTCGCAGCCGATGCGAGCTGTGCAACATTCCCGCCGGTGAGCGCGATGCCTTCGCGAACCGTCTTGCCCGAGCGCGCGACCTTGTCGAGATCCGCGTCGGTCAGTGCGCCGATCGCAATCTTGCTGCCGATGGTGCCGCCTTCCTCGTTCTGCCAGACGACGACGTCGACCGGGTGTCGCAGTCTCGTGCGCGTCTCCAGCAGCGTGCGCCCGACTTCGATGGCTGCAAAACTCCCGACTGGTCCATCGAAGTTGCCGCCATCGGTGACGGAGTCGACATGTGATCCGATCAGGATCGGCGGCAGCGTGGCCACGGAGCCAGGCACACGCGCGTAGATGTTGCCGGCGGCGTCTAAGCGTGGTGTGAGGCCAGACTGGCGGAAGAGGTCGAGCGTGAATGCACGCCCTGCGAGGTCGGCTTCGGAATACGCAACCCGGTTGATGCCGCCGGCGGTGCGACCGATGCCATCGAAGGCCGTGAGCCAGCCGTTGAGTCGCTCCCCGTTGACGTGCAGCGGTGCGCGGAGCGGCGGTCTCCGCGTCATCATCGGGAGGGCGGCGAAGGCGGCGGAGTGCTGGAGGAAGTGGCGGCGGTTCATGGACATGGTGAGGACAAACGAAGGGCGCGCTCCATTCACACCTTGCGAATCGGGCCGGGATATTTCGCCAGCTGCGCATCGCTGGTCACCAGCGTAATGCCTTCACTCAACGCCTGCGCCAGCAACAGCCGATCGAACGGATCGCGATGCAAGTCAGGAAGCCCGTCAACCGTGACGGCGTGCTGACTGGTGATCGGAAGTTCAGTGTAGCCGTTGTCGAGCAAGCCACGACGTAGGACCCGTGGCTCCACGTGAAAGTCAGCGCGGCCGAGCGACTTCTTGATCGTGACTTCCCACAGGCTGGCCGCGCTGAACAACAGGTCGTTGCGCGGGTCATCGAGGAGCTTCCGAGCTGTCGGCGAGAGACGCTTCGGCAACCCGGCGGCCCAGAGCAGAATCTGCGTGTCGAGCAGGAGCTTCACGCGTCGAGACCGAACAGCGCCTCGATGGCCGCGGCGCCCATGCGGTTGAAATCCTTCGGCACACGGATTTCGCCCTCGAGAAATCCGAGCCGTTGCGGTGCCGCCGTGGCGTCGAGACTCGAAACCTTCACCAGCGGCGTGCCGGACTTTGCGATGACGAACGGTTCACCCTTCACCGCTTGTTCGATGAGGCGCGACAGATGTGTCTTGGCTTCGTGAATGTTGACGACGTCCATGAGACTTCCGGCGATGATTATGCAAACTTAGTTCAGTAAACTAAGCTAAGTTTAGGCGGGCGTTATCGTCGAAGTCAAGCGGTGCCACCGTGCCGCTGACTGCCGCGGAAGAACGCTCAGTTTTCCCGCCGCCGCGCTCCCGCGAGCGTCATCACCCCGAACACCGCCGCCCCGGCCACCGTCGCGATCAGCACATCCCGCGTGTCGGTCCACGACGTGCCGCTGAGCAGCCAGACGATCAACCCGAGCGCCACGACCGGAATCGTCATGCCGCCGGGCAACGTGAACAGCGCCGGCGCCATCGCGGCGCGGCGCCGGAAGATGGGAATCGACACGATCGTCACCGTGAACGCGAACAGCCGTGAGATGGTGCTGATCGTGAGCAGGTAGATGTGCCCGCGTGTGAGTGTGAGCAGCAGCACGACGGCACACGACAGCACGATGGAAAGCACCGGAGTGCGATACACCGGATGCAGTCCGGCCAGCGCGCGTGGCAACTGCTTCGCTTCCGCCATCGCGTACGGGATGCGTGAGATGGCGAGGACGCCGCCGTTGATCGTGCCGAGCATCGAGATCGCCGCGCCGACCACGATGAGCGTCGCACCGGCCGGCCCGAGAAAGGTGTTCGCAGCGTCGGCCACGGGACGGGTCGATTGTGCGAGCGCGGGCAGCACACCGACACACACGGCCTGGATGCCCACGTACAGCGCCGCCACGCCGGCCAGGCCGATGCCGAGCGCAAACGGTGCGTCCTTGCGTGGCTCACGCATCTCACCGGCGGCAACCAACGCCGTCTCCCAGCCGACGAACGCAAAGCCGAGCAACAACACGGCGCTGGAAAAATCCTTGCGCCCCGGCTGCACCGCGAAGTCGAACGCCTCGGCGCTGATGTGCGGAAGGCCCAGTGTGACGAACAGCAGCAGCGGTGCCAACTTCGCGATCGTGATGATCGTGCCGAAGCGTGTCGCGCCACGCGTGCCGCGAATGTGCAGCGTCGCCAGTGAGCAGATCACGGTGGACAGCAGCAGCGCTCGCGGCACACCCATGCCGACCGCCGGCACGAGGAACGAGAGATACTCGGCCAGCACGCCTGCGATCGCACACAATCCGGTGACGCGTGCGAGCCACAGCAGCCAGCCGACGACGAAGGCCGTGAATGGCCCGAACGCTTCGGCTGCATACAGGTACGGCCCGCCGGTCTCGCTGAATCGGCTGCTCACTTCAGCGAAACAGGCGATGATGAATCCCATCAGGATCGCGCAGGCCACGATCGCGAGCAGGCCCCAGGCACCGAGCAGCGCGTGCACCTTCTGCGGCAAGCCGAAGATTCCGGCACCGACGATGCCGTTGATCACGAGTGCCACCATGTCCCAGCGTCCCACCACACGCAGCAGGCCGGATTTCGCGGGCGTCGGTTCCTGCGTGCCGGCGGTCGCGCTCACGTGACCGGCGCCACCCCGACGCCGGAGACCGCGCCGACGTGACCGTCACTCCGCGATGAGCGGAGCAGCGGCATCACGAGTTCGCCGAACCGCCGGCATTCCTCGAGATGCGGATAACCCGAGAGGATGAACGTCGAGATGCCAAGCGACTGATATGCGCGCAGCTTCGCGGCGACCTGCGCCGGATCGCCGACGATGGCGACACCGACGCCGGTTCGTGCCAGCCCGACGCCGGCCCACAGATTCTCCTCGACGATCAACGATGCGCCCGACGACAACGCGCGCTGTCGCTGCTGCCCTTCCGAATCCGCGCTGCCGGCCGCGGCGAGGAATGCGGTGCGCACCGCGGGATCGATGCGACTGATCAGGCGTTCCGCGGCGAGCCACGCGTCGGCTTCCGTTTCGCGTACGACGACATGCACTCGCAGACCATGTCGCACTCGTCGCCCCGCAACCGTTTCTGCCAGGCGCATGGATGCAAGTCGCGACGCGATACTCGGCAGCGTGTCGCCCCAGACCAGATAGACATCCGCGAGCTCCGCCGCGAGCTGTTGCGCGGGTGCGCTGTGGCCACCGACGTAGATCGGGATCTGCGGCGACGGCTTCGGCTCGAGCACGGCACCGGTCGTCTGATAGAACGAACCATGATGATCGACGACCGGCTCCGTCCAGAGCCGCTTCATCACATCCACGAATTCGTGCGTGCGCGTGTACCGCGTATCGTGCGACTCGCGATCGCCATACATCGCATTCTCGGCGGGATTGGATCCGGTCACGATGTTGATGCGCAGACGGCCTGGAAACAGTGATGCCGCCGTGGCAGCCATCTTGGCGAAGATTGCGGGATGAAACATGCCCGGGCGTACCGCGACCAGCAGACCCGCGCCACGCGTCTGCGCAAGCGTCGCGATTGACGCTGTCCACGCATCATGCTCCGCATGGAAGTTGGTGGCCGTGAGCAGGCTGCTGAAGCCCATCTCTGCCGCGGTTTCGACGAGGCTGGCGAGATAGGGCAGCGTCGGCTTGCGATGCGGACCGGCGCCAAGAAACTCGCCATCGGCGGCCAGCTGGCAGAACCAGAGCAGATCGAGCGCATCGTCCGCATGTGCGTCGACGGCGTGAGACGCGTGCGGCATGCACGGCAGGCTAGGCGGCTCCCGATGACGCGTCAAGGCCCGCGCGTTCAGCGTTCCGGCTGCACGTGGCATATTGATCGTGGAAGTCTCGCGGTCGTCCGACATCCGACTGGATGTCGCAATCGCGCGGCAAGGCCGGAGCATTGCTCGTGCGCATCAACGTTCTCACGCGACGCATTCACTACTGGGTGACGCTCGGCATCGCCGTGCCGGTCATCGTGATCGTCACGACCGGCGTGCTGTTGCAGGTCAAGAAACAGTCGCACTGGGTCCAGCCGCAGGAAATCCGCGGGACGGGCACGACACCAACGATCGACCTGCATCAGATATTGGCGGCAGTGAAAACTGTGCCATCGCTTGGCGTCACGGGCTGGGACGACATCAAGCGCATGGATATCCGGGCCGACCGCGGTCTCGCGAAGGTGACCGTGGCCGGCAACTGGGAGGTGCAAGTGGATCTCGGCACGGGTGCCGTGTTGCAGACCGCGTACCGGCGCTCGGACCTGATCGAGTCGCTGCACGACGGGTCGTTCTTCCTTGGCGACTGGTCGAAGCTCGGCCTCTTCCTTCCGACAGGCGTCGCGCTCGTTGTGATGTGGCTGACCGGTTTGTGGATGTTCTGGCTGCCATTCTCGGTGCGGCGCAAACGTCGCAACGCGATCAAGCCGAGCGCATGAGTGCTCGCCGATGACGCAATCGCGACGCGCGTTCGTCGCCTCCGGCAGCGGAATGGTGCTCGGCGCAGCGCTGTCGGCCACGCGAGTCCGGCGCGGATCGGCGGACGCCGACATTGTACTCCGTGGCGGGACGGTGTTCGATGGAACGGGCACGGACGGGCGTGAGGCCGATGTGGCGATCTCGGGCGATCGCATCAGTGCTGTCGGACCGCTGCTGCGGACGCGCGGCGCAGTGGAAATCGATGTGCGCGGTCTGGCGGTGGCTCCGGGTTTCGTCGACATCCATTCGCATGGCGACGCATCACTGGCGGCCGATCCGCGCGCCGAGTCGGTGATCCGGCAGGGTATCACGACGATTGTCGTCGGCGCGGATGGGAGCTCACGCGCAACAGGATCGGCGGCGAACGGATTCGCGGCGATGTTCACGCGGATAGAACGGTTGAAGCCCGCGCCGAATGTCGCGTCGATGATCGGGCTCGGCGCGGTACGCGCGGAGATCGTCGGGAATGGTGATCGTCGCGCATCGCCTTCCGAGTTGCGACGCATGGTGGGCATGGTCGAGCGAGCGCTGAAGGACGGCGCGTGCGGTGCATCGTCCGGACTTGAGTACACACCCGGCGCGTTCGCCCCGACGAACGAGCTGATCGCGCTGTGCGCACCATTGGCGCGCCGAGGCCTGGTGTACGCCACGCACATGCGCAACGAAGACGATCGGCTGCTCGAGGCGATCACCGAGTCGATCGTGGTGGCTCGCGGTGCCGGGTGCGGCCTGCAGATCTCACACCTCAAGACGCAGGGGCCCCGCAACTGGAGCAAGCTCGATCAGGCATTCGCGCTGATCGACGCGGCGCATGCCGATGGCATCGACATCGCTTTCGACCGGTATCCGTATCTCGCGTACGCGACCTCGCTGATGAACCTGTTCCCGGTGTGGTCCCGTGACGGCGGCATCAGCGCATTTCTCGCGCGCCTCGACACTCAGTCCGTCGCGTCGCGCATCGAGGCGGAGACACGCGCGAAGGTGGAGTTGATCGGCGGATGGGACAACGTGCAGATCACCGCAGTCTCGGCCGCCGCGGACCGTGATGCGGAAGGCAAGCGACTCGGTGCCTGGGCCGCATCGATGGCGAAGCCGCCGTATACCGCGCTGGTCGGGTTGATCCGTCGCAACGGCGGCAACGCGGACATGGCGGGCTTCGCGATGAGTGAGGAGAATCTTGATCGCATCCTGGCGCATCCGCGGGGCATGGTCTGCACCGATGGCGGCGCATTCGCAATCGACGGTCCGACACGTCGCGGCAGCCCGCATCCGCGCGGCGCCGGTAGTTTCCCGCGTGTGCTCGGTCGATACGTGCGCGAACGCAAGGTGTTGACGCTTGCGCAGGCCATCCGGAGGCTGACGTCGGTGCCGGCCGATCGTGTGCGGCTGTCGGAGCGCGGCAGGCTCAGCGTCGGCAAGGCGGCGGACGTGGTCGTGTTCGATCCGGCGCGCATCGCCGACGCGGCGACATTCGAACGTCCGTTTCAATATCCCGTCGGCATCTCCGTCGTGATCGTGAACGGCCGCATCGTCCTGCGCGATGGACAGCGAAGTCGTGCCCAGTCGGGGCGTGCGCTGCGCAGCGATCCGAAGAGTGCCGGCTGACGTACACGTGACATGACACGATGTCTGAGTGTTCTGACCTTGAGCGTGTTGACGGCCATCACGACGCAGGCGCAGGCGATCGTCACCACGGGAGTGGAGCGCGACGCGCAGCGCGACGCGTTCTGGCGCATCACGTACGACAACGATTTCTTCACGGCGACGGACTACTACTTCACGCAGGGCATTCACATCGAGATCGTGAACCCTGCTCTGCGGCACTCTCGATTGGCGAAGGTGTTGATCCGGCCCGGCAACACGACGCAGCATGTGGGTATCGCGTACGAGGACGACGGCTACACGGCGACAGATCTCAAGGCGTCGCAGATTCTCCGGAACGACCATCCGTACGTCGGAACGAAGCAGCTTCGCGTGTTCGGTGTCAGCGCGGATTCCATCAGGCGGCAGCGCATCACGTCATCGCTGAACGTCGGGATCGTCGGACAGGGCGCCGGCGGCAAGGAGATCCAGACGTTCATTCACCGGCAGACCGGCAATACGATTCCGCAGGGCTGGGGGAATCAGATCCGCAACGATGTCATCCTGAACTACGAAGCCAACGTCGAGCGGCAGCTGTACCGTGGCGGCAACCGGGTGCTGGTCACCGGAACGGCGGGCGCTCGTGCAGGGACGTTCAATACGGCACTCACCATCGGCCCCACGCTGATGGTCGGACGCATCGGTAGTCCGTTCAGTGCGCACCTGACGCGTGGACGCATGTTTCACGTATATCTCAAGCCGCAGCTCAACATCGTCGGCTACGATGCGACGCTGCAGGGCGGACTGTTCAACCGCAGCAGTCCGTACACCATTCCGTCCGGCGATGTCTCGCGACTCGTGATCCGATCGCAAGCGGGGTTCGTATTCCGCTCGGGCAACCGCTATCTCGAGTACTACCAGTCCGTGGGCACGCGGGAATTCCGCGGTGGTCTGGCACATCGCAGTGGCGGCATCGCGATCGGGTTCCTGCGCGCGCCGTAGCGCCGCCAGTCCCACGCGTGCAGCGCAGGCCTACGGTTTCCCGCCTGTCATCAGCAGGCCATCGACCGAGCCGAAATCATCCGCGGCGGCTGCGAGATTACCTGGCTGTTGCCAGACACCGTCATTCAGTTGGATCGCCACACGCCACGTGCCGGCGGGCGGCTCGCTGCCGCAATAGAAACTGCGTGCATCGCGGGGATGACACGCGCGGGGTTGCCAGTTGGTGAATTCGCCGCGCAGTGACGCGCGACTCACCGCAGTGCTTCCCGCATCGATGATCAGCATGCCGTTGACGACCATCAGTGTCGGACCCGAACGTCGCGGCGAGTCGGCTCGCGAGAGCAGGCGCGCGCCGCCGACGCGCAGCCCGAGCAGCGCGCTGCGACCGGATGGAATTCCGGCGCGAACATCGGGCAGTCGCTGTGCGCCGCCGGCGAAGATCGAGATACCGCGCGCCGTCGAGAATGTGAAGGACAGCTGTGGTCCGGCGCGCGTCCCGCTCACGCCCTGCTGCAACGCGCGCAAGGCGACCGACGCATCCGTACGCAGCCGGCCGCGCTCCCAGATCATGCGTGGCGTGAAATCGAGTGTCCGCACATCGAACGTGTCGCCCGAGCCTGCGGAGACCCCGAGACGTTCCTGCAATGACGCGGGCCGGATGCCGTCGCTGAACTGGGCTTCGAGCGCGAGCAGCATTGCACCATGGGTCCGCGTCGCATTGGCGGTGACATTGGCGTCGCGCCACATCGCACCACCGTAGCGCAGGCGGCCGATGCGTGCGCTGATCGCGGCGCTGTTCACTGCCGACGCCTTGCGCCATTCGATGCCCGCGTCACCGTGCCATGTCGACAATAGACCGCTCGTCTTGAGCATCTGACCGCTGCCGAGCAGGCGCAGGTTCTTGACGGCCGGCGATCGCACGTACCCGCTGCCGAGGAACGACTGCCAGACCGGGGTTCCGGCCGCGAAGACGGCGTCGCCGCCGACGCTGAAGTCACGCGCGGTGAGCAGGGCGCTCGGCGCGAGATAGAACGCGGCACCGCTGCGCACCTGCGGCTGTTCGACGGCGGCGGCGCCGGTCTCGAGGGTGCCGGCGATGCGTGCGCGCGATTGGGCATCGACGCTCGCCAGTGCCGCCGATGAGAGCAGCCACAGTACACCCGCGCGATGCAGCACGTCGGTGTACGGCCTCGTCACGGTTTCCTCGGCCCGTCAGTCAATCCGTTCTGGTTGCCGAACCCGTTCGCCGCGGTTGCCGCCTGTCCGACGCCGCCGATCAATCGTGTCATCCGATCGTTCAGCGCGGCCTCGGGTGACACGCCACCCGCCACATCTCGCGCAAGATCGTCGGCGATCGCGAGCAGCGTCGTCGACGCGACCTGCCGGTCGATCAGCTGTCGCGTGGTGCGCACCGCCTGCTCCTGCGTCACACCGCGTCGCACGAGCCGGATCACGAACAGGAAATACGGCTCGGCCGATCGGCGGCCGGCGGCGACGCGAATCGTGCGCAACGATGGCGCCGAAATTCCCACGGCCAGCGCCTCGGCACCGGCGTGTAGCTCGGGCACGGTGACCGACGGTGCAAGCAGTCGCGCCACCGAATCGACGCGCGACGCAAGCAATGCCACGGCATCGGCGATTCGAGTCAGCGTCGCACCCTTGGCGGTGCCCTCGGCCACTTTCGCGCGCAACAGGTCGGTCGGCAGTCCACGACGATCGAAGTCCCGCACGAGCGCATCGATACGTTGCTCGGCGCCGCGCTCCGGATCGGTCGCGGATTGCGCCTGCAGCGTACTCGCGGCCAGCGTTGCGCCGATCAAGAGTGTGCGACGCCAGATCACGGCGCTTCGCCGACCACGAGCTCGGAGCCGTTCACGCCGAAGTCGCGATCCTCGACGGCGTCGCGCATCGGATCACGCCGGAAGCGCTGGCCATCCACCAGAAACGCGTAGACGTAGCGTCCCGGTGGCAGCAGTGTCGTCATGCGCCAGCGTCCATCCGCGCCGCGCTGCATCTCACTGGCCCCGCGCGACCATTGATTGAAGTCGCCGAGCACCTGCACCGTGTGTGCGTCCGGCGCATCGAGCTCGAAGACGATGGCGCGCGTGGTGGTGGAAACGACCGGCATGATCGTCACGCCGCGCGGCACCTCACGGGTCATCGTGGGCACAGACGCGACTGGCTGGTTCGTGTTGCGCGACCACGCCGTGCCGAACGCCGCCGCGCTGAGCGCGAGAATCGTGAGTGCAGCGGCGGCGCGCAGCGACCAGGTGGTCGCGCGCGCGATCGGCGCATTGGCGA
>JACMLX010000018.1 GCA_014379355.1 Gemmatimonadaceae bacterium
CACGATGGAACCGATGGCGATCGCAATGACCAGCTCGATGAGAGTGAAGCCACGCGTGTTCATGGAAATGGATAGTTCGTGCGATACCCGCTGGCCACGACCGTCGCACCGTTCCCGTAGGTGACGGTGACATCGACCCGGCGCACCGCGGCGGCCGGCAGCCCTGGGAGCGCGCCGGGTCCCACCGTCACGCGCACGCGAAAATTGCCGGCCGCGTTGCCGGCCACATCCTGCGCCACGACATCATCGATCCCGTTGTAGTCGTTCACGTCGTCGTACTGCGCGCGCGACGCCTCGACACCATCAGGCAGGAAATTCTTGGCTGTGACGAGATTGAGGTAAGCGTTCGCAATGGATTGCGCCTGCGCCTGCAGAATGGAGATGTTTCCAGTGCCATTGAGATACGCGAGGGTGCCCGATAGCGCCGCGCCCGCGATCGCAATGACCACGATGGACACGATGAGCTCGACCAGCGTGACGCCTCGCTCGTGACGGTGGGCATGGTGCGTCATGAGACTTGCACGATGCCCGTGGCATCAACCGTAACGACGTGGGGCCCGATAGCGATCGTCACCGGCCCGGCCGCGACGCTGCCGTCCGCGGCAAACACGAACTGGCGATTGGCGCCGAGCACCACACCTGCGGGATTGAGCTCGTCGAGATTCTGGCCGTTGCCGCGCCGGACCGGCGTGCTCCACGCACCAGCCAGGGCGCAGTGCGTGCCGGCCGCTGCGTGCTGGAACGCGCGGTATCCCGCCGCATCCACGGTGAATTGAACGGCACACCCACTGGCGAGCGCGACGGCGCGCGACTGGCGCAGCGAAGCGGCGATGCCATCGGCGTAACCGCGCTCCGCAAAAGGAATCGCCGCGGGCACGCGAGGAAGCGCGACCGCGGCGAGAATTGCGATGATCGTGATCGAGGCAATGAGCTCGATCAGTGTGAAGCCGCTGCTGCTCTTGCGACGCACGCGCACGGCCTCACCCCTGCAACGATCAGATCAGCACTGCGTGCGCAGCGCGTTGTTGATCGCCGTCTCGGTGCCCGCGGCCATCACGCCCGCCTGGTACGAAATCGTCGGCGGCAAGGTGGCGGTCGCCTGGTTGTACTGGACCCAGCAGGCCGCAGTGGCTGCACCGGACTTGATCATGCGGTTGCCAGCGGCGTTCATCGTGAAACCCTCTGTGCTCTGCAACAGCAGGTCGATCGACGCGTTGTTCGGATAGCCGTTGACGAACACGATGTTCTGGCCATCCACGACGATTGTCCCGTTCGCAGGGCAGTTCTGCGCCATGCACAACCCACGCGCCATCTGCGCGGCGCTGTTCATGGTGCCACCCATGCTCTTGAGCGCCGCGATGCGCGCTTCGCGCTCGAGCCCCATGAACTTCGGAAGTGCCACAGCGGCCAGAATGCCGAGGATGACGATGACGACGATCAGTTCCACCATGGTGAAACCGGCTTGAATTCTGTTTCTCACAATTCCTCTCCTCTCGGGCGAATACGGACCGTTCCAGCCCGTTATATCGGCCGTGCCCGTTCCGGCCTTCAACGAAAACCCCGGAAACGTGCGCCGATTAACATTCCCGGTGACATAACGCAGACGAATCAAGTCTGGCCAGCCGTGCTGATGACTTCCCACAGCGGCATGAAGATGCCGAGTGCCAGGATCAGCACCATGCCGCCCACCGCGACGATCAGGATGGGCTCGATGGACGAGCTCAGGTTCTTGACTGCGTGATCCACTTCACGATCGTAGTAGCTAGCGGCTTCGTCGAGCAGCTCCGGCAGCGCGCCGGTTTCCTCACCGATTGAGATCATCTGCAACACCAGCGGCGAGAACATGCCGGTCGAGCCGGCGGCACGGTGCAGCGACTCACCCCGCTCGACACTGCTGGTGAGAGCCTGGATCTTCTCGGTCACGAACGCATTGCCCGACGATCGCGCGATGACCGCGAGTGTCTGCGTCATGGGCATTCCGGCCGCGAGTGAAATGGCCAGCGAACGATTGAGCCGCGACAGCATGGCTTCGTACATGAGCTTGCCCATCACGGGCAGCCGCAATTTGAAGCGATCCCAACGGTAGCGGCCGTCGCGGGTCCGAAGGTAACGACGCACGCCGTAGACACACAGTGTGATGACGCCCAATGAGTGCATCCAGTAGTCGCGCACGACTGTCGAGGATCCCAGCAGGATGCGCGTGGGCAGCGGCAGCTCGCCTTTGATCTGCGCGAACACCGGCGCGAACTTCGGGATCACGAAGCTCGACAGGAACCCCGCAGCGAGCACAATCGTGATCATCACGATGATGGGGTACCGCACCGCGCCCTTGACGCGGTCCTGCATGTCCTTTTCCTGGGCGAGATACTCGGTGAGTCTCAGGAACGACTTGTCGAGTGTACCGGTGGCTTCTCCCACGCCCACGATGCTGACGTACAGCGGCGGAAAGATCTGCGGGTGTCGCGCGAAACTCGCCGCGAGGTCGCGTCCGCCTTCGAGGCTTTCCAGAATGTCTTCGAGGGTTTCGCGCAGAATGGCGTTGTGTGTGGACGCAACCAATCCGCGCAGGCCGCGCAGCAGCGGGATCCCGGCGCGCGTGATGGTGTACATCTGGCGTGAGAACATCACGAGATCCGAACTGCCGACGCGGCCGAGACCGAGCCTGCGGCCAAACTTCTCTAAATTCAGATTGCCGGCGACGACGCCCATCGCGGAGATCTCGAGCGGGACGACGCCGGTTGCGAGGAGACGCTGCGCCACCTGATCGACGGAGTCGCCGGTGGCTCGACCCTGGACGAGCTTGCCCTCGCCAGACCGCCCTTTGTAGGAAAACTCGGCCACGGTAGTTTGCTCAGCCTGCCCGACCGCTCAGCAACGCGTCGGTCAGGTCGTCGGTCACGGGCAAAGGCACGGTGCGCCGCGTCTCATGGATCGGATCGTCGAGGCCGCTGGTCGTCGCAATGACTTCCGCGAGCGTGGTCTTGCCCGCACTCGCCATGTCGATCGCGCTGCGCGTCAGCGTGGTATAGCCAGTCTGGGCGCGCGCCGCCGCGGAGAATCCCTGCGAGTCGCCGCGACCGATGGCATCCGCGAGCGAACGATCGACTTCGATGAGCTCGTAAATCGCCGCGCGCCCGCGATACCCGGAGAGGTTGCAGTACGTGCATCCCGCGCCGGTCCGGAACTTCATCTGCGCGGCGACGCTTGCGCCGACCTGCGCCTGCAGCCAGGCGACCTGGTGGTCGTCGGGCTCGGTTGCCTGTGCGCAGTCCGGACAGACCTGGCGAACCAGTCGCTGCGCGACGATGCCGTGCAACGCGGTCGCAACCATGTACCCCGCCACGCCCATGTCGAGCAGGCGATTGACCGTCGCTGCGGCGGTGAGTGTGTGCAGCGTCGAGAAAACCATGTGACCGGTGATCGCCGCGCGCAGACCAATCTCGGCGGTCTCACGGTCGCGCATTTCGCCCACCAGGATCACGTCGGGATCCGCGCGCAACATGGTGCGCAGGATGCGCGCGAAGTCGAGGCCGATCTTGCCGTTGACCTGCACCTGGTTCACGCGGTCGAGACGGTATTCAACTGGATCCTCGGCAGTGAGAATCTTGGTATCGGAGCGATTGAGATAGCTCAGCGCTGAATACAGCGTGGTGGTCTTGCCACTGCCGGTGGGGCCGGTGACCAGCATCATGCCCGCGGGCCTTTCGATGAGTCCGCGGAATTTGCTCAACATGCCGTCCGGCATCCCCAACTGCTCCAGCGTCATGAGACTGTTGGACTGGTCCAGCAAGCGCATCACTACCGACTCGCCGTACTGCACCGGCATGGTCGCCATGCGTACGTCGATCGATCTGTCCTTCACCTTCACGGAGAAGCGGCCGTCCTGCGGCAAGCGCTTCTCCGAGATGTCGAGGCTGCTCATGAGCTTCAGACGGGTCACCAGCGCGCTCGCGACGCCGCGGCCTTCGATGCTTTGTTCCTGCAACACGCCGTCGACGCGCAGCCGCACCCGCAGCAGCCCTTCGCCGGGTTCGATGTGCACGTCGGAGGCGCGTGCGTTCACGGCGTCATGGAAGATGGTCTGGATCAGCCGGATCACCGGCGCATCCGAGGATCCTTCGTCGATGGCGAGCTGCGAGATGTCGATGTCGCCGGCACGCAGCTCCTCACGCACTTCCAGTGCGATGGACGCGATCTGCTCGGTGCGGCGGTACACGATGTCCATCGTGCGCAGCAGTTCCGCTTCGCGCACCAGCGCGATGAGGAGCGGTTGTTTGAGCCTTGTGACGAGCTCATCGTAGACGAAGATATCCGTGGGATCGGCCATGCCCACGGTGAGGCCGCGCGTATCCGACTTCAGCACCAGCGCGCGAAAGCGCCTCGCCAGCGCCTCCGGCAGCAGGCGTACCGTGGCCTGATCGAGCGTGAGCTGCTTGAGGTCGACGAAAGGAATCTGCAGGTGGCGAGCCAACGCTTCGTTCAGCTGTTGTTCCTGAACGATGCCGAGATCGGTGAGGACGCGGCCCAGCTTGCGACCGGTTTTCTTCTGCTCGGCGAGCGCCTGATCGAGCTGCGCCGGATTGATGACCTTCTGCTCGATGAGCAGCTCACCCAGCCGGATTTTCTTGCGGCGCTCCTGTCTCATCGATTGCCCTCGACCTTTCCCTCTTTCGCCAGCGCCGCGGTCTTGTCCGAGGACTCACGCACGATCGCATCCCAGTCGCGGTCTTCGACGACGACGGGACGCAGCAGCAGCACGAGCTCCACGGTGTTGCTGAGGTCGCGCTTGCTCTTGAACAGATTGCCGACCCCCGGGATGCTGCTGAGAAAAGGGGTTTTGTGGTCGTTGCGCTGGCGGCGCTCGCGCATGAGGCCGCCGATCACGATGACCTGGCCGCTGCGCGCGCGCACCACGCTGTCCGACTCGCGGATCTGACTCACGGCGAGCGGCAGATCGCTGCTGGTGCCGCCGAACGAGATGCGCTTGCTCTGGTCCGAGACGTCGCTGACGGTCGGATGGATGTGCATGAGCACCGTGCCGTCGTCGCTGATCTGCGGCGTCACGTCGAGCGCGACACCCGAGAAGAATGGCGTGAGCTCGACGTCGAGTGACGTCGTCGTCGATTCGCCCGTGGTGGTGTCGCTGGAGACTCCGGTCACGAAGAATTCGTCGGAACCCGCCTTGATGATGGCTTTCTGGTTGTGCAGCGTCGACACGCGCGGGCTCGACAACACGCGCGTGCGGCCTTGCGCATCGAGAAGCTCGATGAACGCGTTGAAGTCCGTGGAGTCATACGCGAAGGTGAACGCACCGCCGAGCGCGTCCACGATCTGGCCGACCAGCGGAATGCCAGGCGTCACCGTGACGTTGTTGCCCGAGGGCGCGAAGGGATTTGCGTCGAACCCGTTCGCCGGCGCATTCGGGCCGAACGCGCCGGTCTTGTTGCCCCGAGTGATGAGCGTCGTCCAGTTGATGCCGGCCTGGAAGCCGTCATTGAGCTCGACCTCGATCACTTTGGCTTCCAGCACCACCTGGCGCGTGATGGTCGACTGCGTCTTGCGCAGATAGTCGCCGACGGCGCGCAGATCGTCGGGATAGGCGCGAACGATGACGACGCCCGAATGACGATTGATCACCACGCTGTTCTTCGCATCGCCCGAGACGATCGCCGAAATGTCGGTCTCGATGCCCTTCCAGAAATCGGATTCGTTGCGCGTGAGCACGGCAGTGCCCGTCGTGCTGCTGGTCTGCGTCTGCTCGTCGTCGCTGCCGGTCTGCTCGCCGCCGGCCGCACTGCTGCCCTGAGTCACCTGGCCCGAGCTCACGCGCGTGCGCGACACGCCAACGCGCTGCAGGTCGAGGTAGTTGAGCTGGAATATGCGAGTCTGGGCCGCGGGCGCCGTGATCACGTAGCCGCTGCTCATCGCTCGGTAGTCGTAGCCGTACATGTCGCGCGCCGCTTCCAGCGCTTCGACAAGAGTGACCTGCTTGAGCGACAAGGTCACCCGGCCCTTCACGTCCGGGTGCACGAGCATGTTGGTGGATGTTCCTACCACGAGGCCTTCGAAGAACGCGCGCGCCGGAGCGTCGTCGACCTGAAAGTCATAGCGGGCCACGTCCGTGTCCTGGGCGCTGGCCGCGGCGGCGAGCGTCGACAACGTGAGGAGAAGGATTCTGGTCAGGCGTTTCATGGCTTGTTTGCCTCGGGCGAACGGGCCACCCGGGTAGTCGCAAGCGCGGCTACTCCGGGCAGCAGAAGAGATTGGACCCGGCCGCCGCGCGAATACCGCACGCCGTTGTCGAGCACTTCGAGAATTTTCGCGCCAGCGATCTCGTCGCCGTCGCGGACCAGCCGTCCATTGACGATCGCCACGCGCACGGTGCCGGTGATCACGCCTTCCAGCTTCAGTGAACTCGCCGCCCGCGGTCGCGCGGCGACCTGTGCCGCCCCCGCGGGACGCATCGGATCGCGAAATTCCTGCGCCGAGACATTCGAGACGAACACCAGCGCCGCGCAGCAGTAGTTGGCCAGACGAAGCATTCTGCGCATGGCGTCAGACCCCGAGCCACGTGGAATCGAGGCTGAGCGTGGACAGCTCGATTCGCACTCGATTGCGGGGGTAACCCGCGGTGGAAAGGTCGAGAGAAGTCCAGCGGAACTTCCAGGGCAGCGCTTCGAGTGCCGCCAGATAGTCGAGGATGTCCGCGTACTGCCCGTCGATGACGATCTCGATCGCGTGCACGTACGGCGGCCGCGCGGGCGCGGGTGCGGCGCCACTCACCGCCGCTGCGGCGTCGCCCTCCCGTTCGATTGGTGTAATCAGGCTGGAAACAGGCAGGTTGCGGATGCTCACGAGCCCGAGCCGCCCTTGGCGATCCAGCATGTCGTGCAGCACCTCGATCATCCGCTGCGAGGAAACGAAGCCGCTGGCCGTGCTGGCGAGTTGCGCATCGATGGCCTGAAGCTGCCGCTGGACCTCGCCGGCCTGCGTGATCGAAATCTGCCGTGGATC
>JACMLX010000159.1 GCA_014379355.1 Gemmatimonadaceae bacterium
GACGCCGCCGCCCGTGACTTCGTGACGGGGGCGGTGTCCGCCGGCGCTGTGTCGGCTGGCCTGCGTGAGGCCGAGCGCGTCGGCGTGGCGCCGATGGCGCTCGCGCCGACGCTTCGCGGCCTGATGACGCTCGATGCGCTGCTGGCCGTGGATTCGGAAATTCCAGGCATGCTGCGCGCGATGGACGGGCGCTACGTGAGTGCGGCGCCGGCGGCGGATCTGGTGCGGAACACGGCCGTCCTGCCGACGGGTCGCAATCTGTACGGCTTCGATCCGTACAAGGTGCCGAGTCCCTATGCGCTCAAGGAAGGCACGGCGCGCGCGGAACAGTTGATTGCGCGTCATGTCGCCGACGGCAACGACTTTCCCGAGACGGTGGCGTTCGTGCTGTGGGGCACGGACAACATGAAGTCGGAAGGCACGCAGCTGGCACAGGTGCTCGCGCTCATGGGTGTCGTGCCGCGATTCGATGGCGTGGGCCGACTGTGCGGTGCGCGATTGCTCTCGTTGCAACAGCTCGGTCGTCCGCGCGTCGACGTCGTCGCGTCGCTGTCCGGCATCTTCCGCGACCTGTTGCCGCTGCAGGTGAAGTTGCTTGCCGAGGCCGCGCTGCTGTGCGCCAGTGCGGACGAACCGGAAGCGTCCAATTTCATCCGCAAGCACGCGATGTCGGCGATGCGTGAGGATGGCGTGGATCTGGAGACCGCATCGTTGCGAGTGTTCGGCAACTCGGAAGGGTCCTACGGCTCCAACGTGAACCTGTTGCTCGAAACGGGTCGCTGGGAGGACGAGGACCAGCTGGCCGACCTGTTCGTGCAGCGCAAGGGCTTCGCGTATGGCGCCGACGGCAAGTGTCGTGCGGGCCAGAAGATGATGAAGCGTGCCCTCGGCACGGCATCACTCAGCTTCCAGAACGTCGATTCCGTGGAGCTTGGCGCGACGGATATCGACCAGTATGTGGAAGCCCTCGGCGGCGTGAACCGCGTCATCGAGCAGCAGCAGCAGAAGAAGGTCGCCTGCTACATGGGTGATCACACCGGCAAGGACGGGAAGATTCGCACGCTCGAGGAGCAGGTCGTGCTCGAGACCCGCACCCGCGCGCTGAATCCGAAGTGGTTCGAAGGGCAGCTGGTGCACGGCTACGAAGGGGTGCGCAACATCGCGGGCCATATCGCGACGACGGTGGGCTGGTCGTCGACGACGGGCAGCGTGCCGGGCTGGGTGTATGGCGACATGGCGCAGACCTTCGTGCTGGACGCGGAGATGCGCGATCGGCTGGCCAGCCTCAACCCGTCAGCGGCGGCCGGTATGGCAACGAAGCTGCTCGAGGCGAACGATCGCGGATACTGGTCACCCGACGGCGCGACGCTCGAGGCACTGCGCGATGCGTCGGCGGAACTGGAAGATCGACTCGAAGGTGTGGTGGCCCGATGAGGGTCGGATGTAATGTGAAGGTGGCGGGATCGACGCGCGTGGTGGCGTGTGTCGGGCATCATTCCCTGGTTCAGGAGAAGTAACGTGGCAGTTTCGACGCGACTCCCCATTCTGGGGCGGGAGGATGGCGATGGCAGCCTGCAGGTGCACCTGAATCCCGAGGACAAGATCACCGGTGCGCTCTGCATCGCGGTGTACGGGAAAGGCGGCATCGGCAAGAGCACCACGTCGTCCAATCTGTCGGCGGCATTTTCGCACCTCGGCAAGCGGGTGCTGCAGATCGGGTGCGATCCGAAGCACGATTCGACGTTCACGCTGACGAAGTCGATGGTGCCGACCGTCATCGACACCCTCGAAAGTGTGGACTTCCACAGCGAGGAGCTGCGCCCCGAGGACTTCGTGTTCAAGGGGTACAACGGCGTGATGTGTGTCGAAGCGGGTGGTCCACCTGCCGGCACGGGGTGCGGCGGCTACGTGGTGGGCCAGACGGTCAAGCTGCTGAAGGAGCACCACCTGCTGGAGGACACCGATGTGGTGATCTTCGATGTGCTGGGTGACGTGGTGTGCGGCGGTTTCGCAGCACCGCTGCAGCACGCGCATCGTGCGATGATCGTGACGGCGAATGACTTCGATTCCATCTTCGCGATGAATCGCATCATCGCGGCGGTGCTCGCGAAGTCGAAGAACTACCAGGTCCGCGTCGGCGGCGTGATCGCCAACCGCAGCAAGGACACCGACCAGATCGATCGCTACAACGAGCGTGTCGGCCTGACGACGACGGCGAAATTCCCGGACCTCGATGCGATCCGTCGCAGTCGCCTGAAGAAGTGCACGATGTTCGAGATGGACTCGAGCGACCCGGAAGTGAAGGCCGTGCAGGACGAGTATCTCGCCTGCGCGCAGCGCCTCGTGGACGGCGTGCCGCCGCTGCTGGTGGAGCCGCTCAAGGACCGCGAGATCTTCGACCTGCTCGGGTACGACTGAGCCATGGTCGCACCCTCGACGGATGCTGGATCGCCGGGCAGCCGCACCTATACGGAGCGGCGCGCCTGGTTGCATGAATATTTCGACCGTACTGCCGCCTCGGCGTGGGCGACGCTCACCTCGGACTCAAAGGTCAGCTGGGTGCGTCGCACGGTCCGCGAAGGACGCGAGCGGATGCGCCACACGCTGTCCGGCTACTTCCCGGCCGACCTGACCGGCATGCGGGTGCTGGATGCGGGGTGCGGCACAGGGGTCCAGGCGGTCGAACTCGCCCGGCGAGGTGCCTCGGTTGTTGCGATCGACCTCTCGCCGACGCTCGTGGGTCTAGCCGAGACGCGGTCTGCGGGGAAATTCGAGGGAGGAACGATCGAGTGGCGATCGGGCGACATGCTCGATGCGCGGCTCGGATCGTTCGACTACGTGGTGGCGATGGACTCCCTCATTCACTACACCTTGCCCGACATGCTCGACGCTTACGCGGCACTCGCAGCACGCACGCGCATCGCCCTGGCGGTGACGTTCGCGCCGAGCACGCCGTTGCTCGCGACGCTGCACGCCGTCGGCAAGGCATTTCCGCGTCGCGATCGTGCACCATCGATCGAACCGGTGGCGATGGCGCGGCTGCTCGCGGGTGTGGCGTCCGATCCACGATTGTCCGGGTGGACGACTGGCCGCACCCAGCGCATCGAGAGTGGCTTCTACAAGTCGCAGGCGCTGGAACTGCGCCGCGCGACCGGGGGGACGGCATGTGGATCGTGATCTGCCTGTTTCTGGCCTTCTGGTTTCTCTCGCGCCAGCGGAAGTGATGCCGTGATGACGATGTCGAACCTGCTGATCGCGCTGCTCGCGATCCTGGTCGTGTGGTTTCTCTACCGCCGTACGATCCAGGTGCCGGCGACGATCGACCTCGAGGCCACCGACCGTGAGCTGCACGCGCACGTGATCCTTGACGGCGTCGAAGTGAATGAGGGCGACGAGGTGCTGGTGCACGGTGCCCCGACGCACATCGCGCTCAACGAAAAGCGCACGATGACGACCCGCGCGACGGTCTCGAAGGCCAGTCTGCCACGCCGGATGTGGGAGCGCGTCATGGGACGCACGCGCATCACGGAACTCTACGAAGTCGGATTCGAGGGCTGAACCATGTACAACGTTGCTGACGAGCGCGCGGAATTGACGGCGGACGTGCAGTCGACCGCCGAGAGTACGGCCGTCGCGGCGCAGGACGCCGCACTCAATCCGCGCTTCTACACCACCGATTTCGACGAGATGAACAAGCTCGATTTCTCGTCGATGCGCGAGCAGTGGGATGCGATGGTCGCCGAGTTCAAGTCGGATCCGAATCGCAATCACTTCAAGCGCACGCCGGAATTCGACGAGGACTTCTCCAAGCTGCCGCCGAAGCTGCGCCAGGAGTTCGTCGATTTCCTGATCAGCTCCGTGACCGCCGAATTCTCCGGCTGCATCCTGTACGCCGAGATCAAGAAGCGCTGCACGAATCCGGACGTGCGCGAGCTGTTCGGCTACATGAGCCGCGATGAAGGGCGCCACGCCGGGTTCATCAACCACACGCTGAACGACTTCAACGTGCGAGTCGACCTGAGCTTCCTGACGCGGGCGAAGAAGTACACGTTCTTCAAGCCGAAATTCATCTACTACGCGACGTACCTGTCGGAGAAGATCGGCTACGCGCGCTACATCACGATCTTCCGCAACTTCGAGCAGCAGCCCGACAAGCGCTGGCACCCGATCTTCAAGTGGTTCGACAACTGGTGCAACGACGAATTCCGGCACGGTGAGGCGTTCGCGGTGCTGATGCGCGCCAATCCCGAGACGCTGCAGGGCATCAACAAGTACTGGATCCGGTTCTTCCTGCTCGCGGTCTTCTGCACGATGTACGTGCGCGACCACCTGCGCGCATCGTTCTTCGGCGCGATGGGCATGTCGGTGGACGACTACGATCGCAAGGTGATCAAGCTCACGAGCCTGATCAGCAAGCAGGTGTTCCCGGTCAGTCTCGACCTCGAAAGCCCCCGGTTGTGGGAGCTGTTCGAGAAGATGTTCCAGCTGACGCTCGCGATCGAGGCGACGAAGCGCATCCCGGGCATCGGATCGGCGCTGCGCCGCATGATGATGAAGGCCACCGTCGCGATCACCTTCGTGCAGCTGTACTTCCTGCCGGTGGAGTCGAACGCGCTGCCGGCCGATGTACGCATGGAACCGGTGTGGTAGCGCGATGAGCTCGTCCGCGGTGACCAGGACGCCGATCGTCGCGAAACTCGTGTCGAAGTTCGGGCCGAGCATCCTGCCGTTCGCAGACGTGGCGACGACGGAATTGCCGCTGCCGCGGCTGCTGCGCCTCGGCCTGCTGCAGTTCACGGTCGCACTCGCCACCACGCTGCTCGCCGGCACGCTCAATCGTGTCATGATCGTCGAGCTGAAGATGCCCGCGCTGATCGTGGGGCTGATGCTCGCCGTGCCACTCATCTCCGCCCCACTGCGTGCGCTCATCGGCTACCGGTCCGATACGCACATCTCGGTGCTGGGCTGGCGTCGTGTGCCCTATATCCTGGTCGGCACGATTCTGCAGTTCGGCGGCCTCGCCATCATGCCGATGGCGCTGATCCTCCTGTCGGGTGACTCGCACGGCCATCCGGCCATCGGCGTCGCGGCGAGTTTCTTCGCCTTCCTCTGCGTCGGCATGGGCTCGCACATGGTGCAGACAGCCAGCCTCGCACTGGCCACAGACATCACGCCGGAGAAGGATCAGCCGCGCGTCGTGGCGCTGCTGTACGTGATGTTGCTGCTGGGCATGGTCGTCGCGAGTGTCGGGTATGGCACGGCACTGCGGCACTTCAGCAAGATCCGCCTGATCCAGGTGATCCAGATGGCGGGTTTCCTCACGATGACGCTGAACATCGTCGGCGCCTGGCAGCAGGAGGTGCGCGGGTCGGCACCGACGAAGGCGCCGGCGGTCGCGCGGCCGCCGTTCCTCGTCGCGTGGCGGGCCTTCGTGCGCGAGTGCCCGCAGCTCATTCGCCTGCTCGTCGCGGTCGGTGTCGGAACGTTCGCATTCACGCTGCAGGATGTGCTGCTGGAGCCGTTCGGCGGCCAGGTGCTCAGGCTCGGTGTGGCCGCCACCACGTCGCTCACCGGGGTGATGGCGGTCGGTGCGATCGCGAGTTTCGCGCTCGCGCAACGACGCGCCTCGCAGGGCGCGGACCCGATTCGACTCTGCGCATCCGGCGCGCTGGTGGGTGTCGTCGGATTCGCATTGATCATCATGTCGTCCCCGACGTTGTCCGCGGTGCTGTTGATGCTTGGCGCGCTGTTGATCGGATTCGGCAATGGGCTCTTCAGCGTCGGCACCTTGCTGCGTGTGATGTCACTGCCGCACCATGGCGAACATGGCCTCGCGCTTGGCGCGTGGGGTGCGGTGCAGGCGACGTCGGCGGGCCTCGCATTCGTGGTGGCCGGGTTCATTCGCGACTGGGTCGGCGGCGCGCAATCGCAACTCGCCGACCCGATTCCGGGGATCGGATACGTCACCACATATCTGGTGGCCGTGGTTGGACTCTTCGTGCTGTTGGTGGTGCTCGGTCCATTGACGGCACGCCGCCGCGCCGATGTGCGTCCGGTGCCGTTTGGTATTGCCGAGTTCCCGGCCTGATTGTTCGCAGTGGGTGTCTCTCACCAGGAAGGAGTGGGCATGTTTCGAAATTTCACGCCGTACATGGACATCACGCAGTGGGTGCTGTACGCGTTCTGGTTCTTCTTCTTCGGACTGATCCTGTACCTGCGCCGCGAAGACAAGCGCGAAGGGTATCCCTTGGTCTCGAATGAGCCCGGCCGACTCGTGCAGGGTTACCCGCCGTATCCCGGCCCGAAGGAATTCATCCCCACTCACTCGGAGCACTAGGACATGTACGAAGTCATCGTTCCGAAGAACGCACGGCCGGTCGACTCGAACTTCGGCGCACCGCTCGAGCCCATCGGCAATCCGTTGACGGCCGGCGTCGGCCCGGGCGCGTGGGCCGATCGTGCGGATCGCCCCGACCTCACCATCAAGGGTGCGGCACGCATCGTCCCGATGCGCGTGGCGACGGATTTCTTCGTCGCGCACCAGGATCCCGATCCGCGCGGGCTGGACGTCATGGGCATGGATGGCGCGATCGGTGGCAAGGTGGTCGACCTCTGGGTCGATCGCAGCGAGCCGTGCCTGCGTTACGTCGAGATGGAAGTGACGGGCGGTGGCCGTCGATTGATTCCGGTGCCGTTCCTGCGCATTCCGCGCGCGAAAGGATGGTTCCCGCTGATGACACCTGGTCCGTCGGCGTCGCATGTGCAGCTCGATGTGTTGAAGGCGGGCGATTTCGCCGGCATTCCGCAGACGAAGAATCCGGATGGCGTGACGCTGCTCGAGGAGGACAAGATCTGCGCGTACTTCGGTGCCGGATCGCTGTACAACTCGGATCTCCGCTACGGCCCGCTGGTGTGATGTCGGAGATCGTGGAACATGTCGGCCCCGACGGGGAGGTCAGTCGCCTCCCTGCGGGGGAGCGTGTGCTCTGGACCGGCGCGCCCGATCAGCGTTCGCTGGCGCGCTTCTTCCTGCGCGAGCGCTGGATCCTGGCGTTCGTCGCCGTCTCGTTCTCGCTCGGCGCCGCCGAGGCGCTGCAACATGCGGATGGGGCAATGGCGCGCGTGGTCGGGGTGGCCACGCTCAGTGCCGTCATGGCGCTCATCGCCATCGTGAGTGTGCGACTGATGGCGTGGCAGCTGGCCCGATCGTCGCAATACGTGGTCACGAATCGACGACTGTACTTCAACATCGGGATCGTCATGCGTGCCGACGCGAACATCCCGTATTCGAGTATCGAGACGATCGATCTGCTGCATCGGCCGGACGGTTCGGCTGACCTGATGGTGACGCTCACCGACCAGCAGGAAATTCCGTGGCTGCTGCTGTTTCCACATATGTCATGGCGAGGCGTGCGACGTGGGCGCCCGACGTTCCGCGGACTGCGTGACCACAAGACGGCGTCTGACGCGATCGTCGGTGCGTTGCGCGCGAACAGCCTGCCACAGCCAGGCTCCGATGCCCCGGTCGTGACTACCGTGCCAAGTGCACCGACGGGCGTGCGTCAGCAGGTCGGCTCGGCCACACCGTCGCCCGCGTGATCACGTCGCTGGCACGAGGCACTCCGGCATGGTGACGTTCGAGAGCCTGGTATGCGGCAACATCGTGCGGCGCCACGCGCGGACGTTTGCGTTGGCGAGCGCATTCCTTCCGCTCACCAAGCGGCGCGGGACCTATGCGCTCTATGCGTTCTGTCGCCTGGCCGATGACGCAGTGGATCGCGCCGGTCCCGGGGGGCGCGAATCGGTGCGCGCGTCGCTCGCCGCGCTCCGCAGCCAGCTCGATGACGCACTGCAGGGCGGCTTTGCCGGACCCGTCATGCACGAGACGGCGTGGGCGATCCGACGCTTCGGCATTCCGCTCGCCCCGGTGGATGAACTGGTCCACGGCGTCGCGCGCGATCTCGATCCGACGGACTACCGTGACTGGCCATCATTGCGTGCGTATTGCGAGGGCGTCGCGAGCAGTGTCGGTGAGTTGTGCACACACGTCTTCGGTGTCGTGGGCGGGGATGCGAATCGCACGAGCGCGATCGGTTTTGCGCGGACACTGGGCGTCGCCATGCAGCTGACGAACATCCTGCGCGACATCGGTGAGGACGCGGCGAACGGTCGCTGTTACCTGCCGGACGATGCGCTGCGCAGCGTCGGACTGACACGGGAGCAGGTCATGGCGCGCGATGTCGACGTGAAATCGCCGGCGTGGCAAGCGATGATGCGCGAGTTCGTCGCGCAGGCGCGTGCCTTGTATCGCGAAGCACTGCCGGGCATCGGCATGCTCGCGCCTGATTCGCGGCGCTGCGCACAGGCCTGTGCGGTGGGTTACGCGGCGATCCTGGAAGCGATCGAAGAGGCGGAATTCGATACGGTGTCGACGCGCGCACACATCGGATTCGGGCGCAAGACGAAGCTCATGTTGTCGCTCTACCGCGTGAACGATCCGGCGGCGCTGGTCGCCGGCCAGCCCGCGGTGGCCTGAGCATCAGGCGGTCGCGCGCGACGTGAGCCAGTCCAGCAGCGCACGCAGCGGAGCCTCGCGCCCGATTTCATTGAAGATTTCGTGATAGAGCGTGTCGAATCGGAGTGCAGTCACGATCGATTCCGGCGCCGCCTGGGCGAAGTCGAGTGAGCCACCCGGATTCACGAGGCGATCGGCGCCCGCGAACAGCAGCAACGTCGGCGTCGACCACGTCGCGGCTGCGGCGCGCACCACGTCGCCTGCGGTGATGATCGCCTGCGCCAGGCGCGGTGACACGCGGTCATGCACCAACGGATCATCCCGATACGCCTTCACCACTGCCGGGTCGTGCGAGATGTAGTTCGCATCGAGACCGTTCGTCACGATCATGTCGGGGTGCACGCGGCCGATCGTGGAAATCAGGAGCCGCTGGATCGACGACAGATCAGCGCGCAGTGCTGGAGAGGACAGCACCAGCGCATCGGCAGCCTTCGGTTGGTGTGCGATCGCCCACGCCGCCATCGCGCCGCCCATGCTGTGCCCGAGGAGGATCACTGGGCGCATCGCCGTCGAACGCGCGTACACCAGCGACTCGAGCAGGTCATCGCGGATCGATTCCTGCGCCGGGATCACGCCGCGCGGACCGATCGAGCGGCCATGGCCGCGATGATCCGCCGCATGCACCTCCCATCCGACCTCTGCGAGATCATGCGCCAGCTGCGCGTAGCGGCCGGCGTGTTCGCCCAGGCCGTGTGCAATGACGATGGTGCCTCGTCTCCGGGTTCCCTCGCCGGGCGTCCAGACGCGGAGGGCGAGCCGGAAGCCGTCGCGCAGGGTGATGGAGCGTTCGACCGGAGTGACGGGCACGTGGCGGGCGGGGGAGCGTTGGCGGAGAGGTCGATGGAATCCTCGCCACTCGCGACTCATCGCGCCAGAGTCTCGGCGGCATCGCCCGCCATGTACCTCGCATTCCTTCCGAGACGTTACATGTCGCCGCGTGGGACGCTGAGCGACGGATTCGGGACGTCGCGCGGTCAGTGCTTGACCAGTCGCATTTCAATCGTGCGCTTCCACGTCACGCCGTCGCTCGATTCCTCACCGACTTCGTACCATTCACCAGCCGGCGTTCGTGTGATGGTGTAGCGCGTCTTCATGTTGCCGCGATCGCCCGTTGACCAGACGAATGCGCTATCGGTGACCAAAGCCTCCGTGACACCGAGGTGTCCAGTTCCGCCGCTCGACACCCATGTGAATCGACGCAATCCGATATCGTACGTGAGCAGCCCGGCTGCCTGAAACACCTCTCGCTCCACCTTCGACGCGTCGAGCATGCTACCACGGCCCCGGATCATCAAGACGGTACCGTTGGCGGCCTCCTGCACCGTCTCACGCTGCGTCAGCGTGAAAGTCCGGCCACCCGAGGAGATCGTCGCCGGCCCCGCCCACTCGCCCACGAGCCACTTGAGGGGAGCGAGCCGCGCACGCGCGGTGTCCGCACCGGGCATCGACGGAGGCTGGGCGGCCACCGGATGGATGGCGCACAGCATCATTACCGAGAAAATGCCGCTTCGAATCGCGCGACGGGCCGTGAGGAATCCACTGAACATCAACGATCTCCTGTGAGTGATCTGGTTGACGACAGGGTACGCGAGCCGGGCGAGCGCGTCTTGAACAAATACGACCTGACGGACCTCCGACTCGCCGGACCTGTGCCGTCGAGTCAGTCGATCAGCCGATCGTGTGCAATCTCGTCCAGACGAGCCGCGAGCACCGTGGGAGTGAACGTCGTGAGACGGGAAAATTCGCGCGAGAGATGTGACTGATCGGCGTAACCTGACTCGGCTGCCAGCTGGGCGAGGCCCGCTACGCGCGGTTGTGGCACGAGCATTCGCTTCATGGCAGCGCGTCCACGCCGGACGCTCGCGAATTCCTTGGGCGAGAGCCCGGTGGCCTGTCGGAAGCGCCGCTGGAGATGGCGAACCGTCACACCGAGCCGCTGCGCGACCGTTCGTATCGGAAGTGTGCCATCATCCGCGACGATCAAGTCCACCGCCGCACTGACGAGCGTGTCGAGCGGAAGCTCGTCTGGCAGGGTGTCCTGCAGCCAGCGATCGATGATCTCGCCCGCACGCGTCACGTCTTCCGCGTCGGCCATTTCTTCGAGCGCGAGAACCACTGACGCGAGTCGTTCGCCGAAGACCTCGGACGCATTCATCCTGTCGTCGCGAAGGGACGGCGCGCTGCGGTTGCAGCACACGCCGCCCGCCTCCGGACGGAACCGGACACCCCAGAAATGCTGGCCGGCGTTCATGTGCACCTCGGTGGCCGAAACCGACGGACCGGCGATGACGGCAATGGTCGGGCGTCCGGGCGTGCAACAGAAGGCAAGTGTGACGCAGCCGTCCGGCCATACGCGATGAACGAAGTCAGGGTGAGGCAGCGCATTGACGGCGAAGCCCCAGTATGTCGCGACGATGCGAGCGAGCGCTGGCGCCGCCGGCATTTCGACATAGCGAAGAGTCTTCGTTTGATCCCCTGTCGGCCCTGTCATTTCGATGAAGGCGAAGATGTGAAGCTTGTGATCCGCGCGTCCTTACACGGCATGATCGTTCCCATTCCGGACAGTAGCGCATATGCAACGCCCGAGCGCGCCACGCGCCCGGATCGATGACTCGACCCGGGCGCGTGACGAGGGCGATGGACTACACGTGCCTTTACGGCGTCGGTCGGGCGGGCACCGTGGTCACTGCGGGCATCGCAGAAACTGGTGTGACTCCCATCGCGACTTCGACAGCCGGTGCCGTCGCCGTCGTCGGCGCAGCACTCATCTTCGCACCCGACGGTGTGACGCCGGGTTCAGTGAGTGGCGCACCATCGAACAGCGGTTTCCCGGTGGCGTCGAGCGGGCCAGCGGTGGCATCCCATCCTGCGGCACCCCAGAGGGCAGGGTAGTCGGAGACCATCTTTGCACCGTAGAGCGGCTTGTAGACGCCGTTGTGGCACGTGATGCACTGTGCCTTCGGGGCATCGCCGTGCTCACCCAGACGACTGCGCGGATAGACCGGCTGCAGCGGGTTGAGATAATTCATGTTCAAATCGCGAAGCATCGACGCACCGTACATGGCGACGACACGCTTCGGCGTGGACTCTTCCCACGATGTCCACGCACGCGAATTGTGACAGTACGTGCAGTTCACGCCGAGCGCCTTGGACTGTGTGGCCATCAGCGCGTAGGTGTTGTACGTCTGCCGGATCGACGTGCGATTGGCCGCTGCACCTGGCAACGGTTCCACCGAGTGACTCTGCACACGGATGTCGTCGCGATCCAGGTAATGCCGAAGGATCTGATTCTGGTCGGAATAGAACCAGATGCCATTCGGCAGCGGCTGCCCGCGATGACAGGTATAGCAGGTGACACCTGTTCCGCCCACATGACGCGTGTAGTCCGAATTGATGCGCCGTGTCATGCGGAGCATCATGCGGGCCGTCAGCTTCGTGTAGAGCAGCTCCCCCTTCGCCGTCGAGTCGGACGCGAAGTTGGCGGTGTTGTGACAGTAGGCGCAGTTGCCCGGGCCGCCCGCCACCCAGGCACTCATCGCCGTCATCGTCCGCCCGAATTCTGCGGCGCTGATGTTGGTGAGCACCTGCACGTTACGGTACTGGCCGGGCGGGCCAGGCGGCGCCGGCGGAAGCGGCTTCGGCGCCTGATTGTACGCCGCGGTCTTCGCGATGTCGTCAGGGTCGTAGTTCGTCTCCATACCGACGCCGCGAAAGCCGTGTTGCGCGACCTGCTTCGGCCCGGGCTTGATCACGTCGGGATAATTCTTGCACCCGCCCAGGATCACCAGCGAAAGCAGCGCACCGATGCGCACGGAATGACCTGTGATCATCATGGTGTGGTCTCCACCGGCAACACGACCTTGCCGCCGCTCGAGATCTCGACGCGTCGGTTCAGGCGACGACCTTCGGGCGTTTCATTCGACGTCGTGGGCCTCGTCTGTCCGAATCCGCGTGACGTGATGCGGTCCGCAGCGACGCCGTACCTGGTCGTCAGCATGTCACGCACGCGTTGCGCGCGACCCTGACTGAGCGTGAGGTTCGCCGTCGGATCACCGACGTTGTCCGTGTGTCCCTGCACCTCGACCTTCAGCGTCGGGTATTTCGTCAGCAGTGCCGCCAGGTTCGCAAGCTCACCATCCGACTCGCCGCGCAGGCCATCGGACCCTGTGTCGAAGTACACCGCGCTCATGATGAACAACCCATCGGTATTCAATGAGTCGCGCATGTTGTCGGTCGTGAGCACCGGCTTGTTGTAGAGCTCCACGTCACCCGTGACCTTGGCACCCTGCGGGATCGGCAGCTGCTGCGGCACGAGGCGACCACTGGCGTCCCGCATCATGCCCGGGAACGAGTCTGGTGCGACACCCATGTACTGCCCGCGCAGGAACGGCGCCTGCTCCGCCTTCACCGAATACAGCACGGGATAACTCGGCGCGACACCATGTTTCTGCGCCCAGAGGAGCCAGTTGTCGACGGCCGTTCCCGTAAGGAGAATGCCGAAGCCACCGGTCAACGTGGTGAGCGTCGCGAACCAGAACGCCCATCGGTGAATGGATTCCGTGGTGGCGTTGAAGCCCATCGTCCAGCGCCAGAACAGTCCCATGCGCTCACCAGCCGTGCCGCGGTCGGTGATCTGCTCGATCTCGCGCTCGGCGCCGTAACGACTTGCCGCGAGCACCGTCGCTGCATGCATCGCGAACAGCACGGCGGAGCCGTACAGGAACGCGATCGACAGCATGTGGAACGGATTGTAGAACAGGTTGCCGTACCGGATCGAGAATGCCGCGGTCCAATCGAGGTGCGGGAAGACTCCGAACGGTACCGCTTCCGACCAGCTGCCCACGAGCAGGGGGCGAATGAAGCCGAGCACGAGATACAGCCAGATTGCCGAGGCAAATGCCCAGACGATATGCGAGCCCATGCCGAGGGCGCGTGTGCGCTGATACATGCGCACCCACCAGCAGAGAATCGACAGTGTCAGGAAGAAACCGGCGAGCAACCACCATCCGCCCTGGTCGAGTGGGGGAATGTGCAGGCCGTACTTCGGTGCCGGGGGCTCGAGAGACAGCCAGGGCAGCTGACGGATGAACTGGATCGGGCTCCAGTTCACCGAGCGCAGCATGTTCAGGCCGATGATCTCGAAGGAGATGAAGCCGAAGATCAGCGAAAAGACACCGAGCGTGCCGAGATAGATCGGTCCGATCTGCGCGTCGCCGAACTTTCCGGCCCAGTAGTTGAGGAACGGCTTGCCGTCCCGACCCCAGGTACCGCCACGCAGCGGGACGCCTTCATCGACGGGCGCATGCACCTGCACACGCGTGAAGATGTTCTGATATTCAATCATGTGGCATCACCTCTGCGTCCAGATAGGCAGGTACAGCCACCAGTTCCACCAGTCCTGCCAGCCCCGTGTCCAGAATGGACCGCTGAGCAGGATGCACACGGCACTCCAGAACCCGGCGTTGAGCGCGAGGAACAGGCCGAGGCGATGGATACCGATTGCGCCGATGGAATATCCCACGGCGTCGCGGAAGAACGAGTTTTCATGCTCGCTCGTCTTCACTGCTTCTCCCTTCGGCGGGGCGGTCACTGACAGGATCAGTGAGCCGTGCATCGCGAGGGCGAGATTGTTGGTGAAGAAGAACGTGATCGCCAGCATGTGCGCCGGGTTGTAATGGAAGTGCTGGAACTGGTATCCGACGTTCGACACCCAGTCGAGATGACTGAGGATGCCATACGGGAATCCATGGCCCCAGCCTCCCAGCAGCACCGGGCGGATGATGACGAGCGAGATGTACGCGAAGACCGCGACGGAATAGGCAAATGGAACATGGTAGCCCATGCCCAGCTTGCGGCTGATTTCCGCCTGTCGGCCAACCCAGGCGACGAATGACACCGTCGCACACATCGTGATGATCTGCCAGAGTCCACCGTCTCGCAGCGGCGCGAGACGCAGCCCGTAACTGAGGTCGGGCGGTGCGATGTTGATCTGCCAGAGGTTCCAGGTGGGACCGATCGCCGCGCCATAGACGCAGAGGACGGTGCCGAGAATGGCTGCAAAGGCCGCGACGACGCCGAAGAATCCGACGTAGAAGGGGCCGATCCAGAAATCGAACAAGTCACCGCCGAGGAGGGTGCCGCCTCGCACGCGATACTTGTATTCGAAGGACATCATCGCCATCGATTGTCGCTCCTTGCAGACAAGGTCGTGACGGCGACGCTCCAGGCTATGGCGCCGGGTGTTTCAAGTGGTCTGGACACAGGAAGCCACCCGGGCCGCAGCCCGCGCGCCGTCGTTACCGACTTGCCGGCATCGGGGTGAGCGCGTCTGCTGTCGTCACCCTGGCTGCGTTCCCATCAGGATCGAGCCAGTTGTATCGCGTGGTGCTGAGCAGAATGAAGTGAATGACCAGCGCCAACGCGAACATGAACGCGAAGATGCCGACCATCAGGCGCCGTGGGTCGAAGCCCTGCCACATTTTGTAAAGCATGGGTTTCTCCTCAGCTCAGGAAGCGGGTGGCGTGCTGCGCGGCATCCATCAACTCTGCAACTCCATAGTTGAGCGGCTTGCCGAGCCACGGGCGCCACTGCCAGCACAGATAGTGCGCAATAGCGGCGAAGAACGCGAAGCCTACAAACGTCAGCATTGCCAACGAATGCACGCCTCGTGCTTCTTCGTCTGTCATCGGGGGCTTATCCATTCCAACCTCGGGAAATGGGGTGCTGCACGCTCCTGGCGCAGCGCAGGGCACGACATTGGATCCCGTCGTGCGGGGACGAACGATCCGCCGGCTCACGCCAGCCCAGACTCAAATCGTTCGTGTTGCCAGACACCACACCAGGAGGGCATGCGTGCCTGATACGGAAGGCCTGTCGCCGGACATCCCGGCGGACTGGCCACATGCAGACTGTTCGACGTTCGTTCATGCGGCCGGACTGCGCTGGCATGTGCAGCGCGCGGGCGGCGGTCCCTGTGTCCTGCTCGTACATGGCACGGCGGGCGGCAGCTTCACCTGGCGCGATGTGTGGCCCTTGCTCACGCCGTGGGCGGATGTCATTGCGCTCGACCTGCCAGGTCATGGCTTCACCACCGGCGCCACACTGAAGCAACTCTCACTCGACGGCATGACGGCTGCCGTCCATGAGTTGCTGCGTGTGCTCGGCGTGCGACCGTGCGTCGCTGTCGGACACTCGGCGGGCGCAGCAGTGCTGCTGCGGCTTGCGTCGTCCCACGAGGTCACCCCACAGTCGATCATTGGAGTCAACAGTGCACTCGTTTCCATCAATGCACTAGGGCAGTTGCTGCTGCCGTTTTCGCGCGCACTGTTCGATGTCGAGACGGTGCGCTCCGGTGTGGCGGCGCTGCTCGGAAACGGCAGCATCGCGCGCACATTACTACGCTCCACCGGCACCACACTCGAGCCCGTGCAGGAGGCGCGATACGTGTCGATGCTCACCGATGAACGGCGCGTTGGCGCGGTCCTGCAGATGATGTCACGGTGGGACCTTCCACTGCTGCAGTCCACATTCCCGGCGCTGCGCATTCCTGTCACGCTCGTGCATTCCCGCAACGAACCGTGGGTCGATTTCGACGAGCTGATGGCGGTGACGAAGTCCCTGCCTCTGCGCTCCGTGATCGACGTGACGCCGGCCGGCCACCTCATTCCCGAGGAGAAGCCGCAACGCGTGGCCGAGAGCATCGCCGTCGCGGTCGAGTCACTCACCACACGCGCCGGCTGACCGTCAGGCATACGCGCCACCACGCATCGCGCGGCGCGAGGCCAGCACGTGGTCGCGCGTGACAGTCGAGTCCTTCAGGTCGCGGGCATCACGTTCCGCCAGATCCCGAATGCGCTTGGCCGCAGAAATCCGGATCAGCACCGGCTGCTCCTCGAGCAACTCCTCGAGCGCTGCATGGGCCTCGTCGGTCCATGGCAGCTCCTGATGCAGTCGTGACGGCGTGGCCTCGACCTTGTCCATCTCGGTCGCCAGCGGGATGATGTTGAAGAGTGCATCGAACAATGCGTTGCACACTTCCTGGATCAGGTACGTCGCGCCGGAGTAGCCCATGAACGGCGTGCCGGTGTGCCGACGGATGATCGCGCCCGGGAACGACGCCGGGATGTACATCGCGCGCGATCCCTGTTCCGCCATGTACATGCGTTCGTTGTAACTGCCGAACATGATCAGCGGCGGTGTCACGCGAATCGCCTCGCGCACCGCCGCGTTGTCCGGCTTGATCCCGGGACGCCGTGCGAACGCAAAGGTGCAGGGCAGGCCCATTTCCGTCTCGAGGAAATGCCGCACGCCGCGTGAATAGGTCTCGTTGGCGACGATCGCGAAACTCGCCGTGCCGAAGAAATCCTGCGTCACGCTGCGCCACAGGTCCCACAGCGGCTTGATCGTGGTGTGCTTTTCCTTCTCGATGAACGGTTCCGGATCGAGACCGAGCAGCTCACCCAACTTGCGCAGGAACTTGGTGGTCGAGTGCAGCCCGATCGGCGCCTGCAGGTACGGCTTGTCGAGCGACTCGCACAACATGCGCCCGAACTCGCGATACATGCAGACGTTCACGTCGCCGTCCACGAGGCGTGGCACATCGGCGAGATGACTGCCCAGCGGGAACACCATGTTGATGTCGGCGCCGATGCCTTCCACGAGGCGGCGGATCTCGGCAAGGTCGGACCAGGTGTTGAAGTAGCCGTACATCGGGCCGATCAGGTTCACGCGCGGCTTCGCCCCCTCGGCACGATCGGCGCGTTTCGGCATCACGCCTTTCTTCAGGCCGTATTCCGTCCACAACCAGAACAGCGCGCGGTCAGCCGCCTGCCACTGATCCTCGTCGATGGTACGCGGCAGGAAGCGGACGATGTTCGTCCCTTCCGGTGTCACGCCACCACCGATCATTTCCGCGATGCTGCCCGTCACGACGACGGCCGGCAGCTCCGGATCGAGCGTCGTGTGCGCGCGGCGCATCGCGCCTTCAGTCCCGTTCCGTCCGAGTTCCTCTTCGGAGAGTCCGGTCACCACCACCGGCAATTCATGCGGCGGCAGCGCGTCGGTGTAATGCAATACCGACGTCACCGGAAGATTCTCGCACCCGACCGGACCATCGATGACGACCTGCAATCCCTTGATCGCCGTGAACGCATACACGGCGCCCCAATACCCACCCGCGCGATCGTGATCGAGGACCAGCATCAGACCATCTCCTCGGCCTTGCGCTGCCGGGCGAGCTTGGTGAGGTGACGCTTGTAGTGCTCACGGAACTCCGGGCGATCCACAGGCACCTCTTCCCACACACCGGCATTCGCACCTTCACCGACGCCGTCGAAGAACGCCTTCATTTCGTCGAAGCGATGTTTGTTGCCAAGTGCCGCGTTGATGACTGTCGCGAGCGAGCCGGCACCCATCGGCCCCATCAGCGGTCGCGCCGAGATCAGGTTCGTGAAGTAGAGCGACGGAATGCCGAGTTCCTTTGCCTTCTGCACGACCGGCGTCGTGCCGATCGCGAGGTCGGGCTGGAATTCCGCCATGGCGTGCAGGTCCTGCTCGAGTGAGGCGCGATACTGCACGTGCACGCCGCGTGCCTCGAGCCATTCACGATCGGCCGCACTCCACTGCGTCCTGGGGCACGCCGTGCCGACATACCGCAGATCAGCACCGCTTTCCACCAGCAGTCGTGCGACGAGCAATTCCGATCCTTCATAGCCGCTCATCGTGATGCGGCCCTTGATCGGCTTGCCGGCGAGCGCCGTCTTGATCGCAGGCAAGACACCGTTCTGTGCGGCCGCGATCGTATCGGCGCTCACGCCCGCTGCTTCGCCGATGTTGCGCAGCCAGTCGGCCGTACCATCGTGTCCCACGGGCGCCGAGCCGACGATCGTGCGACCGGCGTACTCGAATTCGCGGAATGCCGCAGTGTAGAACGGATGAATCGCGGCAACGACAGCGCAGTCCAGCGCCGCATACAGCTCGCGCCATTCACGCGTCGGCACGACCGGTCCCGCGGCAAGTCCGAGTGGTGCGAGCAGCATCCCGATGCCGACCGGATCGGCGGGGAACATCTCGCCGACGAGTGTCACCGTCGGCTTGTCGCTCTTGCCACCGCGCGGCGCGGCCACCGGTCCCTGTTCCGCTTCGGTGCGTGCGTATCGCAGCATCGCACCGGAGAGCACGTCCTTCGCTTCGGCATGCGTCGGCACCCCGAACCCAGGCACGTCGATCCCGATGATGCGTACGCCGTTGATTTCCTTCGGCAGCAGCTGCAGCGGAACACCGGATGCCGTCGGCACACACAGGTTCGTGATCACGATCGCATCGTAGAGCGCCGGGTCGGCCATCTTGAACACCGCGTCGCGGATGTCCTCGAACAGCTGACCGGTGACGAGCGTCTCGGAGTTGAACGGCACGTAGCCGACCGTCCGTCGCGCGCCGTAGAAGTGGCTCGTGAACGTCAGCCCATACACACAACAGGCCGAACCGCTCAGGATCGTCGCGGTGCGGCGCATGCGGAGACCGACGCGAAGCGAACCGAATGCCGGACACATGGACTGCGGTTGATCGTGCGGCCCCTTCGGATAGTCGGCGGCATACTGCTGCAGGATCTCGCTCTTGCCGCTGGCCATCGCGGCGGCCTTCATCTGCTCGGCGCCGGAGTGACAGCCGACTCCGTCCGTGGCCGGCGCCGTGATGACGGGCAGCGCCGCGCGTGTCATGCCCGCACCGACATCCGTTCCCGTCGGCTGCTGGTCGTCATTCGACATCGGCGCGTCTCCTGCGCCGTCGTACGCGATTTCGCGGTTCGGTGTCGTGATCATCTCGTCGCCCGGCTTGGGAATCACGGCGTCAGACAGTGTCGTAGACCACTTCGAGCGTGGCCTTGTTCAACTCTTCGCGACCGCACATGTCCATGAAACTCGCCGGCTCGAGGACCACGTTGCGGCCGACCGTGTCGGCAGAAAACAGGTTCAACAACTCATCCTGCGTGAGCGGATGCGGTCGCACCGGCGGCGCGTCCGCGACGTTCTGTGCGAGCTCCGCGAACAGGTCGCCCCAGTCACCGCCGGGAATGCCGATGATCTCGTAGTTCGCACTCTTCTTCCGGATGTCGTCGTTGGCCGGAATCTTCGCGAGGATCGGAATGCCGACCTTGTTCGCGAACGCTTCCGCTTCACCGGTGCCATCGTCCTTGTTGATCACCACGCCGGCGACCCCGACGTTGCCACCGAGCTTGCGGAAGTACTCGACCGCGGAGCAGACGTTGTTGGCCACGTAGAGCGACTGCAGGTCGTTCGAGGCGACCACGATGACCTTCTGGCACATGTCGCGTGCGATCGGCAGGCCAAAGCCCCCGCACACCACGTCGCCGAGGAAGTCGAGCAGGACGAAGTCGAAACCCCATTCATGGAAGCCGAGTTTCTCGAGTGTCTCGAAGCCGTGGATGATGCCGCGACCGCCACATCCGCGACCCACTTCCGGGCCACCGAGTTCCATCGCGAAGACGCCGTCGCGCTTGAAGCACACGTCGCCGATGGCGACCGCTTCACCGGCCAGCTTCTTCTTCGACGACGTCTCGATGATCGTCGGACATGCCTTGCCGCCGAAGAGCAGTGACGTCGTGTCACTCTTCGGATCGCAGCCGATGAGCAGCGTCTTCTTGCCTTGCTGCGCCATCATGTACGACAGGTTCGCGAGCGTGAAGCTCTTGCCGATGCCGCCCTTGCCGTAGATGGCGATGATCTGCGTCTCCTTGGTGACGGGGCGGTCCTCAACGGGCGCGGCGTCAGGGGCGGACGCTTCGTCGCGGAGATTCTGGTGCATTCTCGCGAGCACATCGTGCTGAGCGGGGGCCTGCTGTGTGGTCATGCCGGGTGACTCCAGTTGAGGATCATCTTGACACACGTCGGATCACCGAACGCCGTGGCGTACGCCTGCGCCGCATCGGCAGCCGGGACGTCATGGGTGATGATGTGGTCGAGGGACAACCGTCCATCGATGACCATCGCCGTCACGTCGGCGAGGTCGGCTGGCGAGAATTCCGCGGCGATCTTCAGCTGCATCGCGCGCATGAAGGCAAGCGGAAAGGTGAACGACACCGGTTCGTGATAGAAACCGCCGAGCACGATCTCGCCATTGCGCGCGAGTCGGGGGATGAGTGCGTCGAGAATGTCGTTGGCGCCGCTCAGCTCGAGAATCGTCCTGTAGTCGCGTCGCGGATCATGATCGGGATGCACGACCGCGTACCCCTCGGCACCACTGACACGCGCCGGGTTGATTTCCCACGCCACGGGGGCCGGACCGCCCAGCGAGATCACGAGTCGCGCGGCGAGTCGGGCGAGTGATCCGTGGCCGACGATGAGCTCGGGCAGTGCGCCGTTGGCGTGTGTACGCAATGCGTGCAGCGCAGTGGCCGCGAGCGACAGCAGGACGCCACGTGCGCCGAGGCCGGCGGGGATGCGATGCGTCTTGTCGCCGGCAACCACGAGCTTCTCGGCCGCACCACCGAACAATCCCCGTGTGGCACCGAAACAGCGCGCTCCGGCCACGAACACTTCGTCACCGACCGATCGGCCGGACTGCGGTCCGGCATGCGTGATCACACCGACACTCTCGTAACCGGGAACGAGCGGATAGCCGAGACCAGGGAACGGCGGCATGGTGCCGGTATACAGGAGTCGCTCGGTGCCGGTGCTGATCCCCGTGTAGCGCACGGCGATGAGCACATCGGCATCTCCCGGTTCATCGAGCGGCAACGCGCGCAATGCGAGCGTTCTCGGTTCGTCGAACACGACAGCGAGCGAGTTCACCAGGTATCTCCACCCATCGGGACAAAAGATCGGGTACAGGTGTCAACCTACCCGTACAACAGAAACCGTCAATAAAGGTTGACGGTTTTTCCAGATGTGAATTTCTGCCGTCCGATCGTCGTGTTTCGGTACACGAGGATGCGGGTGTTCGACATGGTACTACAAACCGCTTGAGTACAGTTTTGAGAGTTATGCCTGCGCGGCAATGATGCCCGTGTGGACCGGATAACGCGTCGGGACAAGCCGAGTGCGACTGAAGCCGGCCTGACGCAGAAGCGCCTGATGCTGGGCGACGGTACGTGCGCGACCTCGACCCATTGCAAACAGGTAGAGGCCGAAATACGCGTCGCCCACGCGCTCAGCGCCACGAATGCCTGAGAACGGTTCGACGACGAGCAAGGTCCCCCCAGGCTCGAGGGCCTCGCGCGCGCGGCGCAGCACCGTCAGGGCCACCTCGTCGCCGTGGTCGAGGAGCACGCGTACCAGGCTGATCAGATCAGCCCCAGTGGGCAACGCGTCCGTCTGGAAGTTGCCGGCGTGAACCACGGTCCGGCTCGCCAAGCCGCTGGCCTCGAGCTGGGCGCGGGCATGCACTGCGACCGCTGGCAGATCGAAGAGCATCAGTTCGAGGGACGGCGCGCGCTCGCCCATCAACGTCAGGAAGGCGCCAATACCCCCTCCAACATCGAGCAATCGGCGATGTCTTGCGACGGGATAGGCGTCCATGACCTCTTCGGCCAGGGGTGGGACGGTCGACGCCATGAGGTCGCTGTATCGGGCGGCCGCGATCGGATCGACGTCCTCCGGACGGCCGGCCTCGCCGTACGGGAAGTAGGCGGCGATGGCGGTCTGGCTGCGCCGGGGGTCCCGGAGCATGGCGACCGGGTCCAGCAAGTCCCTGTACAGCAACTGGTTATGCTCGATGAGCTTTTCCAGGCCGGTGCTCGGCGCGATCGACGCGCCATTGACGGTCAGGCGCCAGCGTCCGTCCTGTGTCGCCTCGAGCAGGTCGAGGGAGCTGGCCGCATGGACCAGTCGCTCCGTGCCTTCGAGGGGCAGTCCGACCGCGACCGCGATCTCGGCCATCGTCAGCGGGCCGTTCCGCAGCTTGCCGAACAGGTTGAGCTGCACACCGGCGTACAGCACCTGGGAATAGACGAAACCGCTGCACAGGTCGAACAGCTCGCGAGCGTGTCTTCGTGCGATGAAACGGGTGAGGAAGAACGAGCCGGCCCATCGCTGGAAGCCTGGGGAGGCGGCCATGCGATTGCGCCAGTCGGCGATACGATCAGGAAGGGAGAGACGCGGGACCGCGGCACCTTCATCGCGCTGGCGTAGACCGGTTACCCGGGGCGGGGCGGCGGCCAGCGCGGTCGGCTTGTGACGATCAGACATGTAAAGGCGGTCCGGTCCTGACGGAGTAGGTGGGCCTCACGGCTTGCGCAGCAAAACTGATGGCCGTGCTGCTGCTTTGGAATGCACGCCAGGCGCCCACTCGTCAAGCTTGCGGACGCGGACGCGACGGGCAGCTTTTCACGCTGGAGTGTGGAATCACCGTTTTCTGAGGTTTTCTGGTGCGCGTCGCCTTTCCGTTCAGTGCAATCGTGGGACAGGAGCAGATGAAACTGGCGCTGCTGATCGCGACGGTCGATCCGTCGGTCGGTGGCGTGCTCGTCCTTGGAGATCGTGGCACCGGCAAGTCGACCGTGGTCAGGGCTCTCCCGGCGCTGCTACCCAGCATGAAGGCGGTTGAGGGGTGTCGCTACGGCTGTGATCCGAGTGCGAACGGATCGCGCTGCGATGAATGTCAGGAACGTGCGACGCACACTGCAAAGGGCCGATTGCCGGTCACCGACAAACGTGTGCCGGTCGTCGACCTGCCTCTGGGCGCGACGGAAGATCGAGTCGTCGGGGCACTCGATATCGAGAAGGCACTGCGCAACGGCGAGAAGGCGTTCGAGCCCGGGCTGCTGGCGCGGGCGCACCGCGGATTTCTGTATGTGGACGAGGTGAACCTGCTCGAGGATCATCTGGTCGACCTGTTGCTCGACGTGGCGCAGACCGGCGAGAACGTGGTCGAGCGCGATGGTGTCAGCGTCCGCCATCCGGCGCGGTTCGTGCTGGTCGGCAGCGGCAATCCGGAGGAAGGAGACCTGCGGCCGCAGCTGCTCGATCGATTCGGGCTGAGCGTCGAGGTGCGCACGAGCGACAGTGTCGCGCAGCGCGTGGAAGTCATCCGCCGCCGTGATGCGTACGAACGCGACTCGACGGCGTTCCTTGCGACGTGGGACGATGCCGATGCCGGGGTGCGTGCGAGGATCCTGGCCGCGCGCAAGCGCCTGCCGTCGGTGCAGGTACCCGACGCCGTGCTGCACAAGGCGGTGCAGCTGTGTGTGGAGCTGGGCACGGACGGTGTGCGCGGAGAACTGACGTTGCTGCGCGCGGCACGCGCCGCCGCCGCACTCGATGGCGCGAAGATCGTGACCGATGCACATGTGAAGACCGTCGCGCCGATGGCACTGCGGCACAGGCTGCGCCGCAACGTCCTGGACGACGGAGGCAGCGGCACACGCGTCGCGCGGGGCATCGCGGCGATCTACGGCGCCGCCTGATGGCGTCGGCGGTGCCGGTGCCGCGTCCCACGGA
>JACMLX010000160.1 GCA_014379355.1 Gemmatimonadaceae bacterium
ACCGGCCGTCCCAGCGCGCGTGCGCGCAGCGCCGCCGCCGGCAGCACGTCGGTGCGCAGCACGTCGAACGGCTTGGTGTCCCGGAAGAAGACTGTCTCGTTCGTGGTCATCGCGTCGCACAGCGGCTTGACGACCTGCGGCGAAAGTCCGGCGCGCAGCGCAGATATCATGCGCGACAAGTCCGGAAATCCGAAGTTTGCCGCGACCGCGGGCAATCGGCTCTCGATCAGGTACTCCTTGCCAGTGCCCAGCGACAGGCCACTCTGTCGATGCACGAGCTCGGAGAGAAACCGATATTCCTCGGCGGTGATCATGCCGCCACCGCACGACACCGCTTCAGAATGGCAGCACCGATGTCAGGCAAGGGAATGATCGTCGCACCGAGTCCGGCACCCGCGACCGCACCGGGCATGCCCCACACGACGCTCGTCGCCACATCCTGCGCAATGATCCGGCCGCACTGCTGATGCACTTCGCGTCAATGCCGAGCTGATCGCCAGCGTGAGCGGAATCCTGACGCGCACCGTCGTGCCGCGCCCTTCCGTCGACGACAGCTCGACGGTGCCGCCGATCTTGTCGATGTTGCAGCGCACGACATCCATTCCGACGCCGCGGCCCGACACGTTCGTCACCTGCTCTGCCGTCGAGAGGCCCGGCTCGAAGATCAGGCGCAACACCTGCGCATCCGGCAGCGCGTCGGCGGCGTCGGACTTGAGCATGCCTCGTTCGACAGCCTTGCGCCGCACACGCTCGACGTTGATGCCGGCGCCATCATCGGAAATCTCGATCACCACGTGGCCGCCTTCATGCCGAGCGCTGAGCGTGATGGTGCCACCTTCCTGCTTGCCTGCTGCGCGGCGCACGGCAGGCAGCTCGACGCCGTGATCGGCGGAGTTGCGGATCATGTGCGTGAGGGGATCCTGAATCGCCTGCAGGATTTGCCGATCGAGCTCGGTGTCCGCGCCGCGCATGTCGAGCGCGATCTGCTTGCCACGCGCGTGCGCGAGGTCACGCACCACACGCGGCAGCCTGGTCCACGCATTGCCGATCGGCTGCATGCGTGTCTTCATCACCGCTTCCAGCAGGTCGGTGGTGACACGATTCAGGTGCTGCACCGGCTTCGCGAACTCCGAATCGTCGTTGTTCGCCACGAGCTGCAGCAGATGGTTGCGCGACAGCGCCAGCTCGCCGACCAGGTTCATCATCTGATCGAGCAGATCCACGCCAACGCGCAGGGTGCTGTGCGCGAGGCTGATGCATGATTCGCCAGCCTTGTCGATTCCACCGTTCGCGGCAGGTCCGGCCGCTGTGGTCATGGCTGCCTTCTCGTCGAGCAGACTCGCAGATGTCGAACCGGCAATCGTGCCCCGCGCGATGTCCGTCGCAGCCGGCGATGCGATGTCGGCGGCCGGCGCATCGCAGTCGGGGTCCGGCGTTCCGGTGAGGCAGCGACCCAACTGTGCGATCAGCGCAGAGTCGTCGCCTTGCGGTTCTGCCTCGGTTTTTTCGAGGTGGCACAGCACGGCCTTGATGCAGTCGACTGCGGCAAGCACGACTTCGACCACATGGGTCGTGACGACAATCTCGTTGCTTCGAAGGGCATCGAGCACGTTCTCGGCGGCGTGTGCCACGGATTCGAGCCGTGACAGGCCGAGAAACCCACACGTTCCCTTGATGGTGTGGATCGTCCTGAAGATGCTGTTGAGAAGGGCGAGGTCGCTCGGGCGGCGTTCCAGCCCCACGATCTCGCTGTCCAAACGACTCAGATTTTCCGCACTCTCCGTCAGGAAATCCGTGAGAAGGTCGTCCATCCATGACTGTGAAGAAGTGTGTCAGGTCTGGATAATCCAGGCGCTGTACTCTTCAGGATCGACGGTGTCACTCATTACTTGAGCACATCTGAAACCGTTAATCGGATGCGTCGTCTGCGCGCCTGTAGCACGATGGCAGGCGCCTCAACGCAGCACGCGCCGCCGGGTCAGGGTTTCGTCGGCCTGACCGACGCCGCCGGGCGCGTCCGGCGTGGCGGAGACGCGCGCCGGTTCCGTCCCGCACTGACGCTCGAATCGACCACCACGCAGTTGAGGGGCACCGGGCCGGTCGTGCCTTTCTTCACCACCGCCGCCGGGCCACGACACACCACGTCCTCGGCACGCACGTCCTTCGTGGGAATGACACCCTTTCGCGGCGCCGGCTTCACTCCGACGGCGGCATACAGCGAGTCGGGTACGTACATCACGCCGCCCTTCATCACCAACTCCGCACGACGCAGATCACGCATGCGCTGGCTCGGATCGCCGTCCACCAGGATCATGTCCGCCAGCTTGCCGACCTCGATGCTGCCCCACTCGGCGTCATGCTTCATCACGCGCGCCGCGCCGAGCGTGGCAATGTAGAGAATGTCGGTGTTCGGCAGGCCGGCCTCGGAATACAGCTCGAGTTCGCGATGCAGCGAGAAACCCGCCGACGCATCGGTGCCGGCGACGATGCGCACACCGGCGTCATTGAGCTGCTTCACGAGCCGTTCCATCGCAATGAAACTGTTGCGATACACCGGCTCCTGCGCCGAGTTGAACGGCAGTCCTCCGGCCAGCAGTCCGCGCCGCGCGACGGCGGGCAGGCGATTCGCAATCGCCATGGATCCCGGATCGATCGTGCCGGGACGCGCGATGAACATCTGCTCGAACACGTTCAGTGTCGGGTCGACGACGATGTCTCGTTCCTTGAGCAGCGCGATGAATCGCGACACGCGTTCGCTCTTGAGATTCACGCCGCCGGCATACTTCGCCACGGCGCTGAACCGTGCCGGCGTGCGTGTGTCGATGTTCGAATCCGCGAGGAAATTGAGGAACAGGAAATTTGCGTGCTGCAGTTCGTCTGCACCGGCGCGCACCATCTGCTCGGCGGTCATGCCATACGGCACGTGACCACTCACGCGCATGCCATGCTGGTGCGCCGTGCGCACGATGGTCGGGAACAGTTGTGGGTCGAGTGATGAGTAGACCTTGATCTGTTCGAAGCCCAGACCGGCGTAGGTATCCACGGCAGCCTTGGCTGCGTCGCGTGTGGAGACGAGCACCTTCGTCGGACCGGCGTACGGGCCGGGGCCGTCCATGAATCCCGCCGCCAGGATGCGCGGACCGAGCAATGCGCCGGCGTTGAATCGCTTGCGACGCGCGAGCAGTTCGTCGGTGTCGTTGGCGAGATCGCGCACCGTCGTCACGCCGGCGGCGAGATGCAGCAGCCCGTCGTCGTCCTGCACATGCACATGCATGTCCCACAAGCCTGGCAACAGCGTCTTGTTGCCCGCGTCGATCACTTCCACATCACTCGGCAACGGGATGTCGCCGTCGGCACCGACGGCCACGATACGGTCACCACGGACGATCACGGTCTGCGACGGCACCATCTGCTTCTGTGCGGCGTCGAACAGGTTGGCGTGAATGATCGCGACGGCACGCGTCGGCTTGCGTGCGAGGCGGATGGCGGTGACTGAATCGCGCGCGAACGACGTCATGCGCTGCGCCTCGACCAGGTCACCGGCCACGGATTCGAAGCCCCGTCGAACGATCATCATCCAGCTGCCGCCGCTCGCGAACATGCGACGGTCGGCGTCGAGCCAGATGGTTTCCGGGGTCAGGCCAAGTCCGCTGATCTGGTAGGGCGTGACACGCATCGTGCGTCCGCCGGCCGTCAGCGTGCGCGGTGCGCCGCTGGTGAGGGACGCGGTGCCATCGGGCAGTAGCGTCACCGACTTCGTCTTCGTGAGCAGCAGCGCCCTGGCCAGCACCGCGACGTCGGTGGGCAGTGTTTCGATCGGCAGGTAGAATCCCGACCCCGGTGTGGTGCGACCGGCGGCCGCTTCGTTGCGCCACGCGAGCAGTGGTCCGGCCGTCAGCTGCAGTGTTTCCTGGACTGGCTGCTTGAGATAGGTGGTGCCTCGCAGGTTCAGTCCGACCGGCAAACCGGCCTTGTCGAGCCTGAGCGTCTGCGTCAGCGACGGAACGCGTCCGCGATCATTGTAGCTGTAGGTCGTGGTGACGGTGCCACCACTGTCGGGCCACTGCCGCAGTCTGCCGGCCGTCCGACCGGACATGATCACGCTGAATTCGATGGTGTCGCCGGTGACAGGCGACTGATCGGCCGATGCATCGGCGCCTTCCGGCGCGGTGCCGGAGGCAGGCGGCAGCGTGGCCGGCATGCTCCGAATACGCCCAGCTTCCGCTGTTTCCACCGTTCCCGGGCGCGGATGACAGGCCGCGAGCACCATTCCCATCACGGCGAGGTGGCCGAGCCGGGTCGAAAGCGGGCGAACGGGCGGACGCATCATGGGAGGGTTCGATCGAGGCAGCACGCGGAAACCGGCATCGGTACCCACACCACACCTGCAATCTGTAGCACCTTCCGGGCCGTTGGTGGAGCGAGTCATTCCCAGTGCAGATCGAGTCCCGACTCGTGGCTCGCCCTCGCCCTTGCGACGGTTGCAACCAGCCGTTTCTTGCCCACCATCACCGACTTCGGGGTGAGAGCGCACGGAGCTCGCGCAGTTACACCGTTGCAACGCGCCCGATCATGCGCATCATCGCTGACATTTGTGGTGAGAGAGCGGAGAGTGCGCCATACGCCCCGTTCGGCCCATCGCGCACCGAAAATTTTTTTGGGAACAGCAGTTCCAACAAAAAGTCAGCGATGCCTCGCGCGGCGACGATCGGCGCAACCGGAGCACTCCGTGCCCTCGGTGCGCTCCCCATTCAACGCTTTTCTCGATTCTTCGCGAAGAGCGAAAGCCCGAAGGAGGCGCACTCTCCGGCCTCCCCAGCCTATCCATCCCAACGCAGATTGTAGCGCAAAAGAATGCCCGCTAGACGAACGCCCCATGACCGGTGAGAGCGCGACCGACGATCAGCGTGTTGATCTCATTCGACCCCTCGTAGCTGTAAATCGCCTCGGCGTCCGCGAAGAAGCGGGCGACGGAGTGGTCGAGGAGGATGCCGTTGCCGCCCATCGACTCGCGGGCGAGGGCAACGACCTCACGGCACTGCGCTGCACAGAACTGCTTGGCGAGCGCCGAGTGATGCTCCTCGCATTGCCCGGCGTTCTGGAGGCGGCTGACCTGCAGCGCGAGCGCCTGCATCGACGCCAGCTTGCCGACCATCCTGGCGAGCATGGACTGGATCAGCTGGAAGCTGCCGAGCGGTCGCCCGAACTGGGTGCGGCGTTGTGTGTAGGCGAGCGCACGCTCATACGCGCCGGCAGCGCAGCCGACCGCGATCCACGCCACGCCGACACGCGTCATGCCGAGCACGCGGGCGACATCCTTGAAGCCGTTGGCCTTCTGGAGCCGGTTCTTCTCCAGCACGCGCACGTGGTCAAGCGTGATGTGGCCGTTCTGCAGAGTCCGCTGCGCAATCTTTCCTTCCATCTTCCTGACCGAGTAGCCAGGCGCACTCGTCTCGACGATGAAGCCCTTGATCTGTTGATCAGCGACATCGCGAGCCCAGACGACGACGAAATCCCCGAACGTCGAGTTGCCGATCCACCGCTTTTCTCCGTCGATGATCCACGCATCACCATCGCGCCTGCATGTGGTCGTTATACCGCCAGCAACGCCCGATCCCACGTCTGGTTCGGTCAGCCCGAATGCACCGATGACCTCCCACTTCCGCATCCGGGGCAGCCACTCGTCCTGCTGCTCCTTCGATCCGCACAACAGTATTGACCCGAAGGCCAGTCCGCCGTGCACGCCCAGGAACGTCGCGAACGAACAATCGACGCGCGCCAGCTCCATCGTCAGCACACCCTCCGCCACCGAATCGTGGTGTACGGTGCCGTCAGGTGCCGTCGGAAAAATCGAGGCCAGCAGGTCCAGGGACGCGAACTCCGGAATCAGGTGATACGGGAACTCCGCCCGCTCCCAGTAATCGTTCGCGATCGGCTCGACTTCCCGATCCATGAATTCCCGCGCGCGTAACCGCGCCGACTCGACATCCCTCGGCAAATCGCGCAGCAATCGCAGAAAGTCCACGTCGATTTCCGGCGACGCCGGCGCTGCAACCTTCGCCTTCGTGATCGATCGCTTCGCCCGCGCCAGCGCCGGCCCATCCAAGTTGAGCAGCTGCTCCATGACGGAGGCCAGTTCCGGGCGATCACTCAGCCGGGACACGATGGACGCCACGCGCGGATCGAGCGCCGTGAGCAGGTCGGACTGCGATAGAAGTTCAGTGGCCATGTTCAGCATCCCTGCGCCTGCGGAAGCGTGCGACGTGTGAAGTAGACGACGGAATCCCGGCGGGGTTCGCACCCGCGAGCGAGGACGTCCGCTCGTGCGCCCCGTCACGCAGCCGAAGCTACCGCCGGAGCGACGTCCGCATACAACCTTCACGCGACAGACTCGTTCCATTCCCATCACGCCGGTGCGGCGGCAACTCTCGCCACACGACGCTCGGCAGAAGTTGCCGCCTCAGCTAGCTCTGCCGTGTGGATGGCTCCCAGCCATCGCATGTACGATGAGCGCGACAAAGCGACGCAAACACTTACGCTGCAAGAGCTTCCACCGATCAGAATGACACGGAACTGATTCCGTCCTCAGCTGGCACCGGCCGTGCTTTTCCTTGGTCCCGACGCGTGTCTCCTCACCTCGGTACCGGATCATGGCGCTCTTCAACTTCATCAATCGGGTCTCGTCGGCTGGCTCCCTCCGGGAAGCCCTCGATCAGAGCGCGCTCAGGCACAAGCAGATCGCCGATCGCGTCGCCAATGCCACGCTGGTGAACAAGGACGGGTTCGCCCTTCCGCCCGGAGGGACCGCGGCCGCCGCGGTCTCGGGTGAGCGCGGACCGGTGGACACAGAACAGGAAATGGCCGCGCTGGCCAACGAGCAGCTGTACTTCGAGACCGCAGCAACACGTCTCAAGGGCACCTACGACTCGATCCGCCGCGCGCTGCAGGACAAGTAAGGATGCCGAAACTCCCCGGCCTCCTGCCCTTCGTCGGTGGCCCCGCGATCCGCCCGATGTTCCGCGCCCTCGGCATCGCCGCCAGCGGCATGTCGGCGCAGCGCACCCGCATCGAAGTCGCGGCCAGCAACCTCGCCAATGCCGATGTCACCCGCGGCACCGACGGCAAGGCGTACAACCGGCGAGTCGTGCAGCTGCGTCCCGCGACGAGCGACGAACGCGAGGCAAGTTTTCGCTTCCCGAATCAGCTGCCGTTCACCAGCGCGCCATTCGGCACCTCACAGTTCGACGTGCCGGCCGGCGCGGCGTCGTCATCACCGACGGCTGTCGATGATCCGAACTACGGCGTGACCGTCGCCGGCATTCAGGAAGACACGACGCCTGGCGCGCGTGTGCACATGCCGGGCCATCCCGATGCCGATGCAGACGGCTACGTCACGCTGTCGAACGTCAGTCGCACGAATGAACTCGTGGACCTGCTCGATGCGCGGCGCGTGTTCGAGGCGAATGCGACCGTCTTCCAATCCGCGAAGCAGCTGCTCCGCAAGTCGCTGGAGCTCTGAGCCATGGCCGTCTCCGCACTCACCGCACAGCTGCCGGCCCTTGCCGGTGCGCTTCCCGACCTCTTCCGGCGCAACGACAGTGCGCCGATCCGTGGTGACGAATCACACGCCGCAGCCAGCACGGCGTCCGACGCCTCCACGACCGATGAACAGCGTGCGATGACCGCACGCAACTCTGACGACACGACCCGATTGCTGGCGCGACGCGCTGCACTCGGTCCGCTGACATATGGCCGGCGCGCACTGCCGGTCGATGCCCCTGCTGCCGCGCCGATCGGAATGCGCGGCGTCCATCTCGATGTACGAGGCTGACCACCCATGACGATCGATCGCTTCGGTGCATTCGCACAACGTGTCGCCGAATTCGGCTTGCCGGGCGAGGGTGGGAAGACCGTGCCCGTGCTGTCGGAGCCGACCAACGGCAGCGCGTTCGGTGATGTCCTCACCCGCGCCGTGAACGAAGTCAGTGCCGCACAGGATGTGAGCGGTGAGACGACCCGCCGATTCCTCAATGGTGAGCAGGTCGAGCTGCACCAGGTGATGGCCGCCGCCAGTGAAGCGGGCATCGCGCTCGACACGATGATCGAGCTGCGCAACAAGGTCGTCGACGCCTACCGGACCATCGTGTCCATGCAGAACTGATCGCGATGCCTCCCGCAATCGAGCAGTTGTTCGAGCGGATCGGTGGTGCGCGTCGCGTCGGCATTCTCGGCGTCGGCGTCGTGGCACTGGTCGCCATCTTCGGCCTGTCACGCTGGGCCACGAAGCCGGACATGGTGCCCGCCTTCACCGGTGTGCCGCTGGAGAACGTCGGCAAGATGACCGATGCCCTCGACGCCGCCAGTGTCGTGTACGCGCTGGAACGCGGTGGCACCGACATCATGGTCGCCAGCACCGATCTCGCGAAGGCACGCGTCGTGCTCGCGTCGGCCGGCTTGCCGTCACAGGGCCGTCCGGGCATGGAGCTGTTCGATCAGCCCAGCTGGGGCATGACGGATTTCGCACAGAAGATCAACTATCGTCGCGCACTCGAAGGTGAACTCGAGCGCACGATCAGCACGATGAAGGGCATCGAGCGTGCGCAGGTGCATCTCGCGATCAAGGAGACGCAGGCGTTCCGTCGCGCCGGTGACACGCCGGCGGAAGCGAGCGTGGTCGTCAAGCTGCGCAGCGGACAGCGCCCGGATGCCGATGTGGTGCGCGGCATTTCCCAGCTCGTGGCCAGCAGCATCGACAATCTCGAGGCGCAGCGTGTCGCCGTGCTCGATGACGGTGGCCGGCTCCTGTCCCGCATGCTCGATGCCAACGATCCCGCATCACTCAGCAGCGCGCAGCTCGAACAGCAACGCGCCGTGGAAGATCATCTCGCCGAGAAGGCGAGCAGCATGGTGAACCAGATCGTGGGGCAGGGCAACGCGACCGTGAGCGTCGCGGCGGACCTGAGCTTCGATCAGGTGGAGCGCATGTCGCAGGTGATGGATCCGGAGAAGCAGGCGCTGAGCACGGAACAGAAGGCCGAGATCACGCCAGGGACGGATGGCGGCGCCGGCTCGACGAATGTGGCGAGCAGCTACGACAACTCGCGCACGGTGGAAACGATCAAGTCGGCCACCGGCGTCGTGAAGCGCCTGACGGTCTCCGTGCTCGTCAAGGATCGTGTCGATACGAAAGGTGTGAGCACGACGCGTCCGCAGCCGGAGCTGGATCAGATCGCGTCGCTGGTGCGCAACGCGGTCGGCTTCGATTCCACGCGCGGCGACATGGTGAAAGTCGTGAGCACTGCATTCGAGGGCGTCACCGCCGTGCCGCCCGAGTCCACCAGCGAGAAGCTGATGCGCACCGTGCAATTGGTGCAGCGCCCCGTGCTAGGCCTGGCCGGGCTCGCGATGGCGATGATCATCGCGCTGATGCTGCTCAAGTCGCTCAAGGCGCAGTCAGCCGATGCGCGCGCGATGGCGATTGCCGCCGGTCGTCAACCGCAGTTCAACTCGGCCGGACAGCCGATGGCGCAGCTGCCCGAACACGTCGACACCGAAGCGGCGCCGCGACCGAGCGTCGTGTTCCAGCCGCTCGACATGCCCGTCAATCCCTTGAAGGAACGCGTCGTCGCAACTGCCGAGGCGTATCCTGACGTCTCCGCCAAGGTCCTGCGCAACTGGATGCGAAGTGTCTAAGGCGATGCGAGTCACGAAGGAACTCACATTCGAGTCACTGGACGGCCGACAGAAGGCGGCCCTCCTCTGTCTCGCGCTCGGTACCGACGCAGCGGCCAAGGTCACGCAGAAGCTGACCAACGACGAAGTGGACATGTTGTCGTTCGAGATCGCGCGAATGGACGATGTGACGGGCGACGTCATCGATCAGGTGCTCGAGGAATGGATCGAGACGGCGATCGGTCTCGGGTCGCTGTCCAACGGCGGCGTCGAGTTCGCACGCGAAGTCCTGCAGAAGGCGTTCGGTCCGGTCCGCGCGACGGACATCCTGCGTCGCGTGCAGAGCCAGATCGCCGACACCGCCGGACTGACCCGCCTGCGTCGCGCTGATCCGCAGCAACTCGGCAACACGCTCCGCCATGAGCATCCGCAGACGATCGCCCTGGTGCTCGCGCACCTCGGACCGCAGCAGACGGCCAACATCCTGAAGGAAATCCCGTCGGCGAAAGGCGGCGAGGTGGTCTATCGCATGGCGGGCATGGAGAAGGTGCTGCCGGAAATGCTGATGCTGATCGAGAAACACATCGGCGCCGAGACGTCCTCGATGATGTCGGAAGGCAAGGCGTCGGGTGGTCCGAAAGCCGTGGCCGAGGTGATGAACTTCATCTCCGGTACGCTGGAGAAGGAGTTGCTCGAAGGCGTCGAGGAACGCGATCCCGAGCTCGCGGAAGTCATCAAGAATCTCATGTTCGTGTTCGAGGACCTCTCCTCGCTCGACGACAAGGCGATCCAGCGTGTGCTGCGCGAAGTCGAGGCGAAGAGTCTCGCACTCGCGCTCAAGGCGGCCAGCCCGGAGCTCAAGGCGAAGATCCTCGGCTGCATGTCGCAGCGCGCCGTGGCGGCACTGCAGGAAGAGATGGAGATGATGGGACCGGCCCGCATGAAGGATGTCGAAGCGGCCCAGACGGCCTTCGTCGGACAGGTGCGGCGACTCGAGGAGCTGGGCGAGATCGTGATTGGCGGGAAGGGAGGCGACGATGTCCTCATCTGAGCCGTTCTTCATTGCGCACGGCTTCGCGCGGATCGCGCCACGCGTCGCCACGCACGCCGCGTCGGCGAATGCATGGATACCCGCTCCGGTAGGCGTAGTCGCGCCGCGCACGCAGCCTGTCTTCGAATCGGACCTCACCGACGTCACGGCCGCACGCGATGCGGCAGTGCGCGATGCGGAGAACGCCGCCGCCGCCCTCGCGCATCGGGATGAAATCGACGCGGCGTATCTGCGCGGCGTGCACGAGGGGCGCGAACAGGGCGAGCAGGCAGAACGTGCGCGCCTGCGCGGTGCGATGATGGCCACCGACAGTGCGCTCGACGACCTGCGTGCCGGCGAGGCGCGCTGGCTCGCCAATCTCGAGGAGAACATCGCCGCGATCGCCGTCGGAGTCGCGCAGCAGATCGTGACGCGTGAAGTCCTCGCATCGGATACGATCGTGCTCGACATCGTGCAGCGCGCCGTCCAGGAATTCGGGCTCGATCAGGCGCTGTCGATCCGCGTCAACCCGGGTGATCTCGAATCGTTGCAGTCGGCCGAGCGCACGTCGGGCGACGACATGGTCGGCAGCACGCGCGGTCGCGAAGTGCGCTGGGTGAGTGATGCGCGCATCGAACCGGGTGGCTGCGTGGTGGAAGGGCGCGAGCGCATCGTGGACGGCCGGGTCGATACGGGGCTCGAGCGCCTCTATCGCCGCATGACGCACACCCATGCCTGAGACACTCGTCGCGCGCGAGATGACGCGTCGCATCGCGGACGTGCCGCGCCTGCAGACCTTCGGTCGTGTGGCGCGCATCGTGGGTCTGGCGATCGAAGTCAGCGGCCTCGAGATGGGGCTCGGTGAACTCGCACGCATCACCAACAATCATGACGCGCGCTCGGTCCTGGCCGAAGTCGTCGGCTTTCATCAGGACGGCTGCCTGCTGATGCCGCTCGGTGAGCTGGACGGCATCGCGCCAGGCGCCAGCGTGGTGGCGCTCGGTCGCTCGTTCGGCGTCGACGTCGGACCGGGCCTGCTCGGTCGGATCCTGAACGGCCTGGGGCATCCTATCGACGACAAGGGCAAGCTGGATGTGGAAGAGCGGGCGCCATTGCAGGCCGAACCGCCGAATCCACTGCATCGCCAGGTGATCGGGCAGACGATGCCGACCGGCGTGCGTGCCATCGATGGCCTGCTGACCATCGGTCACGGTCAGCGCATCGGCATCTTCTCCGGCAGCGGCGGCGGCAAGAGCACACTGCTCGGCATGATCGCGCGTCAGGCCGAAGCCGACGTGAACGTGATCGCGCTGCTCGGTGAACGCGGCCGCGAGGTGCGCGAATTCATCGAACATTCGCTGGGTGAAGAAGGCCTGAAGAAGAGTGTGATCATCGTGGCGACCGGCGACCAGGCCGCGCTCGTGCGCGCGCGCGGCGCACTGGTGGCCACGGCAATCGCCGAGTACTTCCGCGACCAGGGCAAGCAGGTGCTGCTGATGGTCGATTCGATCACACGGGTCGCGATGGCGTGGCGTGAAATCGGCCTGGCCGTGGGTGAGCCGCCGACCACGAAGGGTTATCCGCCGTCGGTGTTCGCTGCGTTGCCGCGGTTGCTGGAGCGAGCCGGCAATGCACGCGCCGGGGGCATCACCGGTGTGTACACGGTGCTGGTCGATGGTGACGACTTCAACGAGCCGATCGCCGACGCCGCGCGCAGCATTCTGGACGGGCACATCGTGCTCACGCGCAAGCTGGCCAGCGCGGGACACTTCCCGGCCATCGACGTGCTCGAGTCGAAGAGTCGGGTGCGCGACCTGCTGATCACCGACGTTCACAAGCACGCGGCCAACCTGCTGCTGCAGCTGGAAGCGTCGTGGCGCGAGAAGGAAGACCTGATCCTCGTGGGCGCCTACCAGAAAGGCACCGATCCGCTCGTCGACGCAGCCATCGGACTGCGCGAAGCGATCCTGTTGTTTCTCCGTCAGCCGCCGCGTGAAAGCACGGGCATGGACGACTCGGTGTTGCGCTTGCGGCAGCTGCAGATGCGGTACGAACACCTGATGCAACAGCGCGGTGCGGCATGAGTCGGTTCACGTTCCGCCTGCAACGCGTGCTCGAGTTGCGCGAGGAAGCCGAGCGTGCGCGCTCGGTGGAGCTGGCGGCCGCGGAAGGCCAGGCCAGCGCCGCGCGCGATACACGTGCCGTCATCGCTGAGGCGCGCGATGCGGGCCAGCAGACGCTCTCGAACGCGAGCAACGCGGGCAGCACCGTCGGCGCGCTGCAGCAGATGCAGTACGTGCTCGGGGCGCTCGATGTGCGATTGCAGGTGGCGGACAGCACCATCGTCACCGCCGACAGTCTCGTGCGCCGCGCGCAGGATGAATTGCGCGTCGCGTTCCAGGCGAAACACGCGCTGCACACGCTGCGCGAGAAGCAGGAAGAGGCGCATCGCGCCGCGGCGCAGAATGCCGATCGTGTCCTGATGGACGAGATCGCACTGACGCGATTCCACAACAACGCAGACACCACTCCCACCGATCCGGAGCGCTCGACCAATGGGTAAGCTCATCGTGCCACTCATCATCGGACTGCTGATGGGCATCAGTGGCGGTGGATTCTTCGCCGTCTACAGGGCGTCAGCGGCGCACGCGACGGCCATCGCGGACGCGAAGAAGCACGGGCTCAAGCCGGTCGGCGATTCGACGCACGCGGCCGACGGCGACCGCACCGCCGGGGCCGAGGGAGCACATGTCGCGGCTGACCCAGCGACGGCGACGGAACACGACTCGACACCGACGACGGTGGCGGCTGCACCCAGGCCGGTGGACGCGACGCATGCGGCGCCGGTCCTCAGCGCGCCGGGAGCACATGCGACACCGGTGGTGACCAAGCCATCGACGGCCACGCCGACGGCCACCGTCGCGGCGACATCACCGTCCGGTGCACCGACGCCAGCGGAGACGCAGGCGCACCAGCGACGCCTGGCGAAGATCTTCGCGACGATGGGCGCCAAGGATGCCTCCCGAGTGCTGACGCAGATGAGTGATCACGACGTGGGCATCATTCTCGGCCTGCTCACGGATCGTCAGGCGGCGGCGATCCTGACCAACCTGCCGGCACCACGCGCCGCGGCACTGAGCCAGGTGCAGCTGCGGCGCACCGGAGGCACGGAATGAGTCTGCTTCCAGTCGTCCCGCAGCCGCCGCGTGCGCGCAGTGATGTTGCGCCGAGCGCTGCACCCGAGCGTCGAACCAGCGAAGTCACGCGCGATCGCTTCGCGGCGTCACTGGCCCACGCGCGCAGCGACCGCGCCGCGGGCAGCGAGTATTCACCGGCGCGCAGCGATCGCGCGACACTCGCGAACTCGGCGCCGGACAGTGAGGAGTACGCGGCCGCGAAGATGCGTCTGGTGGCGCAGCAGCGCGCGCAGCTGTCGACACTCATGCTCAACGGCGCGATGAAGTACGCGGTCACACGCAACGACGCGACGGCGAGCGCCGTGGTGGCCGATGTCGTCGCATCGCAGCCCGACATGATCGCGATTCCGGCCACCGACGATGTGACGATCGATGCGACCGCAGTGCTCGCCGCTGCGCCGCGCGATGGCGCGAACAGCGTGCCGTGGATCGTGATGCCGGACGTGCAGCCTCCAGCCATGCCCATCGCGATCCACATCACCGCCGCACTGCAGGTCCTGCCGGGGATCACGACGATCACCAACCCGGAAGCAACCGACGAATCGGGTGTCTCGGCAAGCGAAGACGCGGGAATCGACCTGACGGCATCGGACGCCGTGACGGCAGCCGCGCTGCAGATGATCGCCGCGCTGCCGATCGGACGCACGACGCCGGCACCGGATGCAGAGGATTCGCCATCCGCCAGCGACACGACCACCGATTCCTCTGACGCGAAGGTTGTGCTCGAGAGTGTCGTGACGTCACTGCCGGAGCGCGTCGACGCTGCACTCGTCGAGGATCACTTCGACGCACCGGCCGCAGCACTCTATCTCACCACGCAGACGGCAACGCCGACGTCCGCCGCGTCGACCCATGCGCACGGCGCGACGAGTTCCACGGATGTCCGCGCCGCGGCATCGCGCGCTGCGTCATCGTCCGCCGACATCTCGTCGCTGCAGACCGATCTCACGAAGCTCGATCCGGAGTTCCGCGAGCGATTGCAGAAGGTGATCGACCGCATGCACACGGAATACGGTCACGCGGTGCGAATCGTGGAAACCGTGCGCTCGCAGTCGCGACAGGATGCGCTCTTCGCGCAGGGACGCACCGAGCCTGGCCCGGTGGTGACGTGGACGACGCACTCGAAACACGGCACGGGTTTGGCGGCCGACCTGATCGTGGATGGCGCGTGGAAGAATCCGGTCGGGTACGCGCATCTCGCGACGCTTGCAAGGCAGGAGGGACTGCGCACACTCGGCGCGCGCGATCCCGGCCATGTCGAGCTGCCGAGTGATGCCAGCGTGTCGGGTGAAACCCTCGGCAACCTGTTGAGTGATCTGGCTGGAGATGCGGGCGATGCTGCGCGCCAGATGCGCGCGGACGTGAACAGTGGCGCCGGTGGTGAATCACGCGCCGCACTGATGAATCGCGTCGCGAACGTGGCGCAGGTCGCACGCGTGGCGACCGTCGCGAGTGTGGCACAGGTGGCGCGAGTCGCAACCGTTGCACGTCCCGGCGCAGGGCCGGCGGCGCCGGCCGCCAGCG
>JACMLX010000161.1 GCA_014379355.1 Gemmatimonadaceae bacterium
GCCCAGAAGACAGCGCCGCCCACCCCGCATCAGGAGACGTGAGTCGCGAACGCCACTCACTCACTTCCACCCGATATGACCATCCGCGCCACTGTGCGGATGTCGACCGTCAACGTCGCCCTGGCGGCGTTGACTGTGGCATCCGCCACCTCGGCTGTGCACGCGCAACCGCGAACGCAGGTCCGCCCTGCGTCCTCGTCATCAGTCCCTGATCGCGCGAGCGACAGCCTTATCGCCGCGGTACTCGCCGATACGCTCGAACTTGCGCCCGGTTCGCGCGCGCCCGCTCGTAAGACCAGACAGTCCGTCACGATCCGCCCCACGATGCGTTCGTATACCGTCGGCAACATCGACGCAGCGGAGCAAGGGGTGTACACGAGTTTCGTCACGCGGTATCCGCGCGCGACGCTGCGACTCGATGTCACGCCGCTCACCTTCCGCGGCGATACCTCGCGCACCGGCAATCGCCCCCAGGTTTCCTTCGGTGGGATGTCGCCGGTGTCGGGTCGACTCGATCTGCGCGTGCGGAGTGCCGACACGCTTCGATTCTTCGCGCAGAGCAGTTCATCGCCTGGCGCGCTGAGTGTCGAGGATGCGCAGGCGCTCGGCGCGGTCGGCACGAACACGCTCGATCTCGACGCCGCCTCGCTGGGCCTCACGGCACGGGTGGGAACGCGCTATGTACTGACGCACGCGCTCGGTACGAGCGGCCTGTCGCTGTCGTTGCGCGGCGGCGTGGAGTACGACCCGAAACCGTCAGGTACCGATGTCGTGAGCTGGCGCGGCACCACCGTGCGCGGAGGCATCGGCGTCGCGCACGCAGGCATGGGCACGACACTCGGCTCGTCCGTCGAAGTGACACAGAGCTTCACCGATTCGCTCGATGGACGCAATCAGTTTCCTGGTGGCGGTTCAGTCAATGTCGATGCGCGGATGCTGCACGTGATCGGACGCGAAGGAATGTCGCTGGTGTCGCTCAACGCCTTCTATTCGCGACCCTTGAACATCGAGCGACCGAACGTGCGCACCCGCCTGATTCCCATCGGGGATTTCATGGGCGTGACGGCGAGCGGTGCGTTGCCGGTCGGTCCGTTGTCGCTGCTTCCGACGATGACGGTGCTGCGCGAGTCGAGCCGTACCGGGAGCACCGCCAGCGGCACCACCACCCGTCGCGATGCGAGCGGCACGACGGCCGTCACCGCGCTCGGCCTCTCCATTCCTCTGGGCCGCCACCTGACGGTGACACCGGAAGGCGGACTGGCGTTCGGCTCCGTCGGTCAGACATCCACCTCAACATCCGTCATCCGCAATCAACGCCAGACATTCCGTGATTCGATTCGCGGTCGGTATCTGACGATCGAGATTTCTTTGCGGGATTGAAGACTTTTTTGCTGCAATGTTGGGGAAAGCGCGGGGAGGCCGGGGAGTGCGTCACACTCGTGGCGTCTGTCGTCGCGCTCCATCGCGAACTGCATGGGTGAGGAGCGGACGGAGCGCACGGAGGGTGCGTAAATGCTGGCTCTGCCTAGGGCGCGCCGTTGATTTCTTTCTTGGAACAGCAGTTCTAACAAAAGTCAGCTATGTCTTGTGTTCCGAAAATCGTTGCAACCGGCGCACTCAGTGCGCTCCGTGCCCTCCTCACCCAAAAAGGTCAGCGGAGCGTCGACAAACGTGAAAGGTGGCAAGAGGCGCACTCCCCGATCTCCCCGCCCCTATCGCCACAAAAAGTGAGCCTTGCCGCGTACGATTTCGAAGATCGCTGCCGCTGTCGCACTCCGTGGACTCCGTGACCTCCGCTCACGAGAAGGTCAGCGCTTGTATGCCAGAACGAGCACGCCGCCCGCGACCATCACGATGCCGGCCCATTCCCTTGCTGACGGTCGCTCGCCAAGAAACGCGAATGCAAAGATCGCGACCAGCACGAGGCTCAGTTTGTCCACCGGCGCGACCTTCGAGGCGTCTCCCACCTTGAGCGCGCGGAAATAGCAGACCCACGACGCGCCGGTGGCGAGACCGGAGAGTGTCAGGAACAGCCACGTACGCGAGCTGAGCAGGCGTGGATCGCTCCACTTGCCGGCCAGTGCCACGAAGGCAGCAAGGACGATTATCACGACAGCTGTGCGGATCAGCGTCGCATAGTCGGAGTCGATGCCCTCGATGCCGAGTTTCGCGAAGATGGCGGTCATCGCGGCGAAGACGGCCGAGAGAAGCGCCCACGTGAACCAGCTGTTGGAGGTGGCCATGATGCATGAATCATGGTGCGCGCGACGCACTGGCGATACCGGCGCCCGCGGGCATTGTTCACGCATCGCTCGTTTCACCGCCGCGTGATCCTCCAGGCCAGATCGCCATGCGCTTCCGACCGCCGTATTGCGCCTCCGCCGCGCTGTTCCTGCTCACCGCGCCGCTCGTCGCGCAGCGGAGTACGACTCGACCTGCGGCGCGAGCAGGCACGACACCGGTCGTGCGGACGATGCGGGAGGTCGCAGCGCGCGGTGATTCGCTGCGGCTTCCCGGACCGTGGGTGGCCCCGCCAGGTGATGCATTGTCGCATTACACGGCGGGCTTCGCGACGACGCTGTGTGGCGCCGTCTTCATCACCGGCCTCACGACAGCCGACGCCGCCGCGAATATCGGATTCTTCACCGGACCATTGCAGTATCGCAGCGAAGTGAAGGACACCGTCGTGGACTTTGCGACGCAAACCGTGCGCCTTACGCTCAGGAGCGGTGTCACGCGCGTGGCCAAGATGTACGGCAGTCAGGGGTGTGTGCCACTGCCGATCGGTGCCGACTCGGTCTCGTTCACGCCGAGCATCGTGACGCCGAAGCTGCCACCCTCCGCGACGACGGCGTGGCCGATGGGCGACGTGCTTCCGAAACGTGCCTGGCCGCGAGAAGTGGATGCGGCACTCGTGTCACGCGCGTTGAACGAGGCGTTCGCGACGGACAGCGCGATGACGCTCGCGTTCGTGGTGACGTACAAGGGTCGAATCATCGGTGAGCGATACGCGCCGGGCATCGGGATTCACACGCCGCTCGAGAGCTGGTCGATGTGCAAGAGCCTGACCGGCACACTCGTCGGCCGGCTCATTCAGCAGGGAGCGTATAGACTCGATCAATCGGCACCGTTTCCCGAATGGCAGACCGCCGGCGATCCACGCCAGAAGATCCGTATCATGGACATCATGCGCATGTCGAGCGGCATTCGCATCCGTGCACCGCAGGATCCGGGCTACGACGCCTCACTCGGATACCCGGATCATCTCTATCTCTATTCCGGCTCGATCAACTCGTATCAGTACGCTGCGACGCGACCGCAGCAGTGGGCGCCATCGACCGTCGGACGGTATCGCAACACCGATCCAGTGCTCGCGAGCTATCTCGTGCGACTCGCGGCCGAGAAGCGCGGTGTCGACTATCACAGCTTCCCGACACGTTTGCTGTTCGAGAAGCTCGGCATGCGTGATGTCATCATCTCGACCGATCCATACGGCAACCTGCTCGGTCAAGGCGCCGACCTGGTCGCCGCGCGCGACTGGGCGCGACTCGGCAACCTCTACCTGCAGGACGGCGTGTGGAACGGCGAGCGTCTGCTGCCCACGGACTACGTGAAATACGTGCGCACCATCGCACCGGCCTGGCTGGCCGATGGGCGCCCTGTGTATGGCGGCGGATTCTTCTGGATCAATGGTGACGGTCGCGAGCCGATGCCCCGAGACGCCTATGCGGCGCTCGGTGCCGGTGGGCAGAGCATGTGGATCGTGCCGTCCAAGGACCTGGTGATCGTCCGCATCGGCAAGTATCGCGGGTCCGATGCCGGCGAGGCAGCGCGACGGCTGGCGACGGCGACGCTGATGCGCGCCGTGCGGAACTGAGGCGTGCAGATGAAGAATTCCATCCGCATCATCGCGCTCTCCACCATGTCGTCAGTGCTCCCTGCGCAGGCACCGGTGCCACGACAGACCGAGGCGGACACCTACACTCGCTACGAACTGCTGGCACCGGGCTCCGCGAAATTTCGGATCATCTACGAGGTCTCGGCGACGACGGCCGGCGCGACGCACTACTTCAATCCGATCCGGCAGGGCAGCGTTGCGACCGACGAAAGTGTGATCGATCGCGCCTCCGGCACACCACTCCGATTCGACGTCGTCGGCGCCGCTGCCGCGCGTGCAGGCGGTGTGCGCGGCGACAGCCTGCAGACCTATATCCGTGTCGCACTGGCGCACCCCGTACCGGGCGCGGACGGTGAGCAGCGGATCCTGATTCTCAAGACGTATCAGGACTCGCTCAGCTATTTCAGCCGAGGTGACACCATCGTCTTTACGCGACCGCTTGGCATCAAGCGCAATGCAGTCGTGCTGCCGATGGGGTACGAGCTGGTGTCGTCGAGCTTTCCGGCGCAGGTGCTGCAGGAGCCGGACGGCCGGATCGGCATCAGCTTCTGGAACAACACGCCATCGGAAGCAGCCGTGACGCTCCGCGCGGTACCGGCCAGATCGTTGCGAGCCGGCGTGTCGAGTGTCGCTGCACGGCTCACGGAGCGTGCGCACCAGGACCGCGAGATCGTCTACATGCTGCAGCAACCCGAGACGCACGCGTTCGATCTGTATCACGACTACACCGAGTCACGACCCGGTACGAGTACGTACCTGAACATCGTGCGCGCTGGAAGCACGGTGTCGAATCCACGGGCTGTCAATCTCGACACGGGCTTGCCGCTCGTGCACGAGACGCTGAAGGGCGACGCGATCACGACGGCGAAACTGTCCGTGCCGGATGTGACACCGCAGTCGGAAGTCGTCGTCTTCCGATTCGATCCGATCAGACCCGGCACGTCGATGCGGCTGCGGATGTTCGAGACGTACACCGATCCGGTGCGCTATACGGTGGTGAACGATGAGCTGGTATGGGATCGCAGCTTCGGCCGCCCGGCCAACGCCGTCGTCCTGCCCGAGGGATGGGTGCTCACGAACAGTTCGGTGCCGGCTGTCGTCAGCTCGCTGCCGAATGGACGCGTGCGACTGGACTTCATCAATCCGCGCGCCGATGAAATCGGCGTGCTGATCACGGCGCGCCGGCGCTGACGAGCGTGCGACCGCACGCTACGCGAAGAAGCCGATGAACAGCTGACAGAACAGGGCGCCCGCCAGCGTCATCGAGAAACCCCAGATCAGTAGCTGACGAAAGAGTGTCTTCGCTTCGTCCACGCCATCAGGAAGAGCGGCGATGCAGAGTGCGCCGATGGTGGAGAGCGGTGACACATCCACCAGCGCCGCGCCGACATTGATGCTCATCGCGACCTGCAGCGGATCGCCACCGCCGATCTTCTGCACCAGGCCAGGCACTGCGGGCAGGAATGCCGGATACACGACTCCTGATGTCGAACTGTAGGTCGAGATCAGGCCAGTGATCCCGGCGATCGTGCCGTTCACCGTCGTCGGTGTGGCGATGCGCGCAAGCAGCGTGGTGAACAGATCCATGCCGCCTGTCTTCTCGAGCACCCCGATCAGCACACTCACACCGCAGACCATCAGGATCACGGCCCACGGCACCTGCTTCAGCGACTCCGCGTCCTTCGCCACGTTCGCGAGGATCAGCGCGCTCGCGGCAACGAACGCCGCAAGGCCCGGGTTCAGCTTGAAGGACACGACGGCCAGAACCCACGTTGCGATCACGCCGATCGTCGTCCAATGGTGCGACGTGAGCGGAGTCGGTGTCGCCACGCGGTCGACCGGCGGCGCCTTGAGCAACGCCGGTCCGCCGAAGAGACACCATGCCAGCAGCGCCGCGAGTGCGTGCGCGGTGAAGTTCGCCGACCAGACACTCCAGAGATGCCCGTCCAGGCCGATTTTCGCCATCGACGAGTGCACGATCACACCGACCGCGCTGATGGGTGAGAGGTTGCCCGCGTTCGCGCCGTTGCCGACCATCAACGCCGCCAGTAGCACGGGCATTTTCGCGCGCACGGCAATGCCCATGGCGATCGGTGCCAGCAATGCCGTGGCCGACACGGCGCCCGGCCCCGCCGTGGAGAGGGCACACGCCATCAGGAAGAACAGCAGCGGCAGTGCCGCCGCGCGACCACGCAGCAGGCTCACCGTCGATTGTGCAACCGCCTCCATCGTGCCGTTCGCCTGTGCGACACCGAACAGCACACTCACGCCGACCAGTGTCAGGAACAGCGTGTTCGGGAACGTGCCCATCATCGCGTCGAGCTTCCAGTGTGCTGCGAACAGGGCAATCGGCCATGCCAGCGCGATGGCCAGGATACCCACGTTGATGCGTGTCGTGAGGCTGCCTGCGATCACCAGCAGCAGTGCGCAGAGGGACAGAAGTGCCGGTGACATGACTATGTCGGCGACGGCAACAGATGTTTCTGCACCTTTCCGAGTGCGGTTCGCGGAAGTGCGTCGACGCGCGTGATCGTACTCGGAATCTTGAACGAGGCGAGCTGGGTGCGAAGGCAGGTCTCGAGTGCGATCAGGTCGAGCGTCGGATCGCACACGAGGTACGCCACCGGGACTTCACCGCGGGACGCGTCCGGCACGCCGACCACCGCCGCTTCGTGAATGCCGGGCTGCGACAGCAACACCTCCTCGATCTCGCGCGGATAGATGTTGAAGCCGCCCGAGATGATCAACTCACTGCGTCGCCCCTCGAGCGTGATGTAGCCGTCCGCTGCACGAACGCCGATGTCACCGGTGCGGAACCAACCGTCCACGAATGCGCGGGCCGTTGCCTCGGGTCGATTCCAGTAGCCGGCACAGACATTCGGGCCACGCACCAGGAGTTCACCGCTCGTTCCGTCCGGCACGTCTCGCCCGCTCTCGTCCACGATGCGCACGCACGTCAGGGCGAGGGGCAGGCCGACGGTGCCGGCACGACGCTCTCCGACGTACGGGTTGCTGACGTTCATCAGTGTCTCGGTCATGCCGTACCGCTCGAGAATCACATGACCGAAGCGGTCGCGGAACGACTCCAGCACGTGCGCCGGCAGTGGCGCGGAGCCGCACACGAAGAGACGCGCGTGCGAGCCGATGGTGCGCGCGGTTGCTTCGTCGATGTCGAGGAGCCGCACATACATCGTCGGCACGCCGAAGAACACCGTCGGTCGATAGGTGGTGAACCAGTCCACGGCGCGTGACGCTTCGAACCGTGCTGCCAGCTTCATGTGGCAACCGCTCAGCAGCCAGCAGTGCAACGCATTCGCCAGCCCGTGCACATGGAAGAGCGGCAGCGTGCAGAGCAGGCGATCCTCGGCGTGCATGCCCCAGCTGGCGTTGAGCACCAGTGCGTTGCTGGCGAAGTTGCCGTGGACGAGAATGGCGCCCTTGGACGCGCCGGTCGTTCCGGATGTGTAGACCAGCGCGAGCGGTGTGTCGGCGTCACAGATGGTGTCGCGCACAACGGCGGGGCGCGCGAACGTCGTCGTCAGTGCGTGCGCATCACGCGCGAGGTCGTCCACATCCCACGTCACCACATCCGCCGCGACATCCGGTGCACGCTCGAGCGTCGTCACCACCGCCACCGGTTCGGCATCGCTCACGATGTGCGCAATCTCGCGCGCCTGATAGAGCACGTTGATCGGGACCGCGATGGCGCCGAGCTTCATGCACGCCAGCCAGAGATCGACGATCTCGACCCGATTGGTCATCAGGAACGCAAGCCGCGACCCGCGACGGATGCCGCGATTGTGCAGCACGACTGCCCATCGGTTGCTGCGCACCTCGAGGTCGCCGAACGTGAAGTGTTCGGTGTGCCCCTGCGGCGTATCAGCATCCAGCGCGGGACGCTCGGCGGCGCCAAGCAGCGCGCGATCCAGCAGGGGAAGCAATGTCACGGGTGGTCTGTCATTGATTGCCACCACGTTAGCGCCACGCCACACGGTTGGAAACTCGGGTGAATGCCGGACGCGCTGACGCCGCCACCAGTGGTATCCTTCCTGCCACACCATGTGGAGTGTCGCGTATGTCCGTTCTCGGCCGGGCCGGAGTCTGCATCCTGGTAATCTGCGCGTGCGGCTCGCAGCGCAGTGGCGTCGGCACACCGCTTCCGAAAACGAATCCGACGATCTCGTTCGTCTGCACGCCGATGCTCACCCTGCGCGTCCGATTCGATGCCACCAGCGCCACGGTGTACGTCGATGGAGACGGTCCGTACTCGCTGCCCCAGGTCAACGGCCGATCGGACTACACCGTCTACTCCGACGGCCAGCACATGCTGCAGATCTATCAGAGCAATGCGTCATACGGCATCGGTCGCGCGCGGCTGCAGCCGTGTACCCGTAGCTGAACGCACACGAGATCTCGTCAGCCAGCGCCCGGCGAGAATCGTGCGAGCATCTCCGCTTCCGATGGCGGTTGCAGGATGTTGACCGACGCGAAGCTCTCTGCCTGCGGATAATTCGTCTTTCGCACGCGACGTGCCGCTGCGTCGACATCGTACGAGGTGTGTCGCAACGTGGCTGTCCCGTCAAGCTCGAGCCAGCAGGCACGTGTGGTGCCGAATGGCATGCCGACGCTGCCTGCATTGATGATGCGCACACCGCGCACCGTGCGATCGAACTGCATGTGCGTGTGGCCGCAGACGACGGTCGCGCCGGATGGCAGCATGTCCACCCACGAAAGCAGCTCGCGATCCGGCGTGAGTCGAGTGAAGATCGAGGTGTCGTTCTCCGGCGTCGCGTGGCAGAACAGCACACGCTCGATGCCATCGCCCGTCAGCGTCTGCGTGAGCGGCCAGTCGCCGACGGCGCTCGCATCGGCATCGGTCAACTGTGATGCACACCAGGCCATGACGTCGCGAAACGCGGGCGGGATCGTGTTGGACACCGTGCCCGTGCGCGCTGCCAGGACTTCGCGATCGCCGTTTCCCATGACGTAGTGCACGCGCATCGCCTGCGATTGAAGCAGCTGCAGGCACTCGCGCCCCATCGGACCGGGAAAGATGTCGCCTCCGCACACGATGATGTCCGGATGGGTGGCCGACACGTCCTTCAGCACCGCCTCCAATGCCGGCAGGTTGCCGTGAATGTCGTACAGCGCCGCGATACGCACGATCAACTCACGCGATGACGATCAGGGACGACATGCTGTGTTCATGGAAGGTGTCTACAGCGAATCAGAATGCGAAGCCGATGTTGATCCGGGCGGTCGGAATGACGTTCGCATCGAAGGGGCTGGAGTAATCCTCTGCGCCAAAGAATCGTTTGACGCCAACCCCGACGACCGTCACGAAACGCCGCTTCGGACCGAGCAGCCATTGATAGCTAAGCTCCGTGCCGACCGTGGCCCGCGTTCGCCGGGTCCCTGTGGCACCGCCGCTGTAGACGGGATTCCCATTGGCGTCGTAGACGTAGTACGGCCCGTCCTCCCTGTAGGTCGCCATGCCGAGATTCCCTGCGACCGAGAATCCGTACAGGGCGCGCTCCTGCGGGTAGTAGCGGACCTTGGCTTCGAGGGCGCCATAGTCATTGAAGTTGTCGAAGCCCGCGTAGCTGGCACCGACGCCGAACGTTGTCGTCGAACTCACCGCGGTTTCGACATCGCCTCCGAAGTATCCTGCGACGATCGCGATCGGATTGAAGGTCAGGACCGTCTTCCTCACGACAGGCTTCAGCGCGGGTGTCGCACTGTCCGGCGCTTGTGCGCCAAGCGCGACGGCCCAGCACAGCATTGGAAGTGCCGCGAGTGTTCGATACGTCATCTGGCGCTCACTGAGGTTGTGCTGTCACGGCGGGTCGAACATCGGGATGGAATGATACCTGAAAGGCGTACAAAAGGTCTGCCGGCAGTGTCATCCGCCGCCCGCATAACCGACCTGCCGCCACGCGTCGTATACGACGATCGCCACGGTATTCGACAGATTGAGGCTCCGTCTCGCGGGAATCATCGGCAGCCGGATGCGGTGCGCCGCGTCGAATGTTTCGAGCATCGCATCCGATAGTCCTGTCGATTCGGGCCCGAAGACGAACACATCGCCATCGCTGAACGCGACGCGTGCGAGTGATGTCGCGCCGCGCGCCGAGAAGGCGAACATCCGCCGATCCGCACCCAGATGCAAGCGGCACGACTCCCAGTCCGCGTGGATCATCACGTCCGCCAGATCGCGATAGTCGAGCCCTGCCCGTTCGAGCTGTCGATCCTCGAAGTTGAACCCGAGTGGCTCGATCAGGTGCAACCGCGCCCCGGTATTCGCGCAGAGTCGGATGATGTTGCCCGTGTTCGGCGGAATCTCGGGTTGAAAGAGAACGATCTCGAACACGGTGTCCTTCGTTGGAACGTAAAAGGTGCGTCATGTCGCCCGATGACAATGCGTGCACCGGTCAGCAGAACGATGTGCGATGGTCAGCCCGCGATCCAGCTCCACGCCAGCGCGCCGATGCGCCCGCGCTGAGCCATTCACGCCTTCCGGATGCGCTTCGCCAGTGCGGAACTCGGCCGTTCCACGGTCCGCCAGAAGAGCCAGGCGGCGAGGCAGTTGAGTGTGATCACGATCAACGCTGCCATTCCATTCTGAACCGGCGTGTGGGCAAACACCTTGTCGAGCGCAAAAAACGCAGCGCCCGTGATCGGCAGGTGCAGGAGATATAGACTATATGATACTTTACCGAGCCATTGCAGGGTGTGCGTGCGGAGCCAGTCCGTGAGATGGCCGGCTCGCCCGACGAGCAGGAGGATGACGGCCATGATGAGGCAGGCCATCGTGAATGCGTCGTGTGTGCGGGCGAACACACCGGTCAGCGCCAGTGCGTAGAGCGCGAACCAGCGGGCGCGCATCACGCCGCTGAGCGTCCAGAACACGAACGCACCGAGCAGGAAGCCGTGCCAGTTCGGCAGTGCGAGGCCACGCACGTGAAGCGCCGGGAGCAGCGGCCACACGACGGAGGTGATGGCGGCCAGCGTGAAGAGGATCGCTTGCGGGCGGCGATCGTTCGCATCCCGGCGACAGGCATGGGCGACACCGAGCAGCATGCAGAACATCAGGTAGAACTGAATCTCGTAACAGAGCGTCCAGTACACCGTGTTGATGGAGCGGTAGCCGAGGAAATCCTGCAGGTAGACCAGATGTGCGAGGAGCTGCGGCGTCGTGGTGATGGGCAGTCCGGTGCCGGGACGCAGGTGTGCCTTGACGGCCGCGAAGGCGAGCGTGATCGCGATCGACGCCCAGTATGGCAGGTCGAGCCGGATGGCGCGGCGCAGTGCGAAGCGTGCGCCGTATCGCGCCGTCACGCGATCGCGGCCGATCGAGAGGGCGATGACGAATCCGCTGAGCACGAAGAAGATCGGCACGCCGAGGTGCCCTGACTCGAAGAGCGCGAGGTTGAGCCAGGTGGGCAGTGCCGACTGCAGCGCCGCGACGTGACGGCCCTCGCCGATGTGGAAGATCACGACCCAGAGGGCGGCGAGGCCACGCAGGGCGTCGATGAACGGGAGGCGCTTGGACGTCGCAGGAACGGCCGGTGCAGATTGCGCTGTGTGCGCGTGTATGGACTGCGGTGGCCTGCGAGCGCTCAGCTGACGTTCTCCTGAATGAACCGAGGACTGAGATGCACATCGAGCTGCACCAGCGGCGCGTCGCCGATGGCCGTGAAGCTGTGCACTTCGCCCGCCTTAATGACGAGGATGTCACCCGCGCCGGCCTCGAATTCCACCCCATCGACGATCCAGATGCCGCGCCCTTCACGGATGAACTGGATTTCGTCATAGGGATGGACGTGCGGCGGCGGGCCCTTGCCGGGTTCAGCGGAGAGGAGGAACACTGACACGCCCGTGTCGCCCTGATCGGCGCCGACGAAATGGTGCGACGAGCCGATGAAGGGGAGGTCGGATTGGCGGGTGCGGTGCATGGGGGGAGAGTAGTCCGGGGGCGCGCTTGCCGCGCGAGGCGCTATGCAGTGCAAAGGCGGTGAGAGGAGCACGATCGTCGGGGTGCTGCGCACGTCAGCGCGCTCGCTCGACTCTCGCGAAAGTGCGCATGTCATGCTGCCGTTGGGCCTGCGGCAGCATCGTCCTCAGGTCACGACCATCAGGCCATCCAAGTCCACCAGGTCTGCACGCATTCCGACGTGCAGCTTTCCCGCACGCTCCATTCGCAGCAGCGTTGCCGGGTTGGTTGTCGTCACTGGAAGTGTCGCGCTCAGATCGCGTCCGCGAGCGACCAGCTCCCGCACCGTCCGCATGAGCGCGGAACACTCGCCGACGTCCATGGAAACAATCCGACCATCCGCATCAAACACCGGCAGGCACCCCCCACCATCCGACGACACCGTCACGCGATCGAGTGGCGCCCCCGACTCCCAGTAGATCTCCAGCGCATCCGCCGCCGAATACGCATCCTCCCCCTCCGCCACCGGGAAATCCGTGATGTCGATGTAACACCCGAATTCCTTCACCAGCGCAATCGCCTCGTGAAACAGCGCCTTCCGCCGATTCACATGTGTCGGATTGAACACTCGCGCCGGAATCTCGGACACCGTCAGCGCTTCGCGAATCAGCTCGAGTCCGCGCGGACCGTCACCGACATGCAGATGCAGTATCCCCGCCTTGCCGGTCATCAACCCGGCCACATGCGCATCGGCCGCGATCCGCAACAACTCCCGCAACGTCGGCTGCGACGAGCGATGATCTGAAATCGCCACCTCGCCCACACCGATGATGCGATCGCAGTGCACGATGTCGCCGCGCACCGATCCCGTGAGCGTCGTCAGCGGCAGGTGATAGCCACCCGTGTGACAATACGCATTGATGCCCTGTGCCTCGAGCGCCCGTGCCGCCGCGACCAGCTCCGCCGTCGAGCGCGTCACGTCGTCCGTGCCGAGCACACCGACCACCGTGGTCACGCCCGCCTTCCGATACGACTCGGCCGTGGGCGCAGGCACCTTCGACGCTGGCCCCGCCTCGCCGCCACCACCCGTGATGTGGCAATGCCCGTCGATCAAGCCCGGAATCACGCGCCGTCCTTCGAGATCGATCTCCTCCACACCCAGGTACTTCGGAAAGGACGGCCGCTCGTTTCCGATATAGAGAATCGTCCCGCCACCAATCAGGATGTGCTGGTGCCCCAGATGCTCCGGCGCGTATACATCGCCGTTGAGCAACAGCGTCATCGCACTCGTCGTCGTCATGCGACCAAGCCTAATCTCGGGTCCGGCGCTGTGCCCATCGCGGGGAACTGCCTTGGGACGGAGAGGGCGGAGAGTCCGGAGAGTGCGCCATGCTAGAAGCTCCTTTCTTCACGACCTTCCTTGACTGCTATGGGTGAGGAGCGCACTGAGCGCACGCAGCGTGTCGGTTGCAACGCTCGTCCGATTGCGCGACATCGCTGACTTTTGTTGGAACTGCTGTTCCCAAAAAAGCTGTGGCGCGCGGTGGGCCGACTGATGCGCAGCGCACCCTCCGTGTGCTCAGTGCCCTTCCCACCAAAAGCCGTTGACGGTGGTGCGCAACGCGAGAGATCTCGAGTCGGACGCACTTCTCGGTCTCCCCGACCTTTCCGTCCAAAGGTCAGTGATGTCCCGACCAACACGGAACGTTGCAACCCAAGCACTCGGTGCCCTCAGTGTCCTCCGCCCCCAAACACAAAGGCTCGAATGCAACCGAGACTGACCAGAACGTCCCATCCCCCCTAGCTTGCCCGTATGCCCTCTTCGCCCCGCAAAGGCTGGCTCATCCCCATCGGTGGCAAGCTCACCGACGCCAACATCCTCGCACGGTTCATCGAACTCTGCGGACGGCGTGACCCGGTCATCGCCATCATCCCGACCGCCTCGGAAGAGTCGGACATGGGCGCGTGGTACGAGAAGCAGTTCGCGAAGCACGGCGTCCGCTATGCTCGTGCCCTCAACTTCCGGCGCCGCTCCGACTGCGACGATCGCGACTGGACCTCGCAGCTCGAGGACGCTGACGGCGTATTCATCACCGGCGGCAATCAGCTGCGCCTGACCACCATCATGGGTGGCACACCGGCCGCGAAGATCCTGCACGATCGCTTCTACGCCGGCATGCCGGTCGCCGGAACGAGTGCCGGTGCCGCCGTCATGTCGGCGCACATGATCGCCGGCGGTGACGAGGGCCCCTCGCCTCGCGCCGGCATGGTCATCATGGCCCCCGGCTTCGGCCTCACACGCGACATCATCATCGATCAGCATTTCCGTCAGCGCGATCGACTCGGCCGGCTGCTCACTGCACTCTCGTACAATCCCGCACTGCTCGGCCTCGGCGTCGACGAAGACACGGCGGCCTTCATCAGCCCGGATGACGAGATCGATGTGATGGGCACCAGCGCCGTGACGGTGATCGACACCAGTGGTGTCGAGTTCTCATCGATGCACGCCGCCGAGCCGCATGATCCCGTCACGCTGATCGGCATTGGCATGCACCAGCTCGCGGAAGGCGCACGCTTCAATCTCCGCACTCGCAAAGCTCACGGCCGCAACGTCGTCACACTGCAACACTCGGCCTCTGAATGAAGATTCTCGATCGCAACGTCTACGTCGGCCCGAGCCACTACGCCCACTTCCCGGTCATCCGACTCGAGGTGGATCTCGGTGAGCTCGAAGCCTGGCCCACGATGCGATTGGGGCGCGGATTCACCGACACACTCGTCGAACGCCTGCCCGGCCTTGCCGAACATGGCTGCAGCTACGGTCAGCCCGGTGGCTTCATCCGCCGCATGACCGAAGACGAAGGCACCTGGCTCGGCCACGTCTTCGAACATGCCGTGCTCGAGGTGCAGAGCACCGCGGGCATCGCCGTCACGTTCGGCAAGACACGCTCCGCCGGTCGCGATGGCGTGTATGACGTCGCGTTCGAATACGAGCAGGACGATGTCGGCATCGAAGCCGCGGATCTGGCGCTCGATCTGCTGCATTCGCTGCTGCCCACCGATCTGCAGCCCGACGATTTCGATCGCAGCTTCGACTGGGAAACACGTCGCGACGGATTCATCCGCTACGCGCAGCGCCGTGCACTCGGGCCCAGCACGGCAAGCATCGTGCACGCCGCCGAGAAGCGCGGTATTCCCTGGATCCGGCTCAACGAGCAGTCGTTGATTCAGCTCGGCTACGGCTGCCATCAACAGCGCATCCAGGCGACGGTCACCGGCCGCACATCGCACATCGCCGTCGAACTCGCGAGCGACAAGGAAGAGACGAACAAGATCCTCGCGAACCTCGGCCTGCCCGTGCCGAAGCAACGACTGGTGCAGAGCGCCGACCGCGCCGTCCGTGAGGCCGAGCGCATCGGATTTCCCGTCGTGCTCAAGCCGTACAACGGCAATCATGGTCGCGGCGTCTCGATCAACCTGAGCGACAAGTCCGAGATTCGCGAGGCATTCGATCGCGCCGCCGAACACTCGCGCAGCGTGATCGTCGAGTCGTTCATCACCGGTCACGATCATCGCATGGTGGTGATCGACGGTGAACTGGTGGCGGTCAGCAAGCGCGAGCCAGGCCATGTGGTGGGCGACGGGGAACACTCGATCGAGCAGCTGGTCGCGTTCGTGAATTCCGATCCACGGCGCGGCATCGGACATGAAAAGGTGCTCACGCGCATCGAGCTCGATGCACAGGCGACCGGCCTGCTCGAGAAACTCGGGTACACCGCGGCCAGCGTCCCACCGAGAGATGAAGTGGTGTACCTGCGACTCACCGCCAACCTCAGCACCGGCGGTACCGCGCGCGACATGACGGACCTGGTGCATCCCGACAATGCCGAGATGGCGGTTCGCGCCGTGAAGGCGATCGGGCTCGACATCGGCGGCGTCGATTTCCTCACGCCGGACATCACGCAGAGCTACAAGGAAATCGGCGGTGCGATCTGCGAGATCAACGCGGCGCCCGGTTTTCGCATGCACATGGCGCCAAGTGATGGTCGTCCGCGTGACGTCGCCGGCAAGACGATCGACATGCTCTTTCCGGCGGGCGCGCCGGTGACGATCCCGATTGCCGCGATCACCGGCACCAACGGCAAGACGACCACGTCGCGCATGCTGGCGCACATCCACAAGCTGGCCGGCAAGCGCGTCGGCCTCACGACCACGGACGGCGTGTATGTCGATGGTCAGCGCACGGTGGTCGGTGACATGACGGGTCCGACGGCCGCGCGCATCGTGCTCAGCGATCCGAATGTGGAAGTCGCCGTGCTCGAGACGGCGCGCGGTGGACTGCTGCGTGCCGGCATGGCGACACGCCACGTGGACGTCGGTGCGGTGATCAACGTGCGTGCCGATCACCTCGGCCAGAAGGGCATCGACACGCTCGAGCAGCTGGCTGAGATCAAGCGCACGGTGATCGAGATTGCGCGTGATACGGCGGTGCTGAACGCCGACGATCCGCTGACGCTGCGCATGGCGGCGTACACGGAAGCGAAACATGTGTGCTACGTCACGCTCAATCCGGATCATGAACTCGTGCGCGAACACATCCGCGCTGGGGGTCGTGCGATCGCGCTGGAGAACGGCATCAATGGGTCGATGATCACGATCTATGACCACGGCGCGCACATTCCGCTGCTGTGGACGCACCTGATTCCTGCGACCATCGAGGGCAAGGCACTGCACAATGTGCAGAACGCGATGTTCGCGGCTGCGATGGCGTTCGCGATGGGCGTGCGTCTCGAGGACATCCGTCACGGGTTGCGCACGTTCGACACCAGCTTCTTCCAGGCACCGGGCCGGTTGAACGTGTACGACCAGCATGCGTTCAAGGTGCTCTTCGATTACGGGCACAATGCCGACGCGGTGGAGCAACTGTGCCAGCTGGCGAATCGTCTCGAGATCAAGGGTCGCCGCATCTGCGTGCTGTCCGCACCGGGCGACCGTCGCGATCAGGACATCATCGCGATTGCGGATGTCGCCGCCGAGGCCGCGTTTGACTTGTACATCTGCCGCCGCGACGACAGTCGTCGGGGGCGCGGTGATGCCGAGGTGCCACAGATGCTGCACGACGCGCTGACTGCGCATGGCATCATCAGCAACCGCATCGAGATCATCGTCGACGAGCAGGAAGCGATCGACACCGCGCTGACGAGGGCACAGCCCGGTGATCTCGTGCTGATCTTCGCCGATGCGCTCGCGCGCGGATGGAAACAGATCACCCAGTTCAAGTCTGACGCCGATCGGGCGACGCTGGTGTCCACGAAGAAACAGGTTCCGCAGACGATCGCACCCGAAGCCAAGGAGTTGGCCGACGACACTGTACCACCGCCAGTCTCACCTGTCGTCATGCCGGTCGCCGAAATTCCCCGCGCTCCCGCGCCCCCGCGCGAAAACTTTTCCGCCACGAAGAAGACCGAAACCGACAGTCTCGGCTCGACGATCGTTCGCGACGATCGTGGCGTCTTCCTGGCGCGCGAAGCGAACGACTGACACGGCTCGAGCAGCGCAGCAGCATGTCGCGGTCTCCGCTCCAACCGGACTTCGAGTCGGGTTTCCCATCACCGACCATCGTGGATTCGCGCCGCCTGATGGGCCCCAACCTGCTGCATGCAGGCATGGGTGCAGTGCTCGATGTCATGCTCGAGGACACGACACCCGATCACAACGCCCGCCTCCTGACGGCGTGGCACGAGCGTGTCTCATTCCTTGCGGACATGCTGGAGTGGCCGGACATCCACACTGCGCAGCGCGTGTATGCCGGCGGCGCAAGCCTGTTCGTGCAGGCGCCGATCGATCAGCTCATGACGGCGACGGACCTGTGCGAGTCGGCGTGGGTCTTCGCCGAAGCGACGCTCGCGCGCATCCCGCAATCCGATGCGTCGCTTGCATCGCTGACGGCGTTGGCTCGCGCCGAGGCGCGGAGCGGTCTTCGCGATGTCTGGGACGACGCGATTCGGCGCGGACTGAACGTCACCTTCGATGACGAGACGATCGCAGTCGGAACGGGTCAGGGTTCACAGGCGTGGCCACGCACCGCGGTGCCCGCCGTCGCCGACATCGACTGGCCGTCGCTGCGCGACATTCCGATCGTGCTCGTCACGGGATCCAACGGCAAGACGACCGTCGTGCGCATGGTGGCGGCGATGGCGCGTGCTGCTGGTCATGTGGTCGGTTACACGTGCACTGATGGAGTATGGATTGGCGACGTGCAGCTGGAGAGCGGTGACTACTCCGGCCCGGCCGGTGCGCGACGTGTGCTCCAGGATCCGAGTGTCACCCTGGCCGTCCTCGAAACGGCGCGCGGAGGAATCCTGCGCCGCGGCCTCGCGATGCAGCACGCGTCGGTCGCGGCCATCATCACGCTCTCGGCCGATCACTTCGGCGACTACGGCATCACCGATCTTGCATCGCTGGCAGATGTCAAGCTCGTCGTCGCACATGCAGTGTCTGCGTCCGGCACTCTCGTCTACAACGGCGCAATTCCTGAGCTGTCATCTGCGCTGGCGTCGTACCGCGGGCGCGCGGTGTCGCTGTTCGATGCCGAATTGCGACTGACCGCGGCAGAACTCGCGGGCATTCCAGCGACGCTCCACGGCACCGCGACGCACAACGTGCTCAACGCCGCGATCGCGCTGGCAATCGCCAACGAACTGCAGCTCGACGCCACGGCGCTCGACGCGCTCAGGACGTTCGGTGCCGAACCGACGGACAACATGGGTCGCCTCATGGTCCAGCAGGTCGGTGACGTCACGGTCGTGGTCGACTATGCCCATAACCCGCAGAGTGTCGCCGCACTGATCGACGCCACGCGTGCGTTGCCAGCGGTGCGTCGCGCCATCACGCTGGGCACTGGCGGCGACCGCGATGACCTCGCGCTCCACGACATGGCGCGCGCGGCGGTCGACTCCGGCGCCATCGACTTCTTCATCGCAAAGGAGATGCCGAAGTTTCTGCGCGGTCGCGCCGCGGGCTCCATCAGCGGCGTCCTGCTCGCTGCGTTGCGCAACTGTCGCGTTGCGGGCGACCGGATGACGAGCGCCCCCGACGACATGTCTGCCGTTCGCACCGCGTTGCAGTGGGCACGTGCCGGCGACCTGCTGCTCCTCACCGTGCACGATTCACGCGACGCTGTGCTCGCTTTCCTTGCAGAACTGACGCAAACAGGATGGCGCGCCGGCGAAGCGCTGCCGTCATGACCGTCGGCAGTCAGCGCGACCTGGCGCACGCCGTCCAGCATCATCGGATGCATGAAGAGGGCCAATATCTCTGTGACTCACTGGCCCTGTGCGAGTCCGCTCTTCAGGTGTGCGGGTATCAGCGCGTCCGATCTGAGCGATATCTGCACATCTCGGCACCGAAACCTGCCGCGGCGAGTCAGGCCTTCGCCAGACCTTCGCCTGCCTCGCCGGAGTGCGTGAGCGGGCGTAGCTTCGTGCCATGAAAAACGTGATTCTCACACAACTCAAGGAATTGCCGTTCGTGGCCGGGCTTCCTGACGCGCAGCTCTGGCGCTTCGCCCAGTCACTCGAGCCGCATTCCTTCGCCACCGACGACGTGTTCTTCAACGAGGGTGATGAACGCACGATGTTCGCCCTCGTCGTCGCCGGCGGCGTCGCCATCGAAAAGACCGCCGGCGGACGCACCACGCGTCTCGTCACGATGGGCCCGGGTGAAGCCATCGGTGAAGGCATCCTGCTCGATGATACACGTCATGGCACGACGGCCCGCGCCGTCATCGCCGGCGAGCTGCTGATCCTGCGCAAGGACAAGCTCGCCGAAGTCGTCAAGGACAATCCGCATCTCTACGCCGGACTCGTCGCGCGCGCGGCACGTGCCATCGCCGGACGATTGCGCATCGCCGACGCGACACTCGTCGGCCGTGGTCGCACACTCGGATTCGGCAGCCGGCGCATGCGCGTCGAGCACGATCTGCTCGGCGAGCGCGAAGTCCCCGATGAGGCGCTCTACGGTGTGCAGACGCTGCGCGCGGCAGAGAACTTCCCGATCACCGGCGTGCTGCTGCGCGAGTTCCCGGAGCTCATTGCCGCACTCGCCGGCGTGAAGATCGCCGCCGCACTGGCGAATCGCGACCTCGGCCTGCTGCCCGACAACATCGCCGATGCGATCGTCCGTGCGGGTGAGGAGATCCGGGCCGGCCGTCATCACGAACATTTCATCGTGGACATGATCCAGGGCGGTGCCGGCACCAGCACGAACATGAACGCGAACGAAGTCATCGCGAACCGTGCACTCGAGATTCTCGGTCGCTCACGCGGCACCTACGACGTGGTGCATCCGAACGAACATGTGAATCGCAGCCAGAGCACGAACGATGTGTATCCGACATCGATTCGTATTGCGCTCCACACGGCGCTGGACGTCTTGCGCGCGACCCTCACGGAGCTGTGTGGCGCGATGGATGTGAAGGCTGCCGAGTTTGCGGACCTGATCAAGATGGGTCGCACACAGTTGCAGGATGCCGTGCCGATGACGCTGGGTCGCGAATTCAAGGCGTGGGCGCACACGCTCATGGAGGACGTCGACCGCCTCGGTGAAGCGCAGGCATTGATGCGTGAGATGAACATGGGTGCCACCGCGATCGGTACCGGCATCACCGCGTCGGAGGAGTTCACCGTCTCGGTGCGTCAGCATCTGTCGGATGTGACGGGGTTGGTGATGATCACGGCGCCCGACCTGATCGAGGCGACCAGTGATACGGGTGCGTTCGTCCAGTTGAGCGGTGTGCTCAAGCGCACCGCCACCAAACTCTCGAAGATCTGCAACGACCTGCGCCTGCTCAGCTCAGGGCCGCGCGCTGGTTTCGGGGAGATCAACCTGCCGGCCATGCAGCCGGGCAGCAGCATCATGCCGGGCAAGGTGAATCCCGTCATTCCGGAAGTCGTCAATCAGGTCTGCTTCAACATCATTGGCGGCGACGTGACGGTCACGATGGCCGCCGAAGCAGGCCAGCTCCAGCTGAACGTCTTCGAGCCGATCATCGCGTACAAGCTGCTCGGCGGCATTCACGAGCTGACGCAGGCGATCCAGGTGCTCAAGGACAAGTGCATCGTGGGCATCACGGCCAATGCCGATCGCATGCGTTATTACGTCGAGCATTCGATCGGTGTCGTGACAGCGCTGCTGCCGGTGATCGGCTACGAAAAGGCGACCGGCGTGGCCAAGGAAGCGTTGGCGACGGGTCGCGGTGTGACCGAGATCGTGCTGGAGCGGGGCTGGCTGACGCGGGAACAGTTGGACGACGTGCTGCGGCCGGAGGCGATGGCAGGCCGGTAATTGGAGACTACACCGCGAACAGATCCCGCTGCACCGGCGCCGTTCTCGGATCGCCCGCGCGATCACGCCACACTCCATCTCGCGCCGTCCGGCCCCGCGTGAACGCCGCGCCATCGGCATCGCGCAGCAGATGGTCGTCGACATCCGCAGGCAGATACCCACCCGTCAGTGCCATCCGCACGACGATCGCCGAGTCACACGCCACGTTGCTGCACGGATAGACGGTGCTCGCCACCGCCACGACACTGCCCGGCGTCGCCTCCGCCTCACCGGCCTGCACCCTCCACCCGCGTCGCACCTTACGCATCGGGCCGAGATAGGGCGCAGACCAGCACACCGGACACCGCGGCGTGGGCGGTGCGGTGGGAGCGAAGGCAGCGGGGCGGCGGATCGGTGCGCTGTCGGACATGCCGACAAATTATCGCGCCCCGAGCCGCGCGGTGTCTCAGAAGTAGACGGCGCCGATCAGGCGTGCGAGCGAGGCGCTGAATGCGGAGCCCACCGGGTTGTTCCGGGTGACGCTCGCCGTTCCAATTGCGCCGAGCGACACATGCGGATTGAAGAAGTACACGGCACCCAGTTCACCGTAGACACCGTACGTGTTCGGGTTTCCCGTTCTGCCCGAGACGATCAATCCGCCGCCAACCACCGGACGCACGCCAAGCCCGGTTCGCGCATATCGCCGCGCACCAACCTGCAGGGACGCGAGGGTGAAACGATCGTCCAGAACGACATCGCCGCTCTCGAAGCGTGACTTGTACGACGAGATCGAGGCGCCCGCGACCACGGCCCATTGTGGCGACAGGAACTTCAGCAGCGATGCGCTCTGTCCGTCTCCCACCGCGACTTCGCCACCCCACGTGCCCTTCTCCGGCGCTCCCGTTCGCGAGGCTTTCTGCGCCGACATCGTCGCCGAAAGCGCCATCGAACACGCCACACCAGCCACCGCCACCATCATCGCACGACATGTCACACCCATTATTTACCTCGAAGCCAGGGAAGTCGGACCGGTGAGGCATTGAGTGTCATATCGCTTGCAATTGTTCCACCGCGACCCGACCCTGATTCGCGCAGGCGCCGCGGCCTCGGTCATCGCGACGACGCGTGGCCGCCATAGATTGCGCGCATGGCAAAGCCCACCGTCGACGGCCCCGGTCAGGCCAAGCTGCAACAGCTCGCGTCCGCGACCCTGCTCGCCCAGACCGTGCACGGGTTGATCGAGAAGTACGCCATCGCCGTTCGCACCGGCCAACCCACCGCTGGCTTTCCGCAACAGATCAAGCGCGCCGCCACACCACTGGTCGGCCTGCTCCGAAGCCAGTTCCAGCTCCTTGCCGACCTCTCCAGCGACCTGATCCTGATTGCGACCCGGGGCGGGGGCGCCGATGCAGCCAAGCTCCGGATGCTCCGCGAACGCGTCGGACAGCTGAAATCCGGAATCGAACTGGCCGTCACGTCCACGCTCAACAAACACGCCGTCGCGGACCACGCGCCGGCGCCAGACTCGAGTGCCGGTAGCGGCGGGTAACCCGTGTTCCTTAGTTTTGCGGGACTGCGGGTGTCGCGCAGAGATTTGTGCGTTGCGTTGATTCCTGTCGCCGGCCAGAACTAACCGGCACGTCCGTCGCTTGACCTGGTAGGGGTCGCGCTTGTCGTGGATGACTGGACGAGATATGACTCAGTGATGCGGGTGTCCGACGCGTCACGCCTGCGGTGCCGGAACATTCGTTCCGGTCGTGCAGGTTCCTCCTGGGGCGTCTACCCTGGCTCCTCACGACCTTTCCCAAGACCTGGGCATGGCCAGCTTTCCACGGTTCCGCCGGTTCCTCTCCCGCGCTCGCACCCTCCGCGGATTCGCGCCGCTCGCGCTCACCGCGCTGATGGTCGCCGGTGCCGCAGCGACGGCAGGCGCGCAACAATACCCGAACACGACGTTCAACTTCACGACGGATCTCAACGAGGCCACGACCCATCTCTGGGACAGCCTGATCTTCTGGGCCACCATCGTGTTCGTGATCGTCGAAGTCGGCATCCTCTACATCATCTTCAAGTTCAAGGCGCGCCCGAACTCGCCGGACCCGGAGCACGTCCACGGTAACACGACGCTCGAAATCGCGTGGACCGCGATTCCCGCCGTCATTCTTGCCGTCATCGCGGTGCCGACCGTCAGGACGATCTTCATGACGCAGGCCAAGGCGCCCGCCAACGCGCTGCAGGTCGAGGTCATCGGCCATCAGTGGTGGTGGGAGTTCCGCTATCCCGAATACGGCATCACCACCGCCAACGAGTTGTACCTGCCCGTCAGTCGGACAGTCAACTTCAAGCTCAACACGGTCGATGTGCTGCATGCGTTCTGGATACCGCGCCTCGGTGGAAAGCGTGACCTGATCTCGAACCGCACCAACTATCTGTGGATGACACCGCGCGACTCGATGACGCTCAAGGCGCTCAACGGGTTCTGCACCGAATACTGCGGATCGAGTCACGGGAACATGAAGTTCCGCGTCTTCATGGTGTCACCGGAGCAGTTCGCAAGCTGGGCGGCACACCAGAAGGCACCCGCGGTGTTCGGTGTCGCACCAGCGGTCGCACCCGTCGCCGCGCCAGTCACCCCGGCCGCCGAGTCGACGACGAAGGCCGGTCAGGTCGGCGTCGCGTTGGCGAATGCCGCCGCACCGGCACCGGTCGGTTTCGTCTTTCCGCGCGAAAAGCTCGACATCTCCACTATTCCCACGGCCACGGCGCCGGCCAGCATCACGTTCCCGGCCGGCATGACGGGTGATGCCACGCGCGGCCAGGCGATCTATTCACGGTCGTCCTGTATCGGGTGTCACAAGATCGACGGCAACCCGATGAGTGCCGGCATCGTCGGCCCGAACCTGACGCACCTCGCCTCGCGCTACACGCTCGCGGGCGCCGTGTTCGAGAACACCACGGACAATCTCGTGCGCTGGATCAAGAATGCGCCTGCCATGAAGCCGGGCAGCCTGATGCCGGCCATCGGCTCCGGCGAATACAACCCGGCCATCAAGGCCAACGTCACGATCGGTGGGCTCAGCGATCAGCAGATCGCCGATGTCGCTGCCTATCTGCAGGCTCTCAAGTAACCCGCGCCGGAGCACCACGCGTCATGGCCACGACTGTTGCGCCGCCGACCTTCGCGCCGGCTGCTTCATCCCCCTCCTACGCCGGTGACAAGACCGGTGTCTGGAGCTGGATCACGACCACGGACCACAAGCGGATCGGCGTGCTGTATCTCTTCACGTCGCTGTTCTTCTTCATCTTCGGTGGACTCGAGGCCGCGGTCATTCGCGCGCAGCTCGCCGCCCCGAATCAGTCGCTCGTCAGTGCAGAGCTCTACAACCAGCTCTTCACCATGCACGGCACCACGATGGTGTTCCTCGCCATCATGCCGTTGTCGGCGGCATTCTTCAACTTCCTGATCCCGCTGCAGATCGGCGCCCGCGACGTGGCCTTCCCGCGTCTCAACGCCTTCAGCTACTGGGTCTACCTGTTCGGCGGCATCTTCATCACGCTGCCCATCTTCGCCGGCATCGCACCGAATGGTGGCTGGTTCGGGTATGCGCCGATCACGACGATGCAGTACAACCCGGGCCTCAACATCGACTTCTGGGTGCTTGGTCTCCAGATCCTCGGTATCAGCTCGCTCGCGGCCGGCTTCAACTTCATCACGACCGTCATCAACCTGCGCGCACCGGGCATGCACCTGATGCGGATGCCGATGTTCACGTGGATGAGCTTCGTGGTGCAGTTCCTGGTCGTGCTGGCCTTCCCGGTCATCACCGTCGCCCTCGTGTTCCTGCAGTTCGATCGCTTCTTCGGCACGAACTTCTACACGCTCACCGCCGGCGCCGACCCGCTGCTGTGGCAGCACCTGTTCTGGATCTTCGGACATCCCGAGGTCTACATCCTGATCCTGCCGGCGTTCGGCCTCGTCAGCGAGGTGCTGCCGACGTTCAGCCGCAAGCCGCTGTTCGGCTACGCCGTCATGGTGTACTCCGGCATCCTGATCGGTTTCCTCGGCTTCGGCGTGTGGGCGCACCACATGTTCTCCGTCGGCATGGGCCCGATCGCCGACACCGTGTTCAGCCTCACCACGATGCTGATCGCGATTCCGACCGGCGTGAAGATCTTCAACTGGATGAGCACGATGTGGGGCGGCAAGCTGCAGTTCACCACCGCGATGTGTTTCTCGATCGGCCTCGTCGCGATGTTCACGATCGGCGGGTTGTCCGGCGTGACGCACGCCTCGCCGCCCACCGACCTGCAGCAGACCGACACGTACTACGTCGTGGCGCACTTCCACTACGTCCTGTTCGGCGGCTCGATCATGGGCATCTTCGCCGGCATCTATCACTACTTCCCGAAGATCTTCGGGCGGTTGATGAACGAGACGCTCGGCAAGTGGCACTTCTGGATCAACATGATCGGCATGAACCTGACGTTCGGCCCGATGCACCTGTCCGGATTGCTCGGCATGCCGCGCCGCATCTACACGTACGATGCGAACCAGGGCTGGGACCTGTTCAACATGATGAGCTCCGTCGGCACGGCGATCATCATCCTGTCGACACTGATCTTCATCTACAATTTCTTCGCCTCGCTGCGCAACGGACCGCGCGCCGGTCGTGATCCGTGGGGCGCCTCGACACTCGAGTGGTCGATCCCGTCACCACCACCGGAGTACAACTTCGCCGTGCTGCCGAACGTCACCAGCCGGTATCCGCTGTGGGACGTGACCGATGGCCACGATCTCTCCCGTGAGCATCACGAAGGCCATGAGAATCGCGACGACCGTGTCCCGACCGCGAAGGAACTGGGCATCCCGATGCCGATGAACACCTTCAAGCCTGTCATGGCGGCGCTCGGCCTCTGCATCATGATCGGTGGCATGACACTCAAGCACGTGAACTTCTACGCCTTCTTCGCGGTCGTGAGCGGCGGCGGCCTCACCCTCGTCATCAGCCTCTACGCCTGGCTGACGTCACCGCTCGAGGAGGCGCACTGAGATGAGTGCCACTGCCGTGGAACCCACCGCCGGCGCACACGATGCGCATGCCCATCATCACACGAGCACTGGCCTCGACAGTCGCAAGATCGCCATCTGGGCGTTCATCGGCTCCGAGTGCATGCTGTTCGTGTCGCTCATCTCGACGTACCTGATCTACAAGGGCAAGTCGCGCGTCGGTCCGTATCCGCACGAAGTGTGGACCGACCCGTCGACCGGCCATACCTTCGGTGCGATCCTCAACATCCCCGTCACGAGCTTCTCGACGTTCGTGCTGCTGATGTCGTCGCTGGCGATGGTGCTCGCGCACAACGCCGTCGTGAACCGTCGCGTCAAGCGCACCACGTTCATGCAGCGGCTCGAGGGCAACTCGTTCTTCTGGCTGATCTCGACGGCAGTACTCGGCATCGTCTTCCTGATGTGCCAGGCGTACGAGTTCACCAGCTTCGTGCATGAAGGGCTGGGGCTGACGACGAATCTCTTCAGCAGCAGCTTCTTCGTGCTGACGGGGTTCCATGGCGCGCACGTGACCGCCGGTGTGCTCTGGCTCTGCACCCTGGCGGCCATCGACAAGAAGCGCGGGTTGCGTGAGGACGAAGGCCTCGTCGTGGACATGTGCGCACTCTACTGGCACTTCGTGGACGTCGTCTGGATCGCGATCTTCGTTCTTCTCTATCTCATCAAGTGAGTCGCGAGACCATGGCACACGACACGGCGGCGCACGACGACGCACACGCGCATCACCCGACGGCGAAGACCTACCTCTGGACGGCGCTCTTCCTGACGATCGTCACGATCGTCGAGATTTCCGCCTACTACATCAAGCCGTGGGAACAGTCGGCGATCTACGTGCCGAGCATGATCTTCATGTCGGCCGTCAAGTTCGCGGTGGTGTGTGCGGTGTACATGCATCTCAAGTACGACAACAAGCTGTTCCGCAACCTGTTCGTCGGTCCGCTCGTGATCGCCATCGTCACCTGCGTCGGTCTGCTGTTCCTGTTCGGCAAGGTGGCGATCCGCATCAGCAGCGGGCAGTAAGCGGCGTGAAGGGATAGCGTGATTCACCTCGCGCTCCTGCTGCATCCCGCGCAGACACTGTCGTGGAATGCCTGGACGATCCACCCGAGCACGGTCATTGGATTGACCGCCCTCGGGTGGCTCTATTTTCGGCGGGCACGGTCGGCCGAAGGTGTCGGACCGTCCACGGCACAGCGCGTCGCCTTCACGAGCGGACTGCTGCTGCTCTTCATCATCCTGAACGGCCCGCTGCACGATCTGAGCGATTTCTACCTGTTCAGCGGCCACATGGTGCAGCACCTGATCATGGAGCTGATCGTGCCGCCGCTGCTGATCACCGGCACGCCGGGATGGATGCTGCGGCCCGCGCTGCAGTGGCCCGTCCTGCGCTGGTTTGCGCCTCGCATCACGTCCGGCCCCATGGCATTCGCCATCTTCAACATCACCTTGTGCTTCTGGCACATTCCGGCGCTCTACAACCTCGCGCTGCTGCACCACAACGTGCACATCGTGCAGCACCTCACGTTCCTGGTGGCGAGTGTGCTGATGTGGTGGCCGTTCCTGAGTCCATTGCCGGAGCTGCCGCGCCTCAGCTTTCCCGGGCAGATGTTGTACTGCTTCCTGATGACGATCCCGATGAGCGTCGTGGCCATCTACATCGCGATGGCCGACACGGTGCTGTATCCGCTGTACGCATCGAGCCCGCGGCTCTGGGGTCTCACGCCGAAGATGGATCAGCTCATCGGAGGGCTCATCATGTGGGTCCCGGGCGGCCTCTTCTTCTATGGCGTGATGACCGTCGTGTTCTTCCGCTGGCAGCGCCAGGGTAACGGTGGAGATGAGGTGGCCGACGCGCAGGCGTCATCCGGCACACTCGCATCAGCCATCGGTCACTGACGCGTGGCCACGATCTCGCGGCCGCAGCTGACGCCTGTCCGTCGTCGTACACCGCCGCAGGGGTCAGCCGCTTCGAGTGGTGCGCGTGAACGGCTCCTGTCGCTGGACGTGTTTCGCGGCATGACGGTCGCCGGCATGCTGCTGGTGAACAATCAGGGCGACTGGGGTCACATCTTCGAGCCGCTCGAACACGCGAAGTGGAACGGCTGGACGCCGACGGACCTGATCTTCCCGTTCTTCCTCTTCATCGTCGGCGTGACGTCGTATCTCTCGTCGTCACAACGACGCGCGCGGGGCGACAGTGAAGCGGCGATCGTCAGGCAGGTGCTGCGCCGTGGTGCGCTGATTTTCCTGTTCGGGCTCTTCCTGGCCTGGTTCCCCGGCTTCATGTGGGGCCGGATCGACACGCTGCCGGATCCGACCTTTCTCGATCGCGTCGTGTATCGCATCCAGCACATCCGCATCATGGGTGTGCTCCAGCGCATCGCCGTCGCCTACGTCATCGGCGCGCTGATCACGCTGCGCGGCACGTGGAAGCAGCATGTCGTGGTTGTCGTCGGCATCCTGCTCGGCTACTGGGCCCTGATGACGCTTGTGACGGTGCCGGATCGCGGCGTGCCGGGCTGGCAGCTGTTCGATCAGCCGGACGCGGTACTCAGTGCCTGGTTCGATCGGCAGGTTCTCGGGACGAATCACCTGTGGGCGTCGGCGAAGACGTGGGATCCCGAGGGCCTTCTGAGCACGCTGCCCGCCGTCGGAACCATGATGCTCGGTCAGTTCGCCGGCCGCTGGATCGGACGGCCGACGCCGATGTCGGAACGTCTGAACGGAATGTTCGGGGCTGGCGCGCTGCTGCTGGTCGTCGGGCTGATGTGGCATTGGGTGTTTCCCATCAACAAGACGCTCTGGACGAGCAGCTATGTCGTGTTCACGGGCGGCATGGCGCTGGTGACCCTGGCCACCTGCATGTGGATCATCGATGTACACGGCTGGAAACGGTGGGCCACGTTCTTCGTCATCTATGGCACGAACCCGATGATCGCGTTTCTCGGATCCGGGCTCATGGCGCGTATCACCGTCACGTTGTGGAAGATTCCGACCGCCGACGGTCCGGAATCCGCCTCCTGGGTGTTCCATCAGGCGACGTTCGCACCGATACTCGAGCCACGGGTGGCGTCGCTGGCGTACGCCGTGACGTTCGTGCTCCTGTGGTTCGTGATTCTCTGGGCGCTCTGGCGCAAGCAAATCTTTCTCAAGGTGTAGTGTGGTGACTCAGACAAGCGACGTCGCTTGTAGCTCCCGATTCGCGCCGACGCTCCGCACGCTGGCACTGCTGATCATCACGTGCGCGATCGCCGTGTCCGTCGGTGCGCAGAAACCGACGCGGAAACAGTCCACGGCGCGTCGCACCGTGAATGCCTCGGCGCGCGCGGTGCCGCGCAGTGGATCGGCGGCAGCTCGCAATCGCCTCACCCGCACGAAGCAGCGCACGCGGCTGACGCGACCGTCACGATCCGTCGCGCCACTCGTGCCCGGCACTGCCTTCGGACTTGATGGCCTGCGTGCGGATCTCGGCACACTCGCCGGCACGTCGATCCGCAACGGCTCGTGGGGTATGATGGTCGTGTCGCTCTCGCATGGCGACACCCTGTTCTCCATCAATGCCGATGTCCCGCACGTCCCCGCGTCCACGCAGAAAGTGCTCACATCCGTGCTCGCGCTGAACTCGCTCGGTCCGCAGTACCGCTATCACACCGAGGTGCTGCACACCGGCACGATGCAGGGCGGCACCATCGATGGTGACCTCATCCTGCGCGGTGACGGCGATCCGACGCTGTCTGCGCGATTCATCGGTGGCAAGCCTGACGCCGCGATGGATTCCCTGGCCGCACGCGTCGTCAAGGCCGGCGTCCGGGTCGTCACCGGTCGCGTGATCGGTGATGCGTCGGCGTTCGAGGCGCGCAGCGTTCCGGAAGGCTGGCATCCACGCATTCTGCAGGACGCGTATGCCGGACGTGTGTCCGGGCTGTCGTTGAACGAGAATCTGGTGTGGGTCACGATCCGACCCGGCACCCGCGGCGGCGCCGCCGATGTCGTGCTCGAACCGGCGACGGCGGCCATCGCTCTGCATTCGACCGTGCGCACCGTGCCAGGTCGCACGGCGCGCCTGAAGATGGCGCGCAACAGCAATGGCATCTCCGTCAGCGGTACCATCGGCACCGACGTGTTTCAGCGGTCGTACTCGTACATCGTCGAGGATCCCGCGTCGTTCACCACCGGCGCCTTTCTCGCCGCGCTGAAGCGCAATGGTGTGACGGTCGGCAACGGCTTTGCGCTCGCGAAGGCACCGGCCAACGCGGAGTCGGTCACGTCATGGGAATCGGCGCCACTCGAAACGCTCCTGACGGTGATGAATCGCGAATCGGTGAATGTGATCGCCGAGCATGTCTTCCGCGCTGCCGCGCGCGGCGCGGACCGTCACACGACCGGGAGCGCCGTGGTCGCGGACACGGCGCTGCGCTCACTGCTTGAGCGCAGCGCCGGCGTACGCGCCGACGCGGTGACCGCCACCGATGGCAGTGGCCTGTCGCAGCTCGACCGGGTGTCGCCGCGCGCGATGATACAACTGCTGGGTTGGGCCGACAAGTCGTCGTGGGGTCCGCTGCTGCACGCGTCGATGCCGCTGGCCGGCGAAAGCGGCACGCTGCGCAATCGCATGAAGTACAGCACCGCGCAGACGAACCTGCATGCCAAGACCGGGACCACGAACGATGTCGTGGCGCTCGCGGGATACGTCACCGCCCGCAATGGCGAGCTGCTCGCCTTCGCGATGCTCTACAACGGCCGCGATCGCTGGCGTGCCCGCGAAGCCATCGACGCCATCGGCATCACCCTCGCCAACTGGTCGCGCTGACGTTGCTCGTCTTGCTTTGCTGAACAGCTGAATCGCAACACTGCAAGGGACGCAGAACGGCAGAGCTTCAACGCAGAGTCGCGAAGTTATCGAGCTGCTTTGACGCCAAGCCGCCAAGGCGCCAAGCTGTCTGGGTGCATTCGGTTAGCAATACACCAGGTTTGCGATCGAAAAATGCTGTTGGAACTGCCCTCGCGAGCGCAGTTCCAACAGCGTTTTTTCCGGCTTCGGTATTGGTATACTCTGCCAAATGTGCGCGCAGACCGCTTTGCGCCTTGGCGGCTTGGCGTCAAGGCAGTTGCAAACTCGGCGACTCCGCGTTGAACGGCTCGCTGTTCTGCGTCCGTTGCCGTTCTGCAATTCAGCAGTTCAGCAGTTCAGCAGTCAGCAGTCAGCGATTCAGCAGTTCAGCGGTCGACGCGTCAACTGATCCGGATGTCGATGCCGCGTGCGGCGAGTTCGGCGATGTAGCGATCCCCCGGAAACACTTCATCCGGCGTGTAGACACCATGCGCCAGCGCGCCGCTCGCCATCAACTGCCCCGTGATCGACAGCGTGTAGCCCGTGACGCGCATCATGGCGGTGATACCGTGCGTCGCGTCGTAGTAGTCGAGCAGGTCGTATTGCCGAGTGACTGCCGCGCCTGCCTTCGTACCGCTGACGAGCACGCGCAACGCCACCACGTCTTCGCTGCCCGGACGGCGCAGCTTCGGGCCGACCTGCGCGATGAACAGATCGCGCGGTACGACCTGTACGCCCTTCACGTCGATCGGTGTCGAGTCGTACAGGCCGAGGTCGCGCATCGCAGCCATCATCTGCGCGTGACCCGGGTAGCGGAGTGTCTTGTACTCCATCGACGGGATCTTCCCCTCGTACCGCCATGCCATCGTGGACAGCCCGCCGGCGGTGTGGAACGCCTCGAGCGTCCCGATCGGCTCGGCGAACCGCACCGGCTCCGTCTCCGACAGCGCCTGCACCTGAACCCGCTTTCCGTCGCGAAGCACCCACGACAGCGTCGAGTAGTAGTCCAGCACGCCCTCGATCGAATACACGATCTGGTAGTTGAGGGGCGGCTCCGGGTGCTGCGGCAGGCCACCGACGAACAGCTTCACACTCTCCACCGTGTCGAGCGCGCGAATGCCGTGTTCGGCCAGCACGTTGATCATGCCCGGTGCGAGGCCGGTGTCCGGAACCACCGTCACACCTTTCAGCTTCGCCGCCGAGTCGAGCTCCTTCTGCTGGAAGACGATCTCGGTGTTGCCGCCCAGATCGGCGAAGTGCACGCCGGACTGTACCGCCAGCGCGGCCAGTTCGCCGTTGAAGTAGTAGGGGATCGCGCTCAGCACCGCGTCGACCTTGCTCATCTCGGACAGCATCATCTCGCGGTTGCGCACGTCGATGGAGGTCGGCACGAGGCGCGGATCATCCGTCGGCAGAAACGCCGGCAACGATGACACGTCGAGGTCGGCGAGGCGAACTTCCGTGACACCGGCACTGCGCAGCAGGTCGAACGCACACGCGGAACCCTGCGCGCCGCGGCCAAGGACGAGAAAACGCATATCGATGAGGCACAGTGAGCCGCACGCGCGCCGGATTGGCGCTGCGAAGCAGGCGTGATGACGATGGCAGGGTGCAATCCTGCGGGAGTCCGGGAAATTTACTGGAGCGCTCAGCGTTGCGTATGACGGGCCCGTATCGGTGCCCGCCGGTTCCGCGCTCTGGATTCATGCCCTCAATCGTCTCCACATGTCGATGCCCAACCCGGACGCCTGGCGCGCCCACCTGCTCACCGAACCTTCGGCCATCCACTCCGCCCTTGCGGCGCTGCACACGATCGCCGTGCTTGGCTTCAAGCCGGAGGAAACCGAAGCGCCGGCGTTCTACGTGCCGGAATACGCGCAACGAGCGGGCTTCACGATCATCCCGGTACCCGTCTACTACCCGAACATGGTGAACGCGCTGGGCGAGACTGCATACCAGTCGTTGCGCGACATTCCGAACCCCGTGGACGTCGTCGAGATCTTTCGCCGGCCGGCGGACATTCCGCAGCATCTCGACGATATCCTCGCCATACGTCCGAAGATGGTGTGGATGCAGCTGGGCATCCGGCATGAGCAGGTCGCCGAGGCGCTCGCACGTGCCGGCATCGACGTCGTACAGGATCACTGCCTGCTGGTCGAGCTGAAGAAAATGGGCCGGTAACGATCGGGTTCGCATTCATGGCGGATTGACGGGATGGGGATAAACTCGATGTGCACCCAGAACTGCTCCGCCCCAAGCCGGGGCGCCGCATTCCCACCCCACATGGAGACTCCCCATGCGTCGTTCCGCCGTCATGCTTACAGCCCTCGCCCTTTTGACCACGGGCTGCTACCACACCACGATCACCACCGGTCGGCCGATGAGTGAGACAACGATCATGCAGCCGTGGGCGCTGTCCTTCATTTATGGGTTGGTTCCGCCGCCGACCGTCGAGACCGCGTCCAAGTGTCCGTCGGGCGTGGCGCAGGTCGAGACGCAGCTTTCCTTCCTCAATGGCCTCGTCGGCAGCCTGACCTTCGGCATCGTGACGCCGATGACCATCAAGGTGACCTGTGCAGGCAGCGGCCGATCTGAAGCGCCTGGCGTGAAGAGCCAGGGCGACGCGGTGAAGGCCATCTCCGCCGCCGCCGATCTCGCCCACGACACCGGCGCACCTGTTCTGGTCAGGTTCTAAGCCTTTCAGAACGGCTGGCCTCGCACAGAGCCGCGGAGCCACAGAGAGTCCAACGAAGTTTGAGAAACACCGTTCACGCGGGGATCGCGAGGACCGCGGGGAAAAGCAAAGGGCTTCTGGAAC
>JACMLX010000162.1 GCA_014379355.1 Gemmatimonadaceae bacterium
CCACGCTTGATGTCGCGGGTTCGTGCCCCGTCCCCCGCTCTGCTTTTTTACATTCGAGGTGATTGTCTTGCGTGGGCTCCCCGCCCGGGCGCCGACGCAAGTTCGTTCTGGTTCTGCCACTCATGCTCCGGACGTGTATTCCGGGCACCTCACTATCTGCGACGCTGCCGATCCCTATCGCCGCCGCTTGCCGTCGGACAGCTTCATGCGATGGCCAACGTGCCCGAATGATGTCGTAAGCCCCTTCAAGCCGGTCCACATGTCTACCAAAGCCACGCGTCTGAATCTTCTTCTCGTCCCGCTGCTCGCAGCATGCGGTGGTTCGAGCGGCGGTGATGTCACTGGCAATCCCGGTGGGAACCCACCTCCAGTGGTGACGACAGCGACGGTCACGATCCAGATGACCACGCCCGGCGGCACGATCCGCCCCGGTTCGATCTATGGCCGCGACAGCACGTTGGCGTTGACGCGAAATGACATGACGTTCCAGTACGGACGTTGCACGGGTGCGGGTCCCGGTACGACGACGTGCACGTACACCGTGAAAGTCGGTCAGACGGTCACACTGGTCGCGACGGATCTGACCGCAGCGATTCAGGCCTCGGTGAACACCTTCGCCGCCGATCGGCCGGATCCGCGCACGATCCAATCGCAATTCACCAGTTGGAGTTCGCCGTGTGCCACGCCGGAACGAGGCGTCTGCGTGATCCGCGTCACCGACAACGTGACCGTCGAGGCGAAATACAAGCCGCTGAATCTCACGACGGTCAATTTTCAGGGCGCGCCCAACTACAAGTTCACCATCACGGCGCCACCGGAACTCCTCATCCAGAACCCGAATCCCGCGCAACAACAACTGGTGCTGGCGGCCGGCGGTCCCGGCGTGGGGCAATGCATCGGACTGTCCCCGGGCAAGCAGTGCGTCCTACTTCTCGTGCCCGACAACAGCACGATCAGGTTGGAGGCGATTCCGATCACCTCAGCGCTTCCGATGGGCGCGCTCGGACCGACGCGATTCGTGGGGTGGGGCAGCGTGTGCGCCATCAATCTCACCAATCCGACGTGCGACCTGAACGGCGGTTCCGATCAGGCCGTGACCATGAAGTGGGAGTACTACCGGTGCGTCAACAACGGTGTCGCGTCCCCCAGTATCGGTGTGAACGGCCATTTCAGGTACCCGGCAGACACTCCGACCCTCGTCTCCGGCCAGTGTGTGCTGGTGTCCACCTGACGTCAGCGATGCGTCACGGTCACGGCCGCGCCACCACCCGCACGGTTTCCCGTTCGGGCCAGCGCGTCGCGGCGATGCGGCCCAGGCCTGCGGGATAGCTTCTGCTTCCATGTCTCGAATACTCGCGATTCACTCGCGCATTCACCGGCAACGACTGCACGTGCGCTCCGGTACTGCGCGCGCAAACTGTGTGGAACCGTCGGCGTGCTACCGCTCCACCACATCGTAGTCCGTCACCAACCCCTCCTTCGTGAAGTGCACCAGCACGAACCTCGGAGCGCCGCCAATCGTCGCCTTCACATAAACGATCGTCGCCACGTCCCCGTCGTGCCGTGTGAGACGACGATCCGCAACATCCTCCTCAGCGACGTACGCCACGCCCGACACGCCGATCAGGTCGCCGATCGCGTGATCGCGAAAGTCACGCAGTGCGCCTGGCGCCAGCACAGCGGCGTGATCGCCCGCCTTTCCTGCCGACATCGCGCGCAGCAACACGTCGATACGCTTCGTGCGTGATGGATCCGGGTCACGTGTCGGGGCGAACGTCGTGGCCAGCGGACCGACCCGCGGAATTGGTCGGGCACTACCGTGATCGAGTATCGTCGCACCCATCACCCGCCGTGACACATCGCGCGTGAACTGAAACGACACATCACCGTCCACGCGCGTGAAACGATCCGGCCCGACCGGCACGAACTCCTCGTCCTCGTGGCCGTCCGCAAATGAGAAGAGATGCCCGTCGCGGGGTGCGAACATCACCATCTGGTTGTTGCGCACCTCGTAGCGACCAGCGACGGCATTGAGGCTTTCCGCATCGGCGTCCACCGCGCGTGGCGGTACGGGATCCTTCCGATAGTTCGGCCAGTTGTACAGACGCGACACGACGCGCTGGATGCGCTCGACCGCAGCCGAGTTGTCGTTGGCATTGATCATGATCACCACGCCCTGGCCGGTGAGCGCCGTGGCGTTCAGCGATGCATCGAAGCCCTCGTCACGACCACCGTGGCTGAATTCGAGGCGCACGTTGTTGCCGCGAAGAAACACACCGAGGCCCATGAAGTCGTTGCGCTGATACTGCAGCATCTGGTCCGCCTTTTCCGCGCCCAGAAACGCGGCGTTGTCGCGGCGATACGCTCGCTGGAGCGCCATCGCGAACTTCGCCAGGTCCGTCGGCGTCGTCCACAGACCTGCCGCGGCCATCTCCGGATAGGCGTGCCATCCACCGCGCACCGGCCTGCCATCCTGCGTGTGACCTGTCGCCGCGTTCGGTGCAAACGACACGGGCAGTGGCTGCGCGAACGTGCTCGCCGTCATGCCCGCCGGTGTCAATACTTCCTTCTGCATGAAGTCGTCGAATGGCTGATGCGTGACGTCGATCATCAGCTGCTGAAGGATCGTGTAGCCGCCTCCGGAATATTGCCATCGCACGCCCGGCCGCCGTACGATACGGATCGCCTGCGTGTTGGCTGGCGTCGCACCGTTGAGCACCTGCACGAGTGTCGGGTACGGCGCGCTCAGGTCGTATCCGGGGAAACCGTGCACGTTGAGCCCCGCCGAGTGACTGAGCAGCTCGCGCACCGTGACCCGTTCACCGGCAGCGACCGTCGTATCCGGCACCTTCCAGCTCACCAGTTGCTCGTTCACATCGCGATCGAGGTGCAGTGTGCCGCGTTCAACCAATCGCATCGCACCGACCGCGGTGACGGCCTTGCTGATCGATCCTGCCTGAAAGAGTGTGCTCGTGGTGACGGGCGTCGTCGATCCGCGTTTCGTGACACCGTACGCGCGCGCGAGCACGATCCGTCCACTGTCGACGACCGCGATCGACAGCCCTGGAATCGCACGCTTCCGCATCTCGCGTTGGATCACGCGATCCAGACTGTCTGGCGACGGCTGGACGGCACCGACGCTGAACAGCAGCGCGAGTGCTGGCGACGCACACATCATGGCGACTCTCCTGATTCCATCCGTGGCAAGTGGCGGTCAGGGGATGCTACGCGCGCCGTCAGGCGGTGGTTTCGGCGTCCCGGCACGCCGCGCGCACTACGGCTTCGTCACCGCCACACGCTTCGCCGAAAACGCATCCTGCATCTGGCTCGCAATGTCCACCTGCCCCTTCATCTCGTCACCGGCCAGCACCGCGGTCATCGTCAGCGTGACCGGGTTCCCGCCGTAGTTGATGCTGTACGCGAACTTCACGTTGTTGCCCGTCACCGTCCCTTCCAGCGGCGCATCGCCCGCCTCACGCTTCACGGTGCCCGTCAACTTCTCGCCATCCTGCTTGAACAGGATGCGGAACGTCCGCGCTCCGCCAGGCGTGTTCATCGACGCATCCCACTCGCCGGTGATGCCCTGCGCCGATACGCTGATGGCCGCAACAAGACTCATCGCAATTGCGAGAAACAGCTTCTTCATGACCCGACTCCGGCAGATGGTGGTGGCGTCGCCGATCGCGTGCGTGGCGCCGCGTAACGACTGAAAGGTAGCGCGCCCGGGCCGCACTCAGAATTCCGGGCTACCGTCCACCGTTCGATGCTGCCAGTACATCCTGCAAGGCCTGCAGTTCCTCGACGCTGATCGCCCCGAGGCGACGACAGGACGCGTGCAGATGCGGCGAGACCGTCAGGAAGTCCGCCGCATTCGAGGCGCGCACACCGCCACCCGGCACGATCTCCACCGGAGACGTGCCGTGTTTCTCCGCCGCCGCCGCCGCATGCGCTGCGTCGGCCCCTAGCACGGCCAGACGCTCCGGCAGCGTCAGCACGGCCGCATCCCAGCCCAGCACACCGGCCGTCACGACACGCGTCATGCCCAGTGCCGTGATGTCGTCCATGCCACGTGCACGATCCGCGAGCAGATCGAACGTCCGCAGGAACGCCACGACGAGACCATGTCCAAGCGCCGCGTCGCGCATCTTTTCGCAGGCCGCCATGTCCACGAAGCCGTCCGGCGTGAGCAGCCCGATCGCCACGGAGTGCGCCCCCGCCCGCGCGCTCGCATCGATCTCGAACAACGCGTCCTCGAGAATGCGCGGTGTGGTCGTGAACGCGGCGATGTCGAGAAAAGCGCTCAGGTTTGCGCTGCGGGGGCGAATCATGCTCACGATGTGCGTCCGACCTGTATCGATGCGGGCCGCGACGGAGCGGATCAGGCCACTCGTCGGCGTCCAGCCTTCACTTGCGAGATCGTCGCACAGTTCGAGGCGGTCGGCGTACGGCGCAGCGAGCAGTGCGGCGTCGAGTGAATCGAGTGGGACTTCCAGTGTGCAGGTCATCGTGGCGACGAGTGGGGGCAGAGCGCTCCCGCAATTCTATCGCTTCGTCGCGATGAGCGAATCGATCTCCGCCAGTCGCACCTTGACCGCCTGTGCGGAGACCTTGTCATCCCCGAATGTTGCGGCGGCGCTTGCCGCGCGCTCGGCGGCGGCGCGGGCGCGCACGAGATCACCACGCTTCTCGAACAGGCGAGACTCGACGATCAGCAGGCTGAGTTCCCGTTCGTTGCGATCGAGGTCGAGCTGCGGCAACAGCGTCCGGGCGCGCGCCAGCGCCTGTTCCGCCGCCGCCAGGTCGCCGGCGCCGATGGCACTCCGCGCGCGGATCGCGAGGGTGAACGACTTCTCGGACGGACTCTGTGTCGAGAGTCGCTCGTGTATGGCAAGCGACGAATCCGCCATCGCACCGCCGCGCCGGTAGTCACCTGCCGAGTTCAAGATGTTGGCCAGGCGGGTTCGCACCACGGCCGTCATCATGTGGTCCGGCCCGTTCGTGGATTCCACGAGGTGCATCGCACGGAACATGAGCGGCACTGCGCGCGCGTTCTCGTCTCGGCTGCTGAGCATGTAGCTCCAGTTCGCGAGCAGGGTCGCCATCTCTTCCGCGTTCCGTATCGAGTCACCCGCAAAGATGCGCGTGGCGCGTTCGAAGGCGCTGTCACTCGCGGCGACCTGCCCGAGCGACGCCAGTCCGACCGCCCGCTGTCCCTCGATCGACGCGATCAGCGGACGGCGCGGCACCGCGGCGTTCGCTTCCTGTGCGGCAGCGGCAGTCAGGAGTTGCACGCCGTCGGCGACTTTTCCGAGATTCTGCACCATCATCTGTCCCATGCCGAACTTCGCGATCGTACTCGCCTCCGGCGGTGCATCGGGCAGCTGACGATACCGCTCGAGTGCGCCGGTGAGCAGTCGCCTCGCCTCGCTCTTCCGATCGAGCTGGTTCTGCAGCAGGGCGGCGATCGTCATGTCATCCGCCACATCGACGGAGATGTCGCCGACGCTCTGCCGGTGCAGCAGTTGCGCCGAGTCGACCAGTGTGAGCGCGGCGTCGTAGCGATTGAAGCGGCGCAGGCTGCGCGCCAGTGACGCATAGAGATCGGCGCGCGACCGGGGATCACGCGGGAACGCCTTCGAGACCTGCGCGCCGGCCGAGTCCACCAGCTCCGCCAGGGTGATGTCCTTGCTGACGCGCATCGCACCGAACATGCTGACATCGGCGGCGCCGACGAGACTCTGCAGAAACGCCACCATGCTGGTCGCGCGAGCCGCTTCCGCGCTGGCAGTGCGCGCCGACTGCACGGCCAGCACGGTGCCGATGACCATCGCGACGAGGCCGATGCTCACGCCAGCCACCAGTGCCCGTTGCCGGCCGACGAACTTGGTGATGCGGTAGCCGACGGTGTCGGGCCGCGCATGCACGGGCATTCCCCGCAGGTATCGCAGCAGGTCGGAGCTCAGCGCGTCCGCGCTGGCGTAGCGACGCTCCGGTTCCGCGCGCAGCGCCATCAGCACGATTGCATCCAGCTCGCCGCGCAGCGTGTCGCGCAGTGATCGCACACCGGGCAACTGGCATTGCGTCGATTGTGTCTCGGTCACGACATCGCTCGGCGTGCGCACCTGGGTGGTCGCGTTCGCGTCGCGCGCCGATGCCGGTGTCTTCCCGTCGACGAATGGCGACGTGCCGGTCAGCAAACGATACAGAATGACACCAAGTGAGTAGACGTCCGACGCCGTGGTGACTTCCTCGCCGCGGACCTGCTCCGGACTGGCGTAGGCCGTGGTGAGCGGCGCGGCGCCGGCGCGCGTGTACTCCGACAGTTCGCCCGACAGCTCCTCGTCCACCGCCAGCTTTGCAATGCCGAAATCCAGCAGCTTCACCACGCCGTCGTGCGTGACGAGGATGTTGCTTGGCTTGAGGTCACGATGCACGATCAATTTGGCGTGGGCGAAGTGCACCGCCGCGCACACCTGCCGGAAAAGATCGAGCCGTTGCGGAATCGTCAGGCGCTGGCGGTCGCACCACGCGTCGATGCGCTGCCCGTCGACGTACTCCATGACGAGATATGGCAGGCCGTCGTCGGTGGTGCCGCCGTCGTACAGTGCCGCGATGTTCGGATGCTCGAGCTTCGCCAGGATCTGGCGCTCACGCCGGAACCGCCACGCCAGCTCCGGGCGATCGATCCCGATGGCCAGCGTCTTGATCGCGACACGTTTGTGGAGCGTGCGATCGACGTGTCGGCCTTCGTACACGACGCCCATGCCCCCGCGCCCGACCTCGCGTTCGACCCGATACGCGCCGATGGACTGGCCGATCAGTCGATGGGCTGCGGGCATGCCCAGCCGGAGCCCCAGGCCGGCGTCCAGATCCAGAAAGTCCGTCCCGGAGTCCGCATCGAGCAGGGAGGCCACTTCGGCGGCCAGCTCAGGCTCCGTGGCAGCCAGTGATCTCAGCCTGGCCTGGCGTACCGGCCCATCCAGCGCGTGCACCTCGTCGAACAGCGCGGTGATACGCTGCCATGCGTCCGGAGTCAGGCTCATTGTGCGGTGACGGTGCGAGAAGGCGTCCTGACTCGCCGCCGCTGCGAGCTCCACGGCGAATATTGCAATTGATTCACCGTGCTGCCAGACTGCGCCGCAATCCGCAGCGACCGCCACCGTGGCTGGTGACGTTCCGGACCGACGGCAGGGGGAGTCACGCAGTGAGCGAACAACCGGGCACGACCGAAAATATCGAGCGCGACGGGTCCAACGACGTCACACGCCTGCTGGGCGAGCTCGTCGCTGGCCACACAGGCGCTGCAGATCGCCTCGCCTCGCGCGTGTACGACGAATTGCATGTAATAGCCGAGGCCGCCATGCGGCGCGAGGAGGATGGCCATACCTGGCAACCTACCGAACTGGTGCATGAAGCCTTCTCGCGACTGCTGGGACAGGAGCGTGTGGAGTGGCAGAGTCGCCATCACTTCTTCGGCATTGCCGCGCAGGCCATGCGTCGGCTGCTCGTGGATCACGCCCGCGCCCGCCGGCGTCTCAAGCGTGACGGTGGGGATCGGGTCACGCTGACGGCCAATGCCGGTGAGGTGGAGCACAATGTCGTGGACGTGCTCGAGCTGAACGACGCCCTCGAGCGGCTGGCGCTCCTCGACGCGCGGCAGGTTCGCGTGGTGGAGCTGCGCTACTTCGCCGGTCTGAGCGTCGAGGAGACGGCCGAGACGCTGGGGGTGTCGGTCGCCACGGTGAAGCGTGACTGGACGGTGGCACGGGCATTTCTGCGACGGGCGCTCGGGGAACACGGCGGGCAATGATCGGCGGGCGGTGAGGCGATGGGCGGATCGGCGCCGGTCAGCGGCGCCTCGTCATCTCCACACGCGAGACGCGGACGGTCGCCGGCTCACCGATGCGCTGGCCCGATCAACGTTTCCACCCGCTGCCACGCACTGGACGGCAGATTCGACGCTTCTCCGACCGCTTTCGCCCCCGACTCCGCCCATGCGCCTTCGCCCAACCGTCGCCTCGCTGCTCGTCCTCACCGCCTGCGCACACACCGGCACGCGCGCGACTCCCGATGCGGCGATGATCGCGAGCGCGCGTGGCATACACGAACGGGTGATGACGATCGACACCCACGTCGACATCAATCCCGCGAATTTCCGCGCCGACACGCTCAATTACGCATCGAAGCTGCCGCGCACGCAGGTCGATATCGCGAAGATGGAGGAAGGTGGTCTCGATGCGGCGTTCCTCATCGTCTACGTCGGGCAGACGCCGGAACTCGACAGCGCCGCCTTCGCGAAGGCGAATGCCGCCGCCCTCGAGAAATTCGCCGCCGTGCATCGGCTCACCGAACAGATCGCGCCGACGCGTGTCGGCCTGGCCACCAGCGCCGCGCAGGCGCGCGCGATCTACGCCAGCGGGCGCAAGGCGATCTTCATCGGCGTCGAAAACGGCTTCCCAATTGGTGCGGACATCACCAATGTGCGCAAGTTCTACGAGCTTGGCGGCCGCTACATGTCGCTCGCGCACAACGGACACAGCCAGCTCTCCGATTCCAACACGGGTGAGCGCGATGGCGTCTGGCGCTGGAACGGCCTCTCGCCACTCGGCAGGCAGGTGATCGGTGAGATGAACCGGCTCGGCATGATGATCGACATCTCGCATCCATCGAAGGCGTCGATGCTGCAGACCATCGAGTTGTCGAAGGCGCCGATCATCGCCAGCCACAGCGGCGTGCGTGCGCTGTGCAATCACAGCCGCAACCTCGACGACGAGCAGATTCGCGCGATGGGCAGGAATGGAGGAGTGATTCAGCTGGTGGCGTTCAACGGCTACGTGAAGTGCGACCCGAAGAAGGATGCCGAGCGGAACCAGATCCGTACCGATGCGATTGCGGCGCTGCGCACGGAATTCGGGATCACGGCCACGGCACAGGCCGAAGCGCGCGCGCAGATCGACGCCCTGCCGACGGAACGCAAGAACGCGTATCTCGCGAAGCAGGAAGAGATCATCTCGCGCCGCACGCTCGGTGACACGCCGGCCACGGTCAGCGACTATGTCGATCACATCGACTACGTCGTGAAGATGATCGGCATCGATCACGTCGGCGTGTCGTCCGACTTCGATGGCGGTGGTGGGGTGGATGGATGGCGCAACGCGACGGAGACGTTCAACGTCACGCTCGAACTCGTGCGTCGTGGCTACACGGAAGAGCAGATCGGAAGGATCTGGAGCGGAAACCTGCTGCGGGTGATGGAGGAGGTCGAGAAGGCCGCGGGCACTGCACAGACGATGCGGTAGCCAACGTCGTCGCACCACGCACGTCCTGCCGTTTCGCCCACCCACCGCCGCCTTCATGTCATTTCGCACCCGGCTGCTCGTCCCCGTGCTGTTCGTTCCGGCGTTACTCGCTGATGCACCGCCGCATTTCACGATCCTGCAACGGGAACTGCTCGGCCTCGGGCTGAGCTTCACGAATGCTGCCGCGGACTATGATGGTGATGGCGATCTGGATCTGTTCGTCGGGTTCGGAGGCACGCCGAACCGACTCTACCGCAATGATGGTGGCACGCTGGTGGATGTCGGTGCTGCCGCCGGCGTGAACGCAGCGCGTGGTGTGCGATCGGCGGCGTGGGCGGACTACGATGGTGACGGCGATCCCGACCTGCTGGTTGGTTTTGCACCCGGGCCGACCTCGGTGCTGGTGCTGTATCGCAATGATGGCGGCACGTTCACCGACGTCACCACTGCGGCTGGCGTCGCCGTCGCCGCGGGTGGCGTGCGACAGTTCAGCTTCATCGACTTCGATGGCGACGGCGACCTGGATCTCTCCGTCGCCTTCCGCGACAAGGTGAATCTGCTGTTCCGCAACTCGAGAGGAGCCTTCGTCGAGATGGCGGACAGCGTCGGTCTCGCCGATCCGCGCAAGAGTGTTGGCGCGTTGTGGGTCGATGCCGACGAGGATGGAGATCTCGACTACCTCGTCGCGAATCAGGATGGTGACGCGAACGCGCTGTTCCGGAACGACGGCAATCACTTCACCGATATCGCCGATTCGATGGTCGTGGCGTGGGGTGGGCGCGCGCCGAAGCTGGCGACGAACGGCACTGTGCGTCCCTGCGCCGCCGATGCGGATGGTGATGGACACTTCGACCTGTTCTTCGCCAATTATGGCCCGAATGGACTGTTCCTCAAGCGCAACGGGCTGTTCAGCGATGTGTCGGCGGCGTGGGGCATCGATGCCGATGGCCGCTACGACACCTGTGCATTCGCTGATGTCGATCACGATGGCGCGCTGGATCTGTATGTGAACGGTACGGTCACCGGCGGCACCAGTTATCCCGACGTCCTGTTTCACAATGCGGGGGGCCGGTACACCGATGTCACGCCGGACAGCCTGAAGGCGCTGCAGGCCGATCATGGCGTGCTCTGGTTCGATATCGATCGTGATGGAGACCTGGATCTCTCATTGACCGGTGCGCAGGCCAACGGCATGCACTTCGTGTTGCGCAACGACCTCGACTCGACGGTGGCGCATCGCGCGCTCGCGGTGCGTGTGGTCGATGGCAAGGGACGCGCCACCCGCGCCGGTGCCGAAGTCCGGGTGTTCGCCGCCGGCACCAGGACGCTGCTCGGCACGCGACTCGTCGATACCGGCTCGGGTTACAACGCGCAGAGTGACATGCCCGTCAACTTCGGGCTTCCGCGCGTGCAGCCGGTGGATGTCGAGGTCACATGGCCGTCGCGCGGCGTGCGCAGGATCGTACGCACGCGCACCGTGTCGCTCGCACGATATGCGGGCACCTACCTGACGGTGACGGTGCCGTGACGCGCCTGCGCAGCGGCGCGACGTGTGATCGACAGGTGGATCGCGGCGGGTGGCCAGTGACGTGCGACGTCTGCCACGATACGTGAGCGGCTGCGTCGCGATGCGAGATCGCGCGATGTGCGAGCCAGCGCCATTTTACCTTCAGCGTCGCCGCGCCAGCGCAGGTCGTCGGGCCGATAGAGAAGGCGCTGGCGGTCGTGTCGGCCCAGGCGGCCGGCGCGCCGATCGACAAGATCGAAGTGCAGCTCAAGGGTGCCGAGCCGACCGTGTCGGTGCTGACCGGCAGGGCGACCGGTGGCGAGGACAGGAAGTTCGTCGTCAACGCCGCCACGGGCGCGCTGATCCGCGTCGAAGGGTACGCCGACAAGCCCTTTCTCAATCGTCTGCACAGCGGTGAGGCGCTCGGTGACGGCGGATTGGTCGGTGCGATGTTCTGGGCGATCGCACTCTTCGGCCTGACGATCTCCGGCCTCGCCATCATGTGGCGCATGCGGCGGAAAGACGTCACCGGTTGGCGGCAATATTTCTTCTGACGCGCCGTGGCGGCCGTTCGCACAATAGTCGAGTACGCTCAGTCGCGAGCACTGAACGTCGCCGAGAGAATGGAAGCGTGCCGGGCGCGTCTGTCTGGGTTGTACCCACCCACAGGAGCGCCGGATGCTGCGTCACGTTGCCGTCATCGGAGTGCTGTCGGCCATCATCGGTTCCACCGTCATCGCGCAGGGCATGGCCGGCGCGGAGTTCAACACGCGTGCCGTGCAATACGGCATCGGGGGCGGCGCAATCGTCCCGCGAACGCAGGCGCGCTACCAGGACATCATGACTGGCGCGACGGGGCAGGCGTACCTGCTCCTGCGCATCGCACCCGGCTTTCCTGCGCTCCGCATCGGTGCGGACTTCTCACGCATGAAATTCGGCGACGCGGAAAGCGGTTTCGCCGGAGATCCGTTCGGCACGACCCGCACGCAGCTCGGTGGCATCGCATCGCTGCGCTTCGACCTGTTGCCAGGTCCGGTGCGACCGTACATCCTCGCCGGCGTCGGCGCGTTCAACATCCGTGATGCGATCGATGCCAACGGCAATGTGAGCGCATCGAGCTTCACCACCACCAAGATCGGTCTCGATGGCGGCGCCGGCCTCTCCTTCCGCATGGGCCGCATCAGCGGCTTCGTCGAAACGCGCATCCAGAACGTCTACACCAAGGATCAGGGCCTGATCGATACCAAATCCATCCAGGCCTTTCCCATCACGTTCGGTGTGATCTTCTAGTCGTTGCCTTGAACTGCAACTGCCTCAACGCAGAGTCGCGAACGGCAGAAAACCTTGACGCCACGGCAGAAAGACGCCAAGCGCTCCGCGTGCGCCATCGTCGTCATATCGTGCCGCACCGCATGTACGACTGCCGCTGGAATTGCGCTCGCGAGGGCAGTTCCAGCAGCCTTATTCGATCGCGAGTCTGGGGTAGTCTGTCCATTAGCGCGCAGAACGCTTTGCGTCTTGGCGGCTTGGCGTCAAGGCCGTTGACGAACGTTGCGACTCGGCGTTGAAGCAGTTGCAGAGAACGCAACGCGGCGCGATGGCAGGGTTCAGCTGACCGCGCGGATCAGGTGTCGGGCGGCGGCGCGGGCATGCACGTCGGGATCCTTCAGCATCGCTCGCAGCAAGGGCACCGATGCGCCAAGTCGCGCCGAGGCGAGCGCTTCGGCCGCCGCGATGCGGAAGTCGGGCGGCCGATAGCGCCCGTCCGTCGAGCAGAGGCGGATCAGTTTCTGCACCGCATCCGGTGTCGCCAGCGCGCCGAGGGCGTAGAGGAACTCGAGCTGCACGTCGAGCTCCGTTTCGCGCTCCAATGCCAGCAACAGTTTGTCGACGTTCGCCGTCGACCCCTGCTCGGCCAGGAATCCGCGCACCGCGCGTCGCCGGACTTCGGCCGACTCGTCACGAATCGCACCTCGCACCGTCGCCCGTGACGTGGGTGTATCGAGTTGCAACAGTGCCGTGATCACCGCCGCCCGCACCCGTTCATCGGGGTGCGACAGCGCCGTCGTCAGCTCCGGCTCCGACGGACGCGACCCGAACTCGCCGAGCAGGCACGCGGCGTTGCGCACCACGAACCACTGCTCGTGATCGAGCATCGTCAACAGCTGCGCGGTGCCGCGCTGTACTTCGGAGAGCGCATCGAGACAGGCGCGGCGCACCGCCATCGTATCCGCCTTGAGCAGCCGATCGATCAGCACTGCTGCCCCTGTGTCACCGGCGCGCCTGAGCACCGCCATCGCGTTGCCGATCGACTCGCCGCAACTCGGCAGCGCGACGACCAGCGTCCGCAGCGCATTTTCCGTGGCCGCGTCGTCGAAGGCTGCGGTCCACAGCGCGCGCAGCGCCGTGTTGTCGACTCCGGCTTCCACCAGCGCGAGTGTCGCGAGGGCGGCACTCAGCGTCGGAACGTCATTCGCTTGCATGGCCGTTTGGACCGACTGACGCAGCACCGTCGTGCGCTCCTCGATCTGCGCCGGGAGTTCCAGCGCCATGTCGGCCGTGTACGTCTCGCCCTGCGCGGCGAGGATGGCCCGAGGCACGGGATACAGTTGCACGCCCCACAACGACGCGTCACGCATCACCTCGAAGATGCTCGGCGCCTCTGCGCTGGTGCCGGGCGCTGTCGCCAGCGACATCACCAGCTTCAGCAACTCGCGCGGGACTGCGCCGGCACGCACGTCGATCTGTGCCACACCATGCGCGAGCATCGCCTCGACGAGTCGCTGCAGTCCGGGTCCCATGCGCTGCAGCTTCACGCCGTTCATGACTACACGACTGTCGGAGATCTCGAGCGTGAGGGCTTCCGAGCGCGAAAAGCGGCGCACGCGCAGCAGGCCGCTCCGCACCATCGTCATGTCCGAGGCGGACTGCACTTCTTCGAGCAGCAGCGACAGCGACTTCGCATACAGCAGTGCGTTTTGCATGTGCAGGCGAACGGGTTCGGGAGGGCCGGCAAACATCTGTTGCAGCGCGTTCGAACCGTGGCTGCCCCCTCGAGTATCGGCGGCACGGCCGATTTCCTGCGCATGCTCTAATCCTCAGCACCAGTAATCGTGGCGCGGTCGGCGCCGGAATGTCGCAGCGTCCGGCGCTAGAACCGCGCCGCGATCCCGAATGACAGCGTGCGGCCCGGTACGATCGTGACATTGTCGGGCTCACCGCGCTGACGATCGAGCAGGTTGTCGCCGATGAACCGCAGCGACAGCGATCGTGTCAGGTCGTGCGCGACGGAGGCGCGCAACCGCGTCACCTCGGGATACTGCATCCAGTACGAGCGCAGCGTTGCCCCCGTCAGCCCGCGCGACGGTGTGCCGCCGCGCATGTAGGTCGACGCCAGCGACAGGCGATCGTAGTTGACCCAGTCCGCGACCTGCGTCCCGCCCAGCTGGAACTGCCAGCGAGGGGGTGTCCACGTCAGCGCCAGTCCGGTCGTGCGCGCCGGAACGGCCAGCACACGATCACCGTCACGCAGGTCGCCGGCGTATCCCGGCGCAACCTGATCGACACGACTGTCCACCAGCGAGAAGCTGCCCGAGATGCTCAGCGCGCCGACGCTCTCGCGGACGGACAATTCCCAGCCGCGATTCGTGATCGCCCCGAGATTCGCCAGTGTGTAGCGGTAATGTGGCTGACGATATGCACCGCCGCGCCCCGGCAACGCATCAGGGGCGCCCCCTGCGCTATCGTCCAGCACCGGCACCTGCTGGATCAGCGACGACGCACGCTGATCGAATCGCGTCACCTGCACCGACAGGTTGCGACGCCAGTACATGTCGATGCCTGCCTCGATGCCCGCTTGTCGCTCCGGCAGCAGATCCGAGCCCACGGCACCGCTGCCGATGCCGCGCCACGCCGTCTCGCGCATCGGATTGCGCGCCGGTCGCACGCCGGCACCGTACGCGACACGTGCCTTCCATGTCAGGCCGCCGTTGGTGCGCACGACGCTCGCTCCAAGGGCGGGCAAGAGCGCGAAGCGGCTCGCCTCGGTGAAACCATCATTCCGCTCGCCGCGCAATCCCGCCGTCAGGAACACGGTTTCGCGCAGGTTCAACGCCGCCTGCAGGCCCACACCGGCGGTGCTCAGCCATCGTGTGCTGTCGAGCGACGGACGAAACATCGCCGGCTGCTGGCCACCCGGCGGTGTCGCCGACGCCCATGGCTCGGACGACGTGGTCGCATCACGCAGCAACGAGGCGTCGCCTGCGAACGTCAGCGTCGCGCTGTTCGCATCGCCGATTCCGACGCGACGCACACTCGTCGCGCGCAACGTGCCCTTGTCTGCACCACCCTGCGTCGATCGCAGCGCTGAATCGAGCGACGACGGCACCGGCACGTAGTCCACCGACAAACCCGACAGGCGGTAACCGTCCACGCCCACCGTGACCGTGTGCGTCCACGCGGCATCGGGCGCGTGCGTCATCGTCGTGCCGAGTGTGTACTGCGATACCGCCTGCTGCGCCGCCGGCGTGAGCGGCGACGCGCCGGGTACCGACGATCGGATCGCAGCCAGTACGGGATTGACTGGCGAATCGGCGCGCGCCACCCACAGGCGCGCCGTGCTGGCCAGGATGGTACGAGCCATCACCCGACGCGCGCCGGCGTCCACGCTGTACTGCAAGGTGCTTCCGCCCGGCACCACCGCGCCCGTCGTCATGAGCGCCATCACCGCACCCGCGGATTTCTCGCCACTGCCGGCGCGCAGCGACACGGTGTGTTCCTGCGTGAACACGCCGCCGGATGTGTAGTCCGACTGTGACGCGCCCGCACTCGAGCGGATATTCGCGTCGCGATGACCATCGGCGGCCCCGTCGTGCCGCAGCTGCACGTTCACGACGCCGCTGATCGCGTCGGCACCATACAACGCGGCACCCTGTGGTCCACGAATCACTTCGATCCGATCGATCGCGTCCGCCGAGATACGCGCCAGCAGCAATGGATTCGCGAGCTCGATGCCATCCACGAACACCTTCGGCGCACTGAGTCCGAACGAGCTTGCTCCGCGCACGCTGCCGAATCGCGTCAGCAGTGTGGTGGGCGCATCCGACCAGATCCACAGGCCGGGAATCGACCCGTTCAGCGCCGTTGCCAGCGTCGGCGCCGCACCGCCACGCAGGTCACGTCCCTGGACGACATCGAGCGCATACGGCAGGCTCCGTTGTGCGCTGCCGGCCGCACTGCCTGTCACGACCACGCGATCGAGCGTCGCCGTGCGCGCGGCCACCGGCGCTGCCGCCGGACGCGTCGGGGCCAGCACCACCTGTCTGCCACCGCTCGTAGTCGGCGTCACGTTGAGATCGTTCAGCAGCGCACTGAGCGCCGCGCCGAGTGGCATCGGCCCTTGCGGCACACACGCTTCGCGATCGAGTGGCAGCGATTCGCTGGAGTAGCTGAGCCGCACGCCCGCGCGCGCGGCCACCAGGTCCAGCGCTGTCCGCAACGACCCGCCGCTCGAGTTCAGCGTCACCACACGATCGAGCGGCGGCGTCCACACGCGCGCGCTGTCGCGGGCGAGCACCGGACATGGGCTCGCCTGCGCTGCGGCAGTGCCGCACACGATCGCGCTCGCCGCGACCTGCAGCGCACGCGTCGCGAGTCGTGAGGGGCGGGTCATGGCCGTGCAGGCGCTCCTGCTGCGGTGTGCAACTCGATCGTGTCACCATGCGACTCGGCACTCACACCGAGGGTCAGTCCGAGGACGGCGGCCACGCGCGATAGCGGCTCGCCGGTGAAGTCGGCCGTCACGTGACGAGTGGCCAGTGCACTATCGGCGATCAGCAGCGACACACCGTACCAGCGATGCAATGCATCCTGCACTTCCACCAGTGACGCATCGGTGAACGTCAGGCGTCCGGCGGCCAGTGCAACACTTTCGTTGGCCGAGACCACGCCCGGCGCGACGCTGATGCCGGTTGCCGTCGCCACGGCGCCATCACCGGCGTGCAACGTCACTGTCGAATCGTGCGCGGACGCCGTCATGGTGACCTTCACGACACCTTCCGCGACCCGCACGCTCACTTCGCGCGACGACGATTCGCGCACGAGGAACGCCGTGCCGACATCCTCCACCGTGGCGTTGCCGACGCGAATCGCGAACGGCATCGCGGCGTTGTGCGTGACCTTGAACCACGCCTCTCCGTGCAGCGTGAGCTGCCGATGCGAGCGCCCGAACCCAGCGGACAGTGTCAGTCGGCTGGCGGGACCGAGCCGCACTTCGGTGCCGTCGGTGAGTCGAATGTCGGACGACGTGCCAGTCGTGGTCACGAACGATGCTGCCGCCATCGAGGTCTGCGTGCTCCGCCATACGAGCGTGGCGCCGATCACCGCTACCACGGCCGCTGCCGCACGGAACGCAGGCTGGCGCCAGATCGGCGTCGGCCGCGCGACCTCGCGCCTCGTCCGTCGAGCGGCCAGTTCATCGCGGACCACCGTCGGTGACGCATCGGCGGCCCGACGCGCGTTGACGCGCGCCAACGCCGCATCGACGTCGATGGTATCAGGGGAGAGTGCCACCCATTGCGCCATCATTGCGTCGAGCGCTGCGTCGTGGACCGGACTCCCGTCTTCCGGCGCGAGGCCGGCGGTTTCATCGCTCATATACCTTGTAGACACAGCTAGGGTCCACTACCCCTACCGCCGCGAACGAAAGTTCGGACGGCGCAAACTGGTCGTCATCGCTTCTCCGGGTCAAGGACTGCAACCGTCGTGTCACCCGCCGCTCCCTCCAGCCTCGATGCGGGTTTCCCGCCGGAGGATGTGCAGCGTGCCCTGTTCGCCCGTCTGGCCGCAGGCGACGACACGGCGTTCGACGCGATATTCCGCACCTGGTATGCACCACTGGTCCGCATCGCCACCTACCTGCTGCATGACGGTGGTGTCGCGGAGGAAGTGGTGCAGGACGTCTTCCTCGAAGTCTGGCGTCGGCGTGACACACTGGCGTTCGAACAGGAACCGCGTCGATACCTGATGCGTGCCACGCGCAACCGCGCACTCAATCGTGTACGACATGACGCCGTCGCCGCCCGCGCTGCCATCCGCGACATCTCGGAAGAGGCCTATGCCGCCACGGCACCGGCGATGGTTCAGGCGGCTGAACTCGAACTCGCGATCGCGCAGGCGGTCGCGACACTTCCTGATCGCTGTCGTGCGGTGTTCGAATTGTCGCGGCGCAATCACATGAGTTACGCGGAAATCGCCGACGCACTCGAGATCGCACCCAAGACGGTGGAGAATCAGATGGGCAAGGCGCTGCGCATGCTGCGCGTTGCACTCGCCGACTGGCTGCCGGGCAACGAAAGGGACTGACGACGCTCTGCTCAGCGCAGCGACGATGCACGCTCGGATCCGCCGATCACAGCGTGCAGTGTTCGCGTGCATCAGAGCGAGTCCTGATGGCGTGGGGGTGATTCCTGCGTGCCGTGTCTGCGGCTGTGACGAACTGACGCGGGTTGGACTTCCCCTCCTGATGCTGGCTCGCACTCTCTCATGCCGGAGAAACACGCGCATGTCTTCCCTCAAGTCCTGCACCGCTCTTGGTGCACTGCTCCTCGTTGCCGTCGCGTGCGTCGATGGCAGCACGCAACCCTCACCCGCCGAGGCGTCACTCGTGTCGGCCGCGTTCCGCACCGCATCGCCGGGCTACGATTCGTTGTCGAGCAGCTTCAGCGCGAGTGGAAACACCGGGGTCTTCGGACCACGCGGTCACGGGGGTCCGCGCGGCATGCCGGGCGATAGCCTCGGACGCAGCGACATGATGGGCGGTGACTTCCGCGATGAGTTCAGTGGCGGCATCGGCATGGGACCAGGCCTCGGCCGCGGCCCGTTCGGTGAACACTTCTCGACGTCCACCTGCACCGCGTTCGACGCGGGCACCGGCATCGTCACCTGCACACCGATCGTGCGTGACAGCCTGACGATCAGCCGCACGTTCCAGTTCACGACCGCGGCAGGAGTCGCACAAGCGTCGCGCGACACCGTCACCACCGACAGGATCGTGACGACCCGCAGCGTCACCGGCACCACGACGTTCACGCCGGGTCGGCGCGTCGGCTTCGGTCACGGCTTCGGTCCGCCGCCGGTCGGCGCCACCGACAGCGCGCGCGTCGACATCACCACGGCACGGACCACCGTCACCAGCGCGAGCACGCGCACGGTCAGCGGACTCGCGACAGGCAGCACGCAGCGTACGATCAACGGCGCTTCCGCCGGGCGCGAAAGCACCGAAGGCACGAGCACGAGCGGCGCGTTCACGTCAGTGCGTGTGATGGGCGACACCACGACTGGTCTCGTCATTCCCGTGTCCACGACCGGCTATCCGTATCCGACGGCGGGCACGGTCATTCGTGCGATGTCGGTGTCGGTCACCTACGCCAGCGGTGCGCCGGTCAGCTCGTCACGTCGCGAAGTGATCACGTACGATGGCAGCACCACCGCGAAGATCAGCATCACGAAGGACGGCACCACCAAGTCCTGCACGCTCGCGCTCCCGCGCGGCCGCCCCGTCTGCCCGTAAGGCGCCCGATCGCTTTGCAGGTGGAACGTTCGAACGCCCCGGAGCATGCACTCCGGGGCGTTCGTCGTTGTGGCTCAGCGTCCGGCTGGCCTCGCCCGCAACAGCAGCGCCGAGTCGGCGCGCGACAGTGTTCCTTTCGTCGCGATCGAATCCAGCGATGCGGCGGCGGCGTCCAGGCTCCGCTTCGCCAATGCCTGCGCTCCGGTGAGCGCGGCGATGTCGGCCCGCTCCGCCAGCGCATACGCATAGTCACGACGATCGTTGATTGGGCCGGTCCTGCCCGCAAAGAATCGGTCGTAGAACGCCAGCGACTCTTCGTACTCCGCGAGCGCAAGTGGGTAGCGCTTCTCCAGCATGCGCAGCTCACCCATGCGACGATGGATGATACCCATGCCACGCACGAAACGTGTGTCACTCGAATCCTCCTCCAGCAGCACTTTGCGGATCGCCAGCGAGCGGTTGCATGGTGGTGCCGCAAGATCGGATCGCTTTTCCGCGAGATGCAGTCCGCACAACAGATAGAGGCCGATGGCGACATCGCGCCGCGCGTCGACACTCTTCGGGTGCGTGAGCACGAGGGTATCACGCAGCGCGAGTGATTGCTGCAACCACCGCGCAGCCGTCGGGAAATCGCCGCGTTCCTGCATCAGTCGCCCGAGTCGCTCACGAATGATCGCGCGATGCCGCGCCAGTGCATACGTCGTGTCACCGCGCGCTGCGGCGCGCTCGAGGTGCGCATTCGCGTCGTCATACGCAGCGATCGCCGACGCCGTGTCGCCGGTGTTCGTGAACGTCGGATGGCCGAGCAGGTCACCCAGCTTCATCGAGCTGATGCCGACGGCGCGCAGATACCGCAGGCGGTTGGTGTCGGTTGCAGCCACCTTGCGGAACAGCGCCAGGGACGCGCGCTGGTGTGCCAGCGCCTGCCGCACCTCGCCGGACGGCGCTTCGACATCGGCGGCCTTTTCGTACACCAGCGCCAGCGTCCATGCGCTCGTCACGCTGTCCGGTGACTCACGCATCAACGCCTCGGCGGCCGTCATCGCCTTGGTGTAGGCGGCGCGCGCACCGACCATGTCGCCAAGATTCGCATTCGTCGGATTGCCCAGCAGGTCGCCCGCGCGCTGATACGCCATGGCCAGCTCGCGCAACAGGTCCGGATCGAGCGGCGCATCGGTCAATGCCCGATCGAGTGCCGACAGCGCAGTCTTCATCATCACCGAACGTGTCGCCGTGGCTCCCGGCACATCCTGCAACCGGTCGTTCGCGTCGAACACCAGCAGCGAGGCCATCGCGCGCACTTCCTTCAGGCGATCCATCGCGATCAGGTGTTCCTCGGCAGCCCGGCGTGACTGCCGCCAGGACATGACCGCGGAAAACAGCAGCGCACTGGCCGCGATCAGGGCCGCCGCCACCAGCGGCCACCGCCGCCGTGCGAAACTCTGCACTCGATATGAGACCGTATCGGGACGCGCCTCCACCTGCTGGTGTCGCAGGTACCGATGCACGTCGGCGCGCATCGCTTCAGCGCTCGGATAGCGTCGCTCGGGTTCCTTGCGCAACGCCATCAGCGCGATCGCATCGAGCTCGCCGTGCAGCGCTTTCGCGAGACGGTCGCGCGACGTGAAGCCACGCTCCTTCGCGATCTCGTCGAGCGCCGCATGCGACGTGGTGTCGCCGTCGCCGTCCATCGCCAGCACACTGGGTGCACGCGCCGGTCGGTCACGGATCGCATTGAGCAGGTCGGCCATCGCCATCGATTGGAGCAGCAGCGGCGGCCGCCCGACGAGCAGTGTCATGAGCAGCGCGCCGAGTGCGTACACGTCGGTCGCGGCCGTGATCGCACCGCCAGCCACCTGTTCCGGTGCCGCATACGCGGCGGTGAACGGTGACAATCCCGCGCCGGTCAGTGTGCCTTCCATGCGGGGATCATCGAGCAGCTTCGCGACGCCGAAGTCGAGCAGCTTCACGTTGCCGTCCGCCGTCACCAGCACGTTGGACGGCTTGAGGTCGCGATGCACCACGTTGTTGCGGTGCGCGAAGTGCACCGCGTCACACACCTGGCGGAACAGGTCGAGTCGCGCGTCGAGACTGAGCCTGCCGTCATCGCAGAAAGTGTCGATCGGTACGCCATCGACGTACTCCATCGCCAGCCACGGTGTGCCTTCCTCCGTCGCACCGCCGTCGAGCAGGCGTGCGATGTTCGGATGCTGCAACCCCGCGAGGATCTGGCGCTCGGTGCGGAATCGTTTCAGGAGGACGGTGCTGTCGGCACCGCGCCAGATCGTCTTCACCGCGACGCGCTGGTCATACGACGAATCGGCACGGACCGCTTCGTACACGACACCCATGCCCCCCTGGCCGATGCGTCGCGTCACGTCGTACGCGCCAAGTCGACGACCGACGAGCGACGGCGCCATCACGACATCGTGCTGCAGCACACGTGATGCGGGTGTCTCGAAGCGATCGCCGACATTCTCGGCGGCCGCCATCAATCGTTCGACGTGCGCGCGAATGTCGGCGTCGATGCGAGGGTCGGACAACATCGCCGCGCGGTGTTCGATCGGCGCATCCTGCACCGCGAACCAGAGGTCCTTCACCATGGGCCACTGCTCGGCCGTGATGTTGCTGCTCATGGCGCGCCAGTCACCGCGCGCAGCGTGTGCAGCTGCCGAAACACGTGGTGCACATCTAGACGTCCGCCAGTTCCTGCTGCAGCCAGGCGCGCGCCATCGCCCACTCGCGGGACACCGTCGCCACCGACACCTCGACGACCTCCGCAATCTCCTCGAGCGACAGCCCGACGAAGAACTTGAGTTCCACGATGCGTGCCTGTCGCGGGTCGAGCTTCGCGAGTGCGTTGAGCGCTTCGTGCACGCCGAGGACGTCGTAGCCCGCGGTCTGGCTGCCCTCGAGGCCTTCGTCGAGGGTGACGGCGACGCCGCCATCGCGCCGGGCCGCGAGGTTGCGGCGGGCGTGATCCACCAGCAGCCGGCGCATGGCCTGCGCGGCGATCCCGAAGAAATGGGACCGGTTCCGCCACTCCACGTTCTGTTGACCGAGGAGGCGGAGGTAGGCCTCGTGGACGAGGGCGGTCGGCTGGAGGGTGTGGTCGGCCCGTTCGCGGCGGAGGTATCCGGCGGCGAGTGCCCGCAGTTCGTCGTGCACCGCCCGCGCCACCGCTTCACTGGCGGCGGTGTCGCCGCCGCGCGCCGCTGCGAGGAGTTCGGTGATCGGAGACGAGGACTCGGGCAAGGGCGGGCTCTGCGGCAGGGACATTGTGAATATGCATCAGGTCGCGCGTCGGTAAGGGGCTTCGCGCTCGATGCGCATGACGTTGCCGAAGCGAGAGGACATCTACCGATCGCGATTCAGCAACGGACGCAGCGGTGAGATCGACGCAGAACACCTACCTGCTCAACGCAAAGTCGCAAAGTCGAAACTGCGTCGACGCCAGGGTGCGCGCGCTCGAATTGCTCGAGGCCGGGGAACTGCCTTGACGCCAAGCCGCAAAGGCGCCATGCGTTCCGGTGGCGCTCACGCGTCCGCTCGGTCGTTCAGCGATCTACAACAACGTTCAAGGAACTGCGCTCGCGCGGGCAGTTCCCGAAGCCTCTTTTGCAGCCGCAGCGTGCGCCCCGCCGCCCGTTTGCGAGCAGATCGCTTGGCGCCTTTGCGGCTTGGCGTCAAGCAGTTGCGGCTCCGCGACTGAGCGTTGAGTGCTGTGGCAGAGCCGGTGACGCGTTCGCTTGCCGCCTATGCGGCGTGGCGCCAAACAGTCGGAGCTCCGCGACCAGGCGTTGCGTGCTGTGACAGAGCCGGCGAAGCGCTCGCTTGGCGCTTTTGCGGCATGGCGTCAACGCGGTTGGCGCTATGGCGACTCCGCGTTGAAGCTGTTCTGGCGCATCGAGGCGGACTCAGCAGGAGCGTGAGTCGTCCCGACGGTCCCGGCCATTTGTCCGGTCACACCACCCTTGAGTCCCACACCCATCCCCCTTACCTTCACAGACTTGCCCCGCGCCGGTCCGGCGTCGGGCATGCTCGCATAGCTCAGTCGGTAGAGCACATCCTTGGTAAGGATGAGGTCATCGGTTCGATCCCGATTGCGAGCTCTGTTGGTCTGCACCACCTCGGCGGATTCGACTTGTGCCACGCGGCGCACGAGCGGACCCGCCGCTTGCGCTAGCCTCGGATCATGCCTTGGCGCGCATCGACATCAGTACCGTTTCTTCTACCACCTCTTTTCCAGGATTGCGCTGTCATGGGCAAGGCAAAGTTCGAGCGGAACAAGCCGCATCTGAACGTGGGCACGATCGGGCACGTCGATCACGGCAAGACGACGTTGACGGCGGCGATCACGGCGATCCAGGCGAA
>JACMLX010000019.1 GCA_014379355.1 Gemmatimonadaceae bacterium
CCGAAGGCGCGAAATATCTGGATGCTCGCACGATCGAGACGCTGCCGGATTCGTACACGCTGATGCGCCGGGCAGGAGTAGCAGCGGCGGAGTGGCTAAATGCTCGCCAGGAACGGAGCGCGGCAGTGTACGTCGGCCCCGGCAACAACGGTGGCGATGGCTGGCTGATCGCGGGATTTCTGCGTGACATGGGCTGGAACGTCACCGTCCATGAAGCCGGTGAGCCGCGGACGACCGATGCATCGCGCGCACGATCCGACGCTGAGCGTGGTGGCAGGTTTGCGCCGCCATCAGGCTCGGAAGCGCTGATTCTCGACGCGCTGCTCGGTGTCGGGAGCAGCGGTGCACCCCGCGGCGCGATCGTGGATGCGCTGCAGCGTATGCGCGATCTGCGTCGCGGTGATGCGACCGTGATCGCTATCGATCTGCCATCAGCAGTCGATGCCACCACCGGCGAAGATTTCGGAGCCTTGGCCGCCGATCACACGCTCTCCTTCGGCAACGTCAAGCGCGGCCAGTTGCTGCGGCGAGACATGATTGGCGAACTGCATGTGCTCGACATCGGGCTCCACGATGCGCCGAACGAGCCGGCGCTCGTGCGTGCGGCCGAGGTGTCTGCGTGGGTACCGGCCGTCGCTCCTGACGCATGGAAGGGCACGCGAGGTCGTCTCGCGATCGTCGGCGGTGCGCCAGGGATGGCTGGTGCCGCCGTCATCGCTGCGCGCGGCGCGCACGCGTCGGGCATCGGCATGGTGCGCGCCGACGTGGCAGCGGAGTCCGCCCTCGTGCTGCAGATCGCAGCGCCGTTTGCGACGGTCAACACCTGGCGCACGAACGACTCGAGCGACGTCGACGGCGCGTGGCCGCACGCGATGGTGATCGGCCCCGGTCTCGATGGCTCGAATGCGTCGCTGCGCGAACGTGTACTCGCGCTGCTGTATGCATTCGCGGGACCGGTCGTGCTCGACGCCGGCGCGCTGACGGCGTTCCATCACGTCGCACGACCCGATGCCGAAGACCTCGAGGATGCTGGTGATGATCATCTCGAGGCGCTACGGCACGCGCTGCGTGGTCGCGAGGCGTTGCTCACGCCGCACGTGGGCGAGTTTCGCGGACTTCTGGCCGCGCGCAAGTCGTCCAGCACCTCGAACGCAATCACCGTCTCGCGTTTCGATGATCCCAAAACGCTTGCACGCGCATTGAACGCAACCGTTCTGCTCAAGGGTGTGCCGACGGTAGTCGCCGCACCGACCGGCGAAGTACTCGTGTCAGCGGCCGGCAATCCCGCGCTCGCGATGGGAGGCACTGGTGATCTGCTGGCGGGTATCGCGGGTGCACTGCTCGCGCAGGGCGTTTCGGCATTGCACGCCGGTGCCGCCGCCGCGTGGGTGCACGGCACCGCCGCCGAGTATGCCTGTGCGAAACATGGCGGATGTCGCGGCGTGACGATGGAACTGCTCTTGCACGAAGTGACTAACGTGTGGCCTCGGCTCGATGCACACGTTTCGCGTGCTCCACACGCGCTGCTCGACCTCCCTGCAGTCCCCACGCGATGACCGATCACTCACCGATGCCGGTGGCACTTGGCCCGGGACGCGAATTCGCGTCGATTGCCCGCTGGGTGCGGCAATGGGGAGCTCGTGCGCACGGCATCGGCGATGACGCGGCGATTCTCGATGTGCCCTCTGGCACGCGACTCGTCGTCAGCACGGATACGACCACCGAGGATGTGCACTTCCGGCGCACGTGGATCACACCACTCGAGATTGGCTGGCGCGCCACCATGGCCGCCTTGTCCGATCTCGCCGCGATGGGCGCTGAGCCGCTCGGCGTACTCATCGCACTCGGCGCGCCGGAATCGTGGGACGGTCAGCTCGATGAAGTGCTGCACGGTGTCGGCGACGCGTGTGCGGCCGCGAAAGCGCCGATCATCGGTGGCGACACGACGCGCTCACCGGTGCTCACGCTCGGCATCACGGTGCTCGGCACGTCGACGGCACCGATGCGACGGGATGGCGCGCGGCCGGGCAACGTGATTTATCTCACGGGCGCACTCGGAGGGCCGGGTGCGGCCCTCGAAGCCTGGCTCGCTGGCAAGGTGCCGCGCGCCACACATCGCGCGCGGTTCGCACGTCCCGTCGCGCGACTCAGCATGGGCGCCTGGTGTGCGGCCAATGGCGCCACCGCTGCGATCGACCTGTCTGATGGGCTCGTTGCCGATGCGAGTCACATCGCCGCCGCATCCTCGGCGCGGCTGGCCATCGAACTTGCATCCGTGCCCGTCCTCGGCGGCGTGCTCGCGCGTGAGGCGCTGGCCAGCGGCGAGGAATACGAATTGCTCGTCACCGGACCACCCGGAATGGATGTTGCCGCGAAGGCGGCCCGAATCGGCACGTTGACACCAATCGGGCGCGTTCTGGCGCCGGCACCGGCCGAACATTCAGGTGTGATCGTCAAGGACGGGCCGCGGCGCGTTGACCCTCCAGCCGGTTACGACCACCTTTCGCCGCAATGATGACGCTCATTGCAGCTGTAGTGGCGGTGCTGGCCACGCTCCCGGTGGTCGCGATCGTGGTCTGTGCATCGTACCTCGGCGTGCCGATGCGTCACGGCAGCATCTACGAGAAGGTGCAACGGTTCTGGGGCAGGGCCGTCACCTTCGGCGGCGGTGTCCGCACCCGCATACACGGCGCCGAGTTCATCGAGAAGCATGCCGCGTGTGTGTATGTCGCGAATCACGTGAGCTGGTACGACGTGTTCGTGCTTGCGGGCGTGCTGCCACGATGGAGCTTCGTAGCAAAGGCGGAGCTTCGCAGGATTCCGATCTTCGGCCGTGGCGCAGAAGCGGTCGGCACGATTTTCGTCGAGCGGCAGAATCGTCGGGCGGCGTTCCAGATGTATGAAAAGGCGGCGGCGCGCATTCGTGAAGGCGCGTCGGTGGTCGTCTTCGCGGAAGGCACGCGCGGCGATTCATACGCGCTTCGCCCGTTCAAGAAAGGGCCGTTCGTGCTCGCCATCTCCGCCGGCGTGCCGATCATTCCGGTCGTGATCCACGGGACGCGCGAGGTGATGCCACGCGGCCAGTGGCTGGTGCATTCCCATGAAGTGAACCTGCACTTTCTCGAGCCGATTCCGACGGCAGGACTCGCCTATACCGACCGCGAAAAGCTGGTCGCGCAGGTGTGGACGTCGATGGCGACGGCCATGTCGTCCGTGTACGGCATCGAAAGTGACCGCCGCAACGCCATCGGAACCGAAGAGCTCACCGATTTGCGAGCGTCGACGACCGAGGCCGGCATCGTGACGCAGTAGTCGCTGTCGCTGTTGGATGTGTGTGTGATCCAGTCCGAGTCAACTCCGCCCCTTTCCGAACTCCCGATACATGTCGACCATCATAGACATCACCGCGCGCGAAATTCTCGACAGCCGTGGCAATCCGACCATCGAAGCCGACGTGACGCTGGACAGTGGCGTGACCGGTCGCGCGGCCGTACCAAGCGGTGCCTCCACCGGCGAACGCGAAGCGGTTGAGTTGCGCGATGGTGACAAGTCACGCTACCTGGGCAAGGGTGTGTTGAACGCGGTGCAGGCCGTCGAGGAACAGATCGCGCCTGCGCTGGCCGGCATGTCCGCGCAGGATCAGATGGGCATCGACAATGCGATGCTGGAGCTTGATGGTACGCCGAACAAGGCGAAGCTCGGTGCCAATGCGATTCTCGCCGTCTCGCTCGCAACGGCGCGCGCTGCCGCGGAAGACGTCGACATGCCGCTCTGGCGTTACCTCGGTGGTCCGCTCGCGCGCACGATGCCGGTGCCGATGATGAACATCCTCAACGGCGGCGCGCACGCGACGAACACGGTCGACTTCCAGGAATACATGATCGTGCCGATCGGCGCCGAGACGTTCCGCGATGCGCTGCGCATGGGTGCAGAAGTGTTCCACGCGCTGAAGAAGGTGCTGGTGAAGCGAGGTCTGGCGACGGGTGTCGGTGACGAAGGAGGCTTTGCGCCCGACCTCAAGACGGATGAAGACGCGCTCAAGCTGGTGATCGAGGCCATCGAATCGGCGGGCTTCGCCCCGGGGCAGGAAGTGGCGATCGCACTGGACTGCGCGGCGAGCGAGTTGTTCAGCAACGGCAAGTACGATTTCAAGAAGAGCAAGGCCGGCACTCTCGAGGCGCAGGGCATGATCGACATGTACGCGCGCTGGATGGAGACGTATCCTATCGTGAGCATCGAGGACGGTCTGGCCGAGAATGACTGGGCGGGGTGGACCGCCATGACGGCGCAGCTGGGCACCAAGGTGCAACTGGTCGGCGATGACCTGTTCTGCACGAACAGCGAGATCCTCGCCAAGGGCATCGAGAACGACGTGGCGAACTCGATCCTGATCAAGGTCAACCAGATCGGCACACTCACCGAGACGCTGATGGCGATGGAGCTGGCGCGCAGTGCAGGGTACGCGAGCATCGTGTCGCATCGCAGCGGTGAGACGGAAGACACGTTCATTGCCGATCTCGCCGTCGGCACCGGCGCCGGTCAGATCAAGACCGGCTCCGCGAGCCGCACCGATCGTGTCGCGAAGTACAACCAGCTGCTTCGTATCGAGGAGGCGCTTGGTGACGCGGCCGAGTATCCCGGCGGCGGCGTGTACGGCCTCTGATGCGGCGCATGTCACGAGTCGCAGCGGGACGCTGAATGGCGCGCAAGCAGCTCACGGAAGCGGATCCGCCGAAGAAGCGGCGACCGCTGTTCTTTGCCGTGAAGATCACGTTCTGGGCCGTCGTGGCGTACTTCGCCGTCGAAGGCGGCGAATACGGCACGAGCGATCTGTTCAACGTGCGCACCCGCATCGGCGACACGAAGGTCGCAATCGATTCGCTCAAGCTGGTCGTCGACTCCCTGAGCCACGACAAGAAGGACGTGATGACGAATCCCGCGGTGCAGGAGCGTATCGCACGTGAGGAATTCGGGATGGTGAAGGGCGACCGGGAGTTGATCTATCACGTGCTGCGCCCGGATTCATCGGCCGTGTCGCCGGACAGCGCGGCACGGGTTCCGTCCCCATGACGCGCGGGCGATTCACCGGTTTTCTGCTTCACTCGGCAGTTGACTCCCGGGCCATCCGAGCTATCCTTAAGGTCTGCCGCGGGGTGGAGCAGCCTGGTAGCTCGTCGGGCTCATAACCCGAAGGTCGCGGGTTCAAATCCCGCCCCCGCCATACATGAACGGTCCGTCATCTCGGTGACGGGCCGTTCGTGTTTTCTCCCGTTTTCCGAACTGCCCGACTCGCGCAGAGCCACGGAGTCACGACAGGTCGCGCTATCGAACGCTTTTCACGCGGGGCTCGCGACGGACGCGGGGAAGAGCAACGGCAAAGGGCCTTTGGAACAGCGTCTTGCACACGCAGTTCCAAAAGCCCTTGCTGTTCCTCGCGTCCTTCGCGAGCCCCGCGTGAAAAGTTTTTGTTCGACTGCGGTAGGAGCCTGTTGCGCCGTGACTCTGTGCGAGACCCGCAGTGGCCGTTACGGTCGTGCGAGCGCTTCGGTCACTTCGACGTCGAACACGAGGACGCTGTTGGCAGGGATGACGATGTTGCCGGCCTGGTCACGCACCGTGGAGTACTGGTAGGCCGATTCCGGGCCGACGGCCATGCGGCGCGTGCCGCCGACCTTCATGCCTTCGAGCCCGTTGACCCACCCCTTGATCAGATGGACCGTGTCGAGAACGGATGAGAATGGCGTGCTCGGGCGCGCGCGCGCATCGAACTCGAACCCGCC
>JACMLX010000163.1 GCA_014379355.1 Gemmatimonadaceae bacterium
AGCGCCAGACGCGTCCGGAACGCGCCGAGCGGCCGCCTCGCGAGGCTCGACCGCCCAAGACCGAGCGTCCCGCGCGCGAGGGACGCGCGGTGGCGTCCTCATCCAGCATCGAAGAGCCAGAGAATGCGCTGGTCGATGAGGTGCTCGGGGACTCCCCGACAGAGCCCGAGGGTGTCATGTCGGGAGCCGACGCATCGACACCGGAGAAGAAGGCACGTCGCCGCCGCCGCCGCTCACGTCGCGATCGTGGTGCAGCGGCCGTGGACGGTACCGCTGTGGAGAACGGGCCGGCTGGCGAATCCGGCAGCGATTCCAGCGAGGGCGGCGACAGCGAATCGGGAACGTCCGACGACGGTGAGGGTGAGGAAGAGACAGGCGGTGATGACGCGACCGCGGTCGCGTCCGGCGTCAGTGGTGAGGAACAGTCCGGTGAGGTGGCGCGCCGGAAGCGGCGTAACCGCCGTCGCCGTCGCGGCCGTCGCCCGGATGGTCCGGACGTTGCCGGCTCCGAAAGTGCCCCGCCCCCCGCCGCCGAGCCTCCGGCAGCGTAACGCCGTCGTCACTCAGCAAAGGATGTCGCTCGTGGTACTTGCTCGAATCGCCTCGCTGATGGGGCTGCTCGTGGGATTGTCCGGTGCCGGCCCCACCGTCGCACAGGTGCCGGCCGCACCGGTCGACCAGGTGCCTTTCAGCGATGAAACGCCACGCAACCCGCAGATCGGGGAGCGCCTCGTCTTCGACGTGAAGTTCAGCGCCGTCAAGGTCGGCAGCGGCTTCATGGAAGCCGTCGGATACGAACCGGTGCGCGGCATCAACGCGCTGCACGTCCGCTTCGTCGTCAAGGGCGGCACGTTCTTCTATCGCGTCAACGACGTGCTCGAGAGCTGGATCGATACCGCGCGCTTCGTGTCGCTGAAGCACCGGCAGGATCTGTCCGAAGGATCCAAGGATCGCGAGCGCAACTTCGAGTTCTTTCCCGAGCGGAAGACCTTTTCACAGGACGCGAAGCCCGAGGAAGCCGGGCTGGAGAATCCGCTCGATGACGGGAGTTTCCTGTACTTCGTGCGACGTGTGCCGCTCGAAGTCGGTCGCACATACGAGTTCAATCGCTACTTCCGGCCCGATCGCAATCCGGTGCGCATCATCGTGCTGCGCAAGGAGCGCATCAAGGTGCCGGCCGGCGAGTTCAACGCGATCGTGATTCAGCCGATCATCAAGTCGAAGGGCCTGTTCAGTGAAGGCGGCAAGGCACAGGTGTGGCTGTCGGACGACTCGTCGCGCGTCATGCTGCAGATGAAGTCCTCGCTGCCGATCGGATCGCTCAACCTGTATCTGCGCGAATATCGACCGTCGACGGGCGCCGCGCTGATCCGCGGCAACTGATCCGCGTCGCGCGCGCATGCATCTCGCGGTCGAGGCCATCGCGCTGACACGCAACATGCGCGGCATGGGACGGTATGCGCGCAGCCTCCTGTCGGCGATGCCAGCACATCGCGCCGAGCTGCGCTACACGATCTTCGCGAAGAATGCATCCGACGTCGCGCCGCTCAGCGAGCAGCTCGGTGCATTGCAGCACATCATGGAGCGCGCCACCGTGCGTCCCGCGAGCGAGATGGCATCGACCGTGTGCGACGCGGCGTGGTATCCGTGCAATTTCGTCACACATCGCCCTCGCGCGGGGGCGATCGTGCCCACCGTGCACGATCTCTTCCCGATGCTGCAACTGGACGGGCGGTGGTGGAAGTTCTACAAGCGAACGCGCGCCAGGTATCGCTACACGCGCACGTTTTCCGCAGCCGATCACATCATCACCGGTGCCACCAGGTCGGGTGACGAGCTGACCTCGATGTTCGGTGTCGCGTCGGAGCGCATCAGCGTCGTGCCGCACGCAGCCGACGACTTTCGTGCCGCGGATCCGACACTCGTCGACGGATTGCTTGCGACGCTGGGTGTGCGCGGGCCGTTCCTGCTCGCGGTGGGTTCGCAGGAGCCGCGCAAGAACCTGGGCGTGCTGTACGATGCCATGCGATTGCTGGACGATGCGGGTCGCGCGATTCCCCTCGTGTTGTGCGGGCCTCGCGGCATTCACGGCTTCAAGCCGGGCGATGCGTCGCCCAGTTGGTTGCGACACGCCGGCTACGTGCGCGATGACGAGCTCGCGGCGCTGTATGCCCGCGCCACCGCACTCGTATTTCCGTCGCTGTACGAAGGCTTCGGACTGCCGGTGCTCGAAGCGATGACGGTGGGCGGCGTCGTGATCTGTTCCGATGTGAGCACGATGCCGGAAGTCGGGGGCGATGCGGTGCTCTATTTCCCGCCGCGCGATCCGCGTGCCCTCGCCGCACACGTCACACGACTGCTCGATGACGATGGCTTGCGCGGCATCCTCACGCGCGCCGGTGCGATGCAAGCCGCGAAGTACTCCTGGTCCCGCTCCGCACGGGGCACACTCGCTGCGATCGATCGCGGCATTGCCGCACATCGTCGCTGATCAACGGCAATGGCTGGTCTCGCACGGAGCCGCAGTGCCACAGCGATCCAGCTTCCCCGACTCTACGCGGAAAACTTTTCGCGCGGGGAACGCGGGGAACGCGGGGAAGTGCAACGACAAAAGATGCTGGAACAGCGTCTCGCCGATGCAGTTCCAACAGCACGTGCTCGTCCCCGCGTTCCTCGCGAGCCCCGCGTGAAAAGTTATTCAGAACCACGCAGAACTCTCTGTGACCCTGTGTCTCTGTGCGAGTCCAGCAGTTCGATGCGGTAGAACGCAGAAGGGCGGACCAGATGCGGTCCGCCCTCCGTGCCAACACATCGACGGCACGTCAGTACGTGCGCGGCGAATTCACCTTGTCGCGAAGCCGGCGTGCCGCACCGGGTGCCACCACCAGCATGACCCCGTAGACGACTGCGCCAATGAGCAGAATCTTGACCGCCAATCCGATCAGCGGGAAAAACAGCACGCCGATCAGCTTGAGAGCGAAAAGACCGAGCAGCGCGACCACACCAATTGTGAAGATTGTCTTCAGCATTTTCATCCCCCTCCGGGAAGTCCTGCCCAGATTACGCACGTACCCCGCCCGGAGTTTCGGGACCGGCGATATTCCCCTTCATGCACCCACCACTGATACACCGTGCCTCACACCAGCGCTGACGTCGCGGTCATCGGCGCAGGCGTCGCAGGCCTTGCGTCGGCCCTCGCACTGGCCGATGCCGGCCTCGATGTCGTGTTGCTCGCCGACGCTCGTGCCGGTGAAGCGTCGCCCGCAGCCGGTGGCATCCTCGATACCAATCACGGATTCGCGCTCGACTCCACACGCGCGTTGATGCGCACCGCGCGCGATCTGTGGCCTTCCTTCGCCGCCACCGTGGGCGAGCGCACCGGCGTGCTCGTGCCGCTGAACCGCGACGGCGTGCTCGAGCTCGCTCCGTCGATGCATGACGCAGAACGCATGCGTGGCACCGCCGGCGACGACGTCACATGGCTGGATGCGACCGACCTGACGGCCCTGGAACCGCAGCTGTCCCACGCGTTGGGAGCCCTGCACTTCCGCCACGACGGCGCGCTGAACCCGCTCGTCCTGCTCAAGGCGCTCAAACACGCGGTCGGGAAACACATCCATGTCCGTGTCGTGTCGCAGACCGTCACCGCCATCGCTCCCGGTCGCCCTGACGAGGCGGTCACGATCTCGCTGCACGACACGCCGACGCTCACGTCGACGACCATCAGTGCGATGCGTGTCGTGGTCGCGGCCGGCGCCTGGTCAGGCGCACTGAGCGGTGTACCAATGCATCTTCCCATCGCACCGGTGCGCGGTCAGCTCATGTCGGTTGCCAGCAAGGCGCTGCGGCATGTGGTAATGCTCGGTAAGGGGTACGCCATCCCTCGCGGCGACGGTCGGACGATCATCGGCAGCACGGAAGAGCACACCGGATTCGACGCCACGCACACCGCCGAGGGCGTGCAGCAGATTCGCGCGCTCGCCGCCGCCATCCTGCCCTCGCTCGGCACCGCCGGAATGCTCAGCACCTGGGCAGGTCTCCGCCCGATGACGCGCGACGGCCTGCCGATCATCGGGCAGGATGCCGAGTTTCCGTCGGTGTTGTATGCGTGCGGTCACGGCAAGAACGGCATTCTTCTCGCGCCACTGACGGGGCTGCTCATCACCAGCCTCATCACCGGCGCGTCGGCGCCAACCGACCCGACCCCGTTCAGCCCGTTACGGTTTTAGCCGATCGCTGGCGAAGAAATCTTCCCGTTCGGCAAGTAACTGCATTTCTTGATTTAGAAGGTTATCGCAGCTTCCGTAGCCTTTCCCGCCCTTCTAGCTTCTCCCCTACACCGGACAGCGCCCTCGGCACGACGGCGGTAGAGCGGCGTCTCGTCGACGCTCCCGTCCCGCTCAAGGCAATGTCCCCGGACGTCGGATGATGCAAGAGCATTTGTACCAGATCCTCGGCCGTCATCGCGCCGAGCCCCTGCCGGAGCGCAAGCCCAGCTGGCTCAAGGTCAAGGCGCCGGGGGGCGAGAACTATCTCCGCATCAAGGGCATGATGCGCGAGCTGGGGCTCCACACCGTCTGCGAGGAAGCGCACTGTCCGAACATCGGCGAATGCTGGGATCATGGTACCGCCACGTTCATGATTCTCGGGGATGTCTGCACGCGCAATTGTGCTTACTGCGCCGTCGCGCACGGCCGTCCGCCCAGCTTCGACCTCGCGGAGCCGGAGAAGGTGGCATCCGCCGTCGCGTCGATGAGCCTGCGGCATGCCGTCATCACCTCGGTCGATCGTGACGACCTGCCCGACTTCGGGTCGCATCACTTCCATGAGGTGATCCGGCTGATTCATGAGAAGGTGCCCGGCTGCAGCGTCGAAGTGCTGGTGCCGGATTTTCAGGGCAGCAGGGACGCGATCGAGCATGTGCTCGACGCGCGGCCGGAGATCTACAATCACAACACCGAGACGGTGCCGCGCCTGTACAAGAAGGCACGTCCCGGCGGCCGGTACGAGCGGGTGATGAACATCTTCCGCATCGCGAAGGCGCATGCGCCAGACATTCTCACCAAGACGGGCATCATCCTTGGCATGAGCGAGACGATCGAGGAAGTGATCGAGGTCATGAAGGATCTGCGCTCGGTCGATGTCGACATTCTCACCCTCGGCCAGTACCTCAAGCCGTCCGAGAGTCACATCGCACTCGATCGCTACTACACGCCGGACGAGTTCCGTCACCTCTACGAAATCGGCATGTCTCTCGGATTCCGACATGTCGAAAGTGGTCCCCTCGTGCGATCGTCGTATCACGCGTGGGAGCAGGTACAGGCCGCCGCCGTCGGCTGATTGGCTGGTGCAATTCCGATCGGTGTCGCGGAGTAGACGCGGTGCCTGATCGCTGTCCGTGCCTTGCGTCGCTCACAGTAGGGAGCGTCCAGACATCACGACCTGCACGCGCGCATGCGTGTGCGGCGACGTGACTTCGTCGTTCAACCCACTGTCGCCACCATCCCATGGCCAAGCGCACCACCACGGCGAAAGCCTCGCCGAAGCCCGCCGCACCTGTCGCCGCTGCGGCGTCTGATGCAGAGCGTACGCTCCACATGTCCCTGCTCCGTTCGATGCTGCTGCAGCGTCGATTCGAGGAGCGGTGCGCCGAGGCATATGCCATCGGTCGCATCGGCGGCTTCTGTCACCTGTACATCGGGCAGGAGGCGGTGAGCACCGGCACGCTCAGCCACCTGCGACCCGACGACTACATGATCACCACGTATCGCGATCATGGTCAGGCGCTGGCGCGTGGGCTGACGCCCCGGTCGGTGATGGCGGAACTCTTCGGACGCGTCGACGGCTGCGCCGGTGGCAAGGGCGGCTCGATGCACATGTTCGACAAGGCGACCGGATTTCTCGGTGGCCACGGCATCGTCGGCGGCCATCTGCCGATCGCGACCGGCGTCGGCTTCGCGATCAAGTATCGCGGCGGCGACCAGGTAATCTGCTGCTTATTCGGGGAAGCGGCGGTGAACAACGGTGCATTCCACGAGTCGCTGAACATGGCGGCATTGTGGAAGCTGCCGGTGATCTTCATCATCGAGAACAATCGCTACGGCATGGGTACCGCCGTCGAGCGCGCCTCGGCGATCAACGATATCTATCAGCGCGCGAGCAGCTACGACATGCATCGCGGCGTGGTGGATGGACAGGACGTGCTGGCCGTGCGTGCCGCGATCGATGAGGCCGTGACACGCGCGCGCACCGAACAGAGCCCGACGCTGCTCGAGATGCGCACGTACCGCTTCATGGGCCATTCGATGTCCGATGCCGTCAGCGGCACGTATCGCAGCAAGGCCGAGCTGGATGAGTATCTCAAGCGCGACCCGATCGCGCTGCTGCGCGCCCATATGGAGGAACGCGGCACGCTGACGGAGCAGGTGATGCAGGAGCTGGACACGGAGCTCAAGGCGATCGTGCAGGATGCCTGGGATTTTGCCGAAGCGAGCCCGGAGCCGCCGCTCGAAGCGCTGATGGAAAACGTGTACGTCGACACCACCAGCGACACCGGCAATGCTGCCGGGGCGTGGAGCTGAGTCATGGCCATCATCACATATCGCGACGCGCTGAACCAGGCGCTCCGTGAAGAAATGCAGCGCGATGCCCGTGTCTTCCTGATGGGCGAGGAAGTCGGTGTGTATCAGGGCGCGTACAAGGTCTCGAAGGGACTGCTGCAGGAGTTCGGTGAAATGCGCGTGGTGGACACGCCGATCACGGAGCTCGGGTTCGCCGGCGTCGGCGTGGGCGCGGCGATGGTCGGACTGCGTCCGGTGATCGAGTTCATGACGTGGAACTTCGCGTTGCTCGCGCTGGACCAGGTGGTGAATGCCGCCGCGAAGATGCTCTACATGTCCGGCGGTCAGTTCAACATCCCGATGGTGTTCCGCGGACCGAACGGTGCCGCGCTGCAACTGGGCGCGCAGCACAGCCAGGCGTGGGAGAGCTGGCTCGCACACATCCCGGGGCTCAAGGTCGTTGCGCCGGGCACACCGTACGACGCGAAGGGGCTGCTCAAGGCCGCCATCCGCGACGACAACCCGGTGTGTGTGCTGGAAGGCGAGATGTTGTACAACAACAAGGGCGAAGTGCCCGACGGTGAGTACATCGTGCCACTCGGCGTCGCGGACCTGAAGCGCAAGGGTGAACACGCGACCATCGTCACGTGGGGCAAGCAGGTGCTCGTCGCGATGGCAGCGGCCGATCAGCTCGCGAAGGATGGCATCACCATCGACGTGGTGGATCTGCGCAGCATTCGTCCACTCGACGAACGCGCGATCATCGACAGTGTGCGCAAGACGAACCGTTGTGTCGTGCTCGAGGAAGGCTGGTACTTCGCCGGCGTCGGTGCACAGATCACTGACCTCGTTCAGCGCGAGTGCTTCGATGATCTCGATTCGCCGGTGATTCGCGTCACGCAGGCCGACGCGCCGATGCCGTATGCCAAGGGGCTGGAAAAGGCCGCCAAGGCCGACATGCCGAAGACCATCGCCGCGGTTCGCCGCGCTCTGTATCTCGACTGATCCCACACGACGGACTCCTGACGATGGCCACCAAGGTGATGATGGAAGCGCTCTCTCCGACCATGGAAGAGGGGCGGCTCGTGAAGTGGAACAAGAATGAGGGCGACGCAATCAAGAGCGGCGACGTCCTCGCGGAAGTCGAGACGGACAAGGCGATCATGGAGCTCGTTGCGCGTGGCGATGGTGTGCTGCGTGCGCGACTGATTCCGGAGAACACCACGACGCCGGTCGGTCAACTGATCGGTGTCATTGCGGCGGCCGACGAAGACATCAGCGCGTTGACGGGCGGTGCCGCTCCCGCGGCAGCTGCAGCACCAACAGCACCCGCTGCTCCTGCTGCTCCTGCTGCTCCTGCTGCGCCTGCGGCACCCGCTCCGGAGGCTGCAGCCGTATCTCCCGCCACCGCACCGACGGCGCCCGGTGCGCCACGCACGGCGATGCCGGCCGTGGATCATCACGCGTCGGAGCAGCCATCACACGCCAGTGACACCGGTGGTCGGCAGCTGGCGTCACCGCTCGCGCGCCGCATGGCGAGTGAGCGCGGGCTCGATATCGCACAGGTGCGCGGCTCAGGTCCCGGTGGACGCATCATCAAGCGCGAGGTGGAAGAAGCGAGGACGGGTGGCGCCGCGCTGCTCGCCGGCGCCCGGCCGTCGGCGCCGACGGCAACCGCGGCCGATTTCACCGATCAGCCGCTGACGCAGATTCGCAAGACGATCGCGCGTCGGCTGGCCGAGTCCATCGGCCCGGTCCCGACATTCTACCTCACGGCGGAATACGATCTGGCACGCGTCACCGACATGCGCGCGGCGATGGCCGCCATCGGGCCGGAATACAAGGTCAGCGTCAACGACATCATCCTGAAGGCGGTCGCGGTTGCACTGACGCGGCACCCGGAAGTGAATTCGCACTGGATGGGCGACAAGATCCGTCAGCATCATCGTGTGCACGTCGGCATGGCCGTCGCCATTCCCGAGGGCCTCATCACGCCGGTGATTTTCGACGCCGACACGAAAGGGTTGTCGGACATCAGCACGGAAGCTCGCGAGCTCGCCAAGCGCGCGCGTGATCGCAAGTTGCAGCCGCACGAATACACCGGCGCCACCATGTCCGTGAGCAATCTTGGCATGCTCGGCATCGATGAATTCACGGCGATCATCAATCCACCCGAGGCGGCGATCCTGGCGGTCGGTGCGGTTGACGACAAGGCTGTGGTGGTGAATGGTGTGGTCGAGGTGCGCAAGCGCATGCGCGTCACGATGAGCTGCGATCACCGTGTGATCGACGGCGCGCTGGGCGCACAGTTTTTGCAGACCTTGCGTCGCCTGATCGAGAATCCGCTGATGCTGGTGTACTGAGCGGGAGTTGTGAATCGCCTTATCCGGTATCGAGTCTCATGGCGCCCGACCCGACGCGCACGACGGACGATCCCGAGGAGCAGAGTGCGCCCGCTGATCGTAGTGATGGATCGAGTGAGGCGGTGCGCGGGCCATTCACGCTGGCGTCGTTGCTCGACCTCGACGAGGATGAACTGGCGCAACCAGTCTCTCGGGTTGCGCCCTCCGAGCACCGATGGGAGCATCTCTCGCTCGGCGTGTCACAGGTCGACGGCGCACTGAGTGCCGCCGAGTTGCGCACGGGTGTGGCGACACAGCCGCCCGCGAGCGAAATGGAGTTGATTCCAGGGTTGGATGCGCCGGGTGCGGTCGAAGTGCCGGTGTATCTCGCTGGACGCTCACTCAGTGAATTCCTGCGCAACACGCTCGCGAACGACGTCATCCCGTCCGGGTCGGAGTCGCGTTCGGCTTCGCCGCCGGACATCCAGGGCAGCGGCGCGACCGATGCGGTAATTGACGACACCGATCGCGCTGCCATCCCGACGCGTCCACCGGCGATTGCGGTGACGGTCATTGGTCGACGGCGTAAGGCACAGGACGCGCCGGCGGCGAACTTCGGCAACACCGTCGATGGACAAGTGCTGTGGCCGACACGGCAGGTGCCGAGTGCAGCTGGCCTCCTTCCGGAAGCGTGCGCGCGCTGTGGTGCCGCGCTCACCGTCCCGGTGTGCGCGGAATGCGGACACGACGCCGCTGCGGATGTGCACCTCTCGCACGCGGATCGCTGGGGCCAACGGACCGCGTCACTGCTCGAGAGTGACAATCGATTCGTGCGCACGATTGCAGGGCTCGTGCTGGCACCGGGTGAGTTGACCGCAGCATATCTCGTCGGCGAGCGACGCCGCTATTTCACGCCCACCGCGATCGTCACCGCAGCGCTGATACTGTTTGCGATCGTCAGCGCGCTTGGCGGACTGCGTCCACGCCCGGATCGTGCGCTCACCATCGGCACCGACCGGACTGCTGAAGTGTTGACGGGTCTCGTAGCCTCGACATCGGGCAACCTCGCGATCGACGCACCGCCCGATCTGCTGCGTGACCTTGCAATCGCGATGGATTACGTCCCGCTGCTCTGGTTTCCACTGATGGCGTTCGGCATCCTCGCCGTCGTCGCCGCACTTCGCACGTTCGATCGACACGACGACAAGGGTGAGCTCGTCTTCACCGCACATTTCGCGACCTGGTTCGTGCTCTGGTGGGGACTCGCCGTGCCCATGCTACTGTTGCTGGTGCGCCTGGGATTCGAGTACAGCGCGGCGTGGGAAGGCGTCGAACGCATCAGGTCCCTGAAGACCGGGCAGATAGAAGGGCTCTCACCGAGCTGGAATGCAATCCGCGCCATGAGTATTTCACCGGCCTTCCACTCGTCGCTGGTGGGACTCGGACTCGCGCCGTGGGCCATCATCGCATACCGGCGCGCCTTCAGTACGGGATGGCTGCGTGCGGGCATCGCCGGTCTCCTCACGGCCGCTG
>JACMLX010000164.1 GCA_014379355.1 Gemmatimonadaceae bacterium
AGCCAGTCCGCGTACGCGGTGATGAGTGGACGCGCCGTGGCGGCTGCGCGCGTCAACGAATCCATCAGCGGCGTGCCTTTCTGCGCGGCGAAAGCGAGGGGTATGTCGTGATCCAGCATCTCGGCCGCGCCGCGCATGAAGCCGATGCCGCGCTCGGTGAAGAGCTTCGGCGGATTCTTGAGATTCGTTCGCGCCGCCTGCAGTAGTTGCGGCACCGAGGCGAGCTTGGCAATGATGCGACGCATGCGCACCGGTGCCGGCGCGTTCTCCATCGTCATGAGGTTGCTCACGCCGTCGGACAGCGCCGAGGCGTAGAGCATCGGGTTGCGACGCCAGTTCTGCAGCGTTTCCTGCTCCAGCAGCCAGCCGTCGATGATGCCGTCGAGGATGCGGCGATCGACGCGTTCGTCGGGTGAGAGTCGCGCCGGATCGAAGGCATTCAGCTCGCGCCGCTGCCGTTTCAGCGTGACGATTTCGGCCTTGATCGCCGCCGCGCTGAAATCGTCCAGCAGGTCGTCATGCTGATGCAGCCCGTTGCCACCGGCAATGGACGGATGGCGCTGGGCGAAGCCGTCGAGGTAGCGGTCCACGAATTGTGCGAACGCCGCCGACTGCGGGGCCGGTGCGGCGGCGGTCGGTGCCAGGCAGAGCGCCAGGATCGCGAGTGAAACGAGGCGGGATCGCATGCAGGTGTGTGAGCGGGGTGATGGGCTGGCAGCGTCGGCCGCCGAGCTTTACGCGCCAATGGCTCGGATCGCTCAGGTCATGGCAGAGCTCGCCAAGAGCGGCGACGTCGGAAAAGTTCGAGTATGTTCTCAACTGGTGTCTAAGTCGGCTCGCACCGCCCGGATCGGTCATTTCTGGCGGTGAACACGTCTGGCAAGCTGGTGATGCGTGACAATTGAAACGTCGGACGAGCTCGAGCACCGGGCTCATGAGCAGGCGGTCGCGCTGGAGTCGGATGCGCGGCGACTGAATGATGTGCTGCTGGACCTCTCGGTCCTCAACCGGGATGACCTGCGCTCCGTTTTCGCAACAATAGCCGAGTCCGGTGCGAAGGCGCTCGGTGTCGAGCGCGTGTCGTTGTGGCAGTATGATCGGGAGCGGTCAGCCATCATCTGCCCTGCCGCGTGGTTGCGCGGGACGATCGTGGATGAGCCGCTCGTGATCACGCGGCAGGGGCATCCCGCGTACTGGACGGCACTGCACTCGGCACGCACGCTGGCCATCTCCGACGCGACGACCGATGACGCGCTGGCGGAAATCAGGGACTCGTACATCCGGACGAATGACATCGGCGCGATGCTGGACAGTGGCGTGCGCCTCGAGCGCATGACGTTCGGCATCGTGTGCATGGAGCACATCGGCGGCCCGCGGCAATGGACGGCCATCGAGGAGCAATTCGTGGCGTCGCTGGCGGATCGCATGGGACTCGCAATGCTCGTCGATGCGCATCGACGCCTCGAAGCACAGTTGCTGCTGGCGCAGAAAATGGAAGCGCTTGGTGTCATGGCGGGTGGTATCGCGCACGACTTCAACAATGTGCTGGGTGTGGTGCTCTCGGCGTCGGGCAACGCGCGCGTCGTCAGTGCGCTCGGTGGTGATGCCACCGAGGATTTCGACGCCATCGACAGTGCGGTGCAGCGCGCCACTGCGCTGACGCGAAAGCTGCTCTACATCAGCCGACAGGAGAGCATCGGGTTCGAGGTGCTCGACCTGAATGACGTGATTCGGCAATTCAGCGACATCGCAAAACGCCTCGTACCGGCGTCTGTGCGTCTGCAGCTCCTGCCGTCATCACAGCCGCTGCTGATCAATGCGGAACGCACATTCATCGACCAGGCGTTGCTGAACCTGTGCCAGAATGCGGTGCAGGCGATGCCGGACGGTGGATCGCTGACGATTGCAACGCGCCTCCTGCAGGTGGATGCGGAGCGGCGCACGCATGGCGTCAGCGTGCCACCCGGCACGTATGCGCATCTGCGCGTGCTCGACACGGGAAGTGGCATCGCCTCTGAATCGATCGCCCGCGTGTTCGATCCGTTCTACACGACGAAGGGCAAGTCCGGCACGGGCCTCGGGCTGTCGGTCGTGTATGGCGGCATGCGACAGCACGGCGGGTACGTATCGGTGGAGAGTGTGTCCGGACGTGGGACGGTCTTCCACCTGTTCTTTCGCATGGCGGGCCGACCGGACGACGCTTGATGACGCGCGTGCTGGCGCCGGCATAGCTTTCGCGCGCGCCATCCGAACATCGGTGGCGCGTTCGTGAGCCGGACTCCCCACTCCTCATCGATCATGCCATCCAGCGCACTTGGCGAATTTCTCGGTACCGCCGTTCTGATCCTGCTTGGCAACGGTGTCGTGGCCGGCGTGCTGCTCGAGGAATCGAAGTCGAAGGGTGCAGGCTGGATCGTGATCACCGCCGGATGGGCACTGGCGGTCCTGAGTGGTGTGCTGGTCGCCACGAGTCTCGGTGCGCCGGGCGAACTGAATCCTGCCGGCACGCTTGCCAACGTGCTGCTCGGCTCTCGCACCACCGCTGATGCGGCCTGGCACATCGGTGCGCAGTTTGCCGGCGCGATCGTCGGTGCGACGCTGGTCTGGCTTCACTATCTGAATCACTGGCCGGTGACGAAGGACGCCGGAGCGATCCACGCCTGTTTCTGCACCGGCCCCGCCATTCGCAGCACGGTGCCGAACCTGCTCAGTGAAGCGATCGGCACCTTCGTGTTGATCCTTGTTGCAAACGCGATCGGCAGCAAACTCGTGGCCGGTGCGTCGCCGGCCACGAACCTCGGTCCGGCACTCGTCGGAGCGCTGGTGTGGGGCATCGGTCTGAGCCTCGGTGGACCCACGGGATATGCGATCAATCCGGCGCGAGATCTCGGGCCGCGCATCGCGCACGCGATCCTGCCGATCGCGAACAAAGGGTACAACGACTGGGGCTACAGCTGGATTCCGGTGGTCGGTCCGGTGATGGGCGCACTGGCCGCGGCGCTGTTGTGGAAGGCCGTCAGCGGCTGAGAGAATCCGCCGAGTCGCAACGGCGCGGCGCCCGATACACAACAGTTTCCCGGGAATCCGTCCGACAATACAGGGAGAAGTCTCCCTTTTGCCGACGTGATTCCCATGATTCGTATCCCGCACGCAGCGCGCGCAGCTGCCGGCCTTGCCGGTTGTCTGTTGCTGGCGCTCAGCGGCTGCAAGAAAGCGCTCGAACCGGAAGTGGTCGAAGCACTCACGATCGTGTCCGGTGACCTGCAGACGCGGCAGGCCGGCCGGCTGCTTCGCGCACCGGTCGTCTTTCGTGCGACGGACGCCGCCGGCAAGGGCGTCGGCGGCACGGCGATCACGATCGTGGTGGTGCAGGGCGGTGGCGCGGTCGATTCGGCATCGATCAAGACCGACGCCAACGGCGAAGCGCGCGTGAAGTGGACGCTCGGACCAGAGGTCACGCAGGGTATCCTGGCGACAATTCCCGGTGTCGAGCCGCTCCGCGTGAATGCGAGCGGCATCATGCCGAGCGATATCGTGATCGCGCAGGGCAACAACCAGAGTGCGAAGGTGTCGGTGGCCCTCGCCAATCAGATCGTCGTGCGTGTACTCGGCGGGAACAACGTGCCGATGGACAGCATCAACGTGACGTTCCAGATCACCGGCGGCGGCGGCGCGATCGCACCGCAGAGCATCCTCACGAATTCGTCAGGAGAGGCGACGGTGAAGTGGACGATGGGTCCCGTCGCCGGCGCCAACACGGCGCTGGTACGCGCCGCAGTCATCGATCCGCTCACGATCACGGCGACCGCAACGCCGTAGCCGGAGACGAAGGCGCCAAAGGAAGCGTGACCACGCCGCGTTGACGCGGCACCCGCCGACCGACATCGTTGGCGGATGACCAACGGATACGATGTCATCGTCGTGGGACTGGGCGCGATGGGCAGCGCCACGCTGCATCAGCTCGCGCATCGCGGGCATCGCGTGCTGGGTCTCGAACAGTTCACCCCTGCACATGCGTACGGATCGTCGCATGGCAAGTCGCGCATCATCCGCGAGGCGTACTTCGAGGATCCGCGCTACGTCCCGCTCGTGCAACGGGCGTATGAATGCTGGCGGCGGCTGGAGGTGGAAAGCGGTGTAACGGTCTTTCGCCAGACCGGCGGCCTGATGCTCGGTGCGCCGGAGAGCGCGGTGGTGTCCGGTGCGATACTCAGCGCGCAGCTGCACCAGCTGCCACACGAGATCCTCACGGCAGGTGACGTGCAGCGACGGTTCCCGGCCTTCCGGCCGCGTCCATCCGACATCGGTGTGGTGGAGCCGCGCGCGGGCATGCTGGCACCCGAGCGTGCGATCTCGGCATTCACGACGCTCGCAACGCAGCACGGGGCCGACGTTCGCAGCAACGAGCCGATGCTATCGTGGCGCGCGGTGCGCGACGGCGTCGAAGTCACGACGACGCACGGCACCTACTCGGCAGCGCGACTGGTGCTGACGGTCGGCGCGTGGGCCGGCACGGTGTTGCGCGACCTCGGCGTGCCGTTCGTGGCGCAGCGCAATGTGCTGTACTGGTTTGCACCGCTGCGGCATGCGCACCTCTTCGCACCGGAGCGATTCCCCGTGTTTCTGCAGGATCTCGGTCCCGGGCTCACGTCCTATGGATTCGCGGATACGGGTGATGGCGTGAAGATCGCGCTGCATCACCACGGCGATTCGGTGAATCCCGACACGGTACGACGCTCGGTGAGCGACGACGAAGTGGCGTACATCCGGACGCTGCTCGCCGAGTGGATGCCCGATGCCAACGGCGCGCTGCGTGAGACCGCGGTCTGCATGTACACGAACGTGCCCGACGAACACTTCGTGATCGATGCGCATCCCGACCATCCCTCCGTGATCGTGGCGTCGCCATGTTCCGGGCACGGGTTCAAGTTCTCGAGCGCACTTGGCGAAGTGCTCGCCGACATGGCGACGAACCTGCCGGTAGCTTTCGACATGTCGCTGTTTTCGCTTGCACGCTTCACGCCGGTCTGAGACGGAGCACACATGCAGGCGTGGATCTGTGAGTCGGCGACCGATGTCGAGAGCCTGCGCTGGGTCGAGTTGCCGACGCCGCAGCCCGGTGCCGGAGAGGTGCTGGTGGCCATCGAGGCAGCGAGCCTGAACTTTCCCGACCTGCTGATCGTGCAGGGCAAGTATCAGTTGAAGCCACCGTTGCCGTTCACGCCCGGCGCCGAATTCGCGGGACGCATTCTGGTCGCAGGCGAGGGTGTCACGGCAGTCAAGGTCGGCCAGCGTGTCGCATGCCTGTCGAACGTCGGCGCGTTCGCCACGCACGCCGTGGTCAACGCGTCGCTATGTGTGCCGCTGCCACCGGGCTTTCCGGCGATTGATGCTGCGGCGTTCATCATGACCTACGCCACGTCGTATCACGCACTCATCGATCGCGCGCGCCTCCAGGCCGGCGAGACGGTGCTGGTGCTCGGTGCGGCCGGCGGTGTCGGCACGTCGGCGATCCAGATCGCGAAGACGGCCGGTGCACGCGTCATCGCAGCCGCATCGAGCGACGCGAAGTGCGCATTCTGCCTGTCACTTGGCGCCGACGCCACGATCGACACGTCATCGCAGAACCTGCGCGATTCGCTCAAGTCGATCACGGGCGGGAAGGGCCCGGATGTGATCTATGATCCCGTGGGAGGTGAGCAGACGGAGGCCGCGTTCCGCTCGATCGGCTGGCGCGGCCGGCATCTCGTGGTCGGATTTGCCTCCGGACCCATTCCTGCGATTCCGCTCAACCTCACACTGCTCAAGGGTGCGTCGCTGGTCGGCGTCTTCTGGGGCGACTTTGCGCGGCGCGAACCGAAGGCGGCTGCGGCGATGATGCTCGAGCTCATGATCTGGTACGGTGAGGGCCGGATCAAGCCGGTGATCGATGCGACGATGCCGATGACCGAACTGAAGGCGGCGTTCGCTCGCATGGCCGCGCGTGACGTGCGCGGAAAACTCGTGCTCGTGAATTCCTGAGCGACTACACCGTCGGCGTGCGCGCTGCCGCCGCCGCGTGAATCGCGGCGCGGATCCGCGGATACGTCCCGCATCGACAGATGTTGCCCGACATCGCCTCATCGATATCCTGATCCGTCGGCGACGGCGTGGTGCGCAGCAATGCACACGCGCTCATCAGTTGCCCGGTCTGGCAGTAGCCGCACTGCACGACATCCCCATCGTTCCAGGCGGTGTTGAGCGCATCCGCTTCCGCGCCGGACACACCTTCGATCGTTGTCACGGCCTTCGAGCCGACTGCGGACAGTGGTGTGACACACGAGCGGATCGGCTGGCCATCGAGATGCACGGTGCACGCACCGCAGGCGGCAATGCCACACCCGTATTTCGTCCCCGTCAGCTTCAACTCGCCCCGCAGCACCCAGAGCAGCGGAGTCTCCGGCTCGGCGGACACCTCGTACGACTTGCCGTTGATGACAATGGCTGGCATCAGTTGCGCGGCCTCCGCGACAGGCGCAGCGGCAGCGTGCGCAGGCGTTTGCCAGTGGCTGCGAACAACGCGTTTCCCACGGCCGGCGCCAGCGGGGGCAGCGGCGGCTCACCGACACCTTCCGGATGATCGGTGCTCGGGATGATGTCCACCTCGATCTGCGGCGCATCCTGCATGCGCAGCATCTGGTAGTCGTTGAAGTTCCCCTGCTGAACCTGGCCGTTCTCGATCGTGATCTCCCCGTGCAGCGCGGCCGAAAGGGCGAAGATGATTCCACCCTCCATCTGCTGGCGGATGAGTGCCGGATTGACGGGCAACCCGCAGTCGATCACGCCGAGGACGCGTGTCACGCGAAAGGTGTCGTCCGCCGCGACAGCCACTTCCGCGACCTGTGCCACGACACTGCCGAACGATTCATGGAGCGCGATGCCGCGACCGACCCGCGTGCCGTCGAGCGGGATCGGGAGGGGCGTATTCCACTTCGCCAGCGTCGCCGCGCGCATCAGCACACGCGCATGCCGCGAATGCGATTTCAGCAACGCCACCCGGAACGCCACCGGATCCTTGCGCGCCGCGATCGCCACTTCGTCCATGAACGATTCGGTGAAGAACGCCTGGTGTGAATGCCCGACCGCTCGCCAGAAGCCGACCGGCATCGCAAGCGACACCGACTGATGGGCGATGCGCGCTGCGGGATATTCGTACGGCTGATCGAACGCGCCTTCGATCGCCGTCTTGTCGATCGGGAGCCCCGGCAAGCCGAAGTTGCGCTTGAGCGCTGCGCTCACGAGCGTCTGGCTGGCCGACGTGCTGCGCCATGCCGTCAGGTTGCCGTCCGAGTCCAGCGCGGCAGCGGCCTGCGAGATGCACGCCGGCCGGTAGAAATCGTGTCGCATGTCCTCCTCGCGCGACCAGATCGTCTGCACCGGCACACCATTCGTGACTTTTGCGATGGCTGCGGCCTGCCCGATGAAATCGACATCCAGTCGCCGACCGAATCCGCCACCGATGAACTGCACTCGCACGTCGACCTTGTCGGTGTCGATGCCGAGCGCGTTCGCGGCGGTCAGGCGTGCGATGGTCGGCACCTGTGTCGATGCCCAGACGATCGCGCGACCATCCTTGAACTGCACCGTGCAGTTGATCGGTTCCATCGCGGCGTGTGCGAGATACGGAGCACGATATTCAGCCGTGACGATCTGCGCGGCCGACGTCAGCGCGGCATTCACGTTGCCATGCGCGGCGTAGGCGTGCCCGGACTTGAAGTCGAGCGACTCGGAAAGCTGCTGCATCAGCTGCGCACTGGACACGCCGGCCATCGCACCGTGCTCCCATGTCACCTTGACGGTCTTCACCGCCGTCATCGCGTGATACGGTGTATCGGCAATCACGGCCACGCCAGCGGTCCCGCCATTGTGGCCATCCACCGCCGTCACGTAGCGCACGCCGGGCAACGCCAGCGTCGCGGTGCTGTCGAACGACTCGACGGTGCCGCCAAGGGTCGGGCACATGACGACGCTCGCGTACAGCATGTCGGGCAGCACGACGTCGATGCCGAATGTCGCCGTTCCATCCTGCTTGGCACGGCTCTCGATGCGATGCTTCGGGGTGCCGATGATCGTGAACTTGTCCGGCGTCTTGAGCGGCGCCGATTCCATCAGCGACTGCTGTATCGCGGGCTCGATCATCTGGCCGAACGTGGCGGTGCGTCCGGAACCGTGGCTCAGGATGCCGGATGCAACGGTGATCTCGTTGGCCCGCACCTTCCACACGTCGGCGGCGGCCGCCACCAGCATCGCGCGCGCCGAGGCACCCGCTTGTCGCATCGGCAGCCAGAGATCCTTCACGCTCGACGAACCGCCGGTGATCATCGCGCCACTCGTCCGCATCGTCTTGGCGGTGAACCAGGCCGCGGTGCGCTGCAGCGTGCCGTGATCGTCAGGATGGAACGGCAGGCCGTCCACGACATTCGCGATGTTGTTGTAGATCGCGTGCAGCGGCGACATCTCCGTGCGCACCTGCGACCAGTCGGCGTCGAGTTCATCGGCGAGCAGCATCGCCAGCGTGGTGTGGATACCCTGGCCCATCTCCGACTTCGACATGATCACGGTGACGTGATTGTCGGTGCCGATCTTCACCCAGCCGTTGAGGGTGTGTTCACCGGGATCTTCGGGAATGTCGCCGCGGTCGCCGTGCCGACTGCGCGGTGGCAGCAGGCTCCAGCCGATCCCCAGTGCCCCTGCCGCCGCAACGGTGCGCAGCACGAACGTCCGTCGATTCACGACGTGACCAGCTCGCGATAATCGTCCGGCGTGTCGACGTCACGCAGCGCCGATGCGGCCCAGTCATGCATCACGGCCTCCTGATGATGCGCCTTCACGACGGCCTTGCCGCAGCCTTCGCCGTGCCACGCCATCAGCTCAGGCCACAAAACCCGGCGGAAGAGCAGGGGCGGCGCGAGCACGTCGTCGTATCGTGACACTCCCAGTGGTGCGTCGGACGCCGCATCCGCGTCGATCAGTGCGCGCACCATCGGTGTCGTGACACGCACCATGTCGGCCAGCATCACGATGGTCGCGTCGACCGAGGCATCGAGGGCGTCGAGACCGGCGTGCAGCGACCCGCTCGTCGGGCCGGTGAAGTCGGCATTGACGGCGACGGTCACCGGGAGGTCGCGCAGTGCCTCGCGCATCTCCAGCTCATCCTTGCCGACGACCACGACGATCGGCGCGCAGCCGGCATCGTGGGCCACGAGCACGGCCCGCCGCACCATCGGCTCACCGTGCACATCCAGCAGCATCTTGTTGCGACCCATGCGACTTGACGCGCCGGCCGCGAGAATCACCGCCGCAACGCGCGAACTACTCACGATGCGCGTGGATGGGCGCACGCCGCTCACGTAACGAGTGCGGATGACGCCCGGAACGCACGGCGAGAATCTCCGCCAGCACCGCCAGCGCCACCTGCTCGGCGCCGTCCGTGCCGATGTCCAGACCTACAGGTCCATAGATCCGTGATTCATCGATGGATGACTCCGTCCGCAGGTGGGCGAGGATCCGGTCGGTGCGCTGCCGCGGACCGAGCATGCCGATGTAGCGCGCCGGCGTCCGCAGCAGGGCGCGCAGGTACGCAGTGTCGTCGGCGAAATCGTGGGTCATCACCACGCAGAACGCACGCTCGTCCAGCACCAGGCGCTCGTTCAGGCGCGCGGCATCCGACTCGACGAGCGCAATCGGCGCCGCGAAGCGTTCGGGTGTCAACAAGCCCGGCCGACGATCGACGACCACCACGCGGAATCCGACTTCCGATGAAAGTCGCGCCAGCATGCGCGCGTCGTCACCACCGCTGACGATAACCATCCGCGGTGGCGGCACGAGCACGTCGAGCGAGAGGCGATGAGCGCCGTGCTGCTCCATGCGTGATTCGCCGGCCTGGCGCCAGGTCGAGGCATTCGTGCGCGCGAACTCGTCGAGCGTTCCATCACCCAGCGAACCGAAGGCACCCGCATCCGTGATCACGATGCGTGGCGCCTCGCCGCACTCCTTGCTTTCGCGCAGGAGTGTCACGGCGACATAGCCGGTCTCTGCGTGCAGGGCGCGCCGTTCGAACATCCGCGCCGACGACACCGGCTCGATCAGGATCTCGACGACCCCATCACAGCCCACGCCAAGATCCCAGGCCGACACCTCGTCAGACCCGCCGCAGTAGGTGCGCAGTTCCGCGACACCGGTGTTCGCGACACGCAGCGCCACTTCGCGCACATCGGCCTCGAGGCATCCGCCGCTCACGTTCCCGACGCTGCATGCGTCATCACCGACGACGAGTTTCGCCCCTTCGTGACGGTACGCGGAGCCGGACACGCGCACCACCGACGCCAGCGCCGCGCGCCGACCCGCCGCGTGCAGGGCGGCGAGGTGCGCGAAAACCTGACCCGTTTCCAGCCATTGCTTCACGCCTTGTGCCTCAGGCCCAGCTGAGGTTGTGCTTCGTCAGCGGCAGTGACCTGATTCGCTTGCCGGTCGCGGCGAAGATGGCGTTGCACAGCGCCGGAACGACCGGCGGCAGGGCAGGTTCACCCATGCCCGTGGGCGGATACTCGGTGATACGGAAGCTCACGTCGATCACCGGAACCTGCTTCAGGCGAATCAGCGGAAAGTCGTTGAAGTTGCTCTGCTTCGCGCGTCCTGCCTCGATCGTGATTTCCTGCGCCAGCGCTTCGCCGATGCCATCGATCACCGAGCCCTCCACCTGATTCATCGCGCCAGACGGATTGATGATCTGGCTGCCGACGTCACCCACCGCCCACACTTTCTTGACCGTCAACGCGCCGGCGCGCGAGACATTCACCTCCACCACCTCGGCGAAATAGCCGCGGTGCGAGAAGTACGCCGCGATCCCCATCCCGCTGCCCTTCGGCAACTTGCGCGTGCCCCAACCCGACTTCTGCGCGACCTGTTCCAGCACGCCTTTCATGCGCGAGGGCACCATCGCACCGCGAGGTGTCTCGGTTGGCAGTTGCGCCAGCAACTCGAGTCGGAACTGCAGCGGGTCCTTCCTGGCTGCGTGCGCCAGTTCGTCGATGAACGACTCGTTCACGAACGCGAGTGCGTTGCTGCCGGGTGCACGGAGGTACCCGGTCGGCACGCCAAGCGGCATCGTCGACACACTGACGTTCCGGTTGGCAACGGCCAGCGACGGAAACTCGGTCCCGTCCATCCCCGCACTCGGCACGAAGTCGGTGCCGTTGTTGCTGAACGTGACGAAATGGTTCTGCCACGCCGTCAGCTTGCCGCTCGCGTCCACCGCACCCTTCAGCTTGTGGAAGCCGGCGGGACGATAGAAGTCGTGGCGGATGTCGTCTTCGCGAGTCCAGAGCAGCTTCACCGGCACGCCGGCCAGCTTCGCGATCATCGCCGCCTCGACCATGTAGTCGTTGTTGAGGCGGCGACCGAAGCCGCCGCCGCTGCGCGTGATGTGAATCGCGACGTCCTTCTCGGCGATGCCAAGTGTCTTCGAGACGAGCACACGTCCCGACTGCGGGTTCTGCGTCGGTGCCCAGATCTCGATCGCGTCGTTCGTGAAGCTCGCGGTGCAGTTCTGCGGCTCGAGCGTCGCGTGCGCGAGGAACGGATATTCGTACGTCGCCTCGACCGTCTTTGTCGCGGCGGCGAACGCACCGTTCACATCACCGTCGGCACGCAGCGCACGTGCGGGCGCTTGCGTGAACAGCTCGATGGCCTTCGCCTTGAACGCGGCCGAGCTCTGTTGTGCCGTCGCACCTTCCTCCCAGGTCACCTTGAGCTTCGTGCGTGCCGACTTGGCGGCCCACCAGGTGTCGGCCAGGATCGCGACGCCGCTCAGCAGGCCGTTGAGCACAGTGCCGCCGTCGACGATGAACGCATTCTTCACACCCGGCAGCGCCTTGATCTCATCGAGATTCGCGCTGACGGCCTTTCCCGCGAACACCGGGCACTTCTCGAACGTGCCGTACACCATGTTCGGCACGACCACATCGATCCCGAAGAGCGGCTGGCCGGTCACGACCTTGTGATTGTCCACGCCGGTCATCGGCTTGCCGATGATGCGGAAATTCTTCGGATCCTTGAGCGTGACGGTCGCCATGTCGGGCGCCGGCATCGCCGCGGCCGCTGTGGCGAGCGCGCCGTATGTCATCTGGCGGTTCGACGCCTTGTGGGTCACAACGCCCGACGCCGTCGTGCACTCGGCCGCAGGCACGTTCCACGCCTGCGCCGCTGCCGCGACGAGCATCTGGCGTCCCGCCGCACCCGCCTTGCGCAGCGGTTCCCAGTTCGTCGGTGTCGCAGTGCTGCCGCCGGCCACCTGTGAGCCGTACTTCGCCGGCTCGCTCATCGCCTGCTCGATCGTGATCGCACTCCAATCGACGTCGAGTTCTTCCGCAATCAGCATCGGCAGCATCGTCTTGATGCCCTGACCGATTTCGGGATTCTTCGCCATGATCGTGATCGAACCACTCGGCGCGATGCGGATGAACGCATTGGGCGAGAACTCTCCGTCAGTGAGTGGTGCTTCGGCCGCTTCGAGCATACCGTTCGTGCCGAAGTCGAGCCATGCGCCGAGCAGCAGTCCGCCGCCGGCGAGTGCCGAGACGCGAAGGAATTCGCGGCGATCGAGGGTCGGGAAGCGTGACATCAGTTGCCTCCCACCTGTGAGCCGGCGCGTGGCGTGCCGGCGGCCTTCTTGATGCCATCGCGAATGCGCGTGTACGTCGCGCACCTACAGAGGTTGCCATTCATCGCGGCATCGATCTGCGCGTCGGTCGGCTTTGGCGTGGTGGCCAGCAGTGCCGCGGCCGACATCAGCTGTCCTGCCTGGCAGTAGCCGCACTGCGGCACATCCAGCTCCTCCCACGCCTTCTGCAGCGGATGGCTGCCGTCTGGCGAGAGTCCCTCGATGGTCGTGACCCTGGCGCCCTGGACTGCAGACGCAGGGAGCTGACACGATCGGGTCGGAGCGCCGTTCAGGTGCACCGTGCAGGCGCCACACTGCGCGATGCCGCATCCGAACTTGGTGCCTTTCAGGTCGAGGACGTCACGCAGCACCCAGAGGAGCGGCATGTCGGCAGGGACGTCGACGGTCCGTGAGGTTCCGTTGACAGTGAACGTGACCGGCATGCGCAGGCTCCAGTGGTTGGGACGAACCCGCAATTTCGCGGTCCGTCGGGGCATTGGCAACGATACGCGCTCCCGGCCTGCCCCGTTTCGCCTGCGTGGGGGGCATCGACGCCTGTATTTCGCGCACCGCAGGTTCTGGCGACCGTTCGAGTCCGTGTTTCGCGCGCCCGCAAGCTCGTGTGACCGTTCGAGTCCGTGTTTCACGCGCCGCAAGCCCGTGCGACCGTTCGAGTCCGTGTTTCACGCGCCGCAAGCGCGGCGCTCGCGGAGAAGTCGCTCCGTGACCGTCAAGGCACCACGCTTTTGAGGGGCAGTGAGAGCAAGGGCGACTGCAACTGATTTTTTCTGGAACAGCAACTGCGAAACCACGGTGATGGTGTCGCGGCCGCCGATGAGCAGTGCAGTTGCTGTTCCAAAAGAAGTGGTTGCAGTTGCACGTGCTCGTGTCCTTGCCGTTGCCCGCCTCTCGGTGCCCCTCGAAAGAGCGGAGTCTCCGAGGGAAGAGGAGCAAACTCTCCGCGGGCGCCGCGCTTGCGGCGCCAGAAACATGCAGACTTCCATCGCGAAGGACCGCAATGGAAGCGCTCGTGAGATCCGACGGATGACTGCGGGCGTTTGAGGGCACGACTCGCCTCACACGCCCAACCATCTGTCCGGAGAATTCCTGTGCGTATCGCTGTGCTCGCCTCTGCCTCATTGCTCGCCGCACTGACGGCATGCTCGAATGATTTCCCATCCACGGCGCCGGCCGATGCAGAGGGTGCGCAACTCAGCGTGTCCGAGCTGAACGCGCGCCGTGGGAACGATCGCGGCGGCAACGTCTATGTGCTGTCGAACAGCACGACTGCCAACGCCGTGCTCGTGTATCGTCGCGAACGCGACGGCCGACTCGCCAGTGCCGGCAGCGTCCCGACCGGCGGTCGCGGCACCGGCGGTGGACTCGGTAACCAGTACGGCCTGATTCTCGATGACGACGGAGAAACGTTGCTCGGTGTGAACGCTGGCAGTGATGAAATTTCGGCGTTTCACGTACGAGGAGGCGTGCCGCGTCTCACCGATCGCGCGGCGTCGGGCGGCAATCAGCCGATCAGCATCGCGAAGCGGAACCGACTCGTGTATGTGCTCAACGACGGCGAATCAGCCAACATCACCGGATTTTTCCTGACGGAGCGTGGTCGCCTGATCCCGATCCCCGGGTCGACGCGTCCGCGCAGTGCACCAGCCGGCGCGATCGATGGCGCCGAGATCGCGTTCTCACCAGATGGTCGCTCGCTGGTCGTGACGGAGAAGGCCGCAAATCTCATCGTCACGTATCCGGTTCAGTTCAACGGTCGCACCGGCGAGCCGAATGTGCAGCGCTCGAGCGGTCCGACGCCGTTCGGTTTCGACTTCGCCGAAAATGGCACGCTCGTGGTGGCGGAAGCGGCCGGCGGCGCGGTGGGTCTCAGCGCAGTGTCGTCGTATGACATCGATCGTCGCGCGAACCTGAGCCTCGCCACCGCATCAGTCGCGAACGGCCAGTCCGCCGTCTGCTGGATCACGGTGTCGTCGGACGGACGGACCGCCTACGCCGCCAACACCGGCAGCGGCACGATCAGCACGTTCAGCATCGCCCGCAGCGGCGCGCTCTCGCTCATCTCGGCGACGGCTGGCGCGACCGGCCTGGGGAGCTCGCCCGGTGACATGGCACTCAGCAGCGGCGATCGCTACCTGTACGTGCGCAGCAATGCCACACAGTCGATCGTGATCTTCGCCACCGGTCCGAACGGCGCGCTGACGCTGGTGGACACGGTCAGCGACTTGCCCGCCGGCACCAACGGCATTGCCGCCCGCTGATGTTCTGCTTCGGACGCCGACACACGTGCACTGGGGTGTCGGCGTCCCCGAACGTCCGCGCATCCATGGCGGTGCGATGAACGTTCCGCCAGATCGGCCACTCCGACTCGAGTCGCGACAGAGTGTCGCGCGATCTCTCGTGTCGCAGGAGCGCGAGTCCTCGCTGCGCGCCAGGCTTGCACAGCGCGACGAAGCCGCGCTCGGCGAATTGATCGAACTGACAACACCATGGCTGCTCGGCGTCGCCCAGTCGATGTTGCAGGATGCCGATGATGCAGAGGATGTCGTGATGGACACCTTCCGCGTCATGTGGACCAGCATCACACCAGCGGCCGACGAGAGTCAGGGACTGATGCCGCTGCTGCTGCGCATGACCCGGCAGCGCGCGATCGACCGCCTGCGGAACCGCACGCGGCGACTGCGGCTCGTGACGGCGCTCACACCGTCGGAGATGGATCGTTCGACGGTTGCACCCGTCGAACCGAATGAAGCGGCGCAGCCGGGCTGGCATATTCACACGCAGGTGCACGCCGCACTGGCGTCACTGCCGCCGGAACAGCGTATCGCTGTGTCACTCGCATATTTCGAGGGTCTCGCACACTCCGAGATCGCTGCCAGCCTCGGTGTGCCCCTCGGCACCGTCAAGACACGCATCCGGCTCGCATTCGGCCGGCTCCGCACCGCCCTCGCCCCTCTGAAGGACTGGGTTCCATGACCGCGCACGATTGGTTCATCGAGCATCGAACGGAATACGCGGCGCGCGCGCTCGATGCCGCCGAGATGTCCGCGTTCGCAGAGCACCTGGCGGGCTGCGACGCCTGTCGCGCGGCGGTAGAGCGCATCGAATCGGAATTGCGATGGCTGCCGATGGGCGTGTCACCCGTCACGCCGCGACCGGGCCTGCAGCGTCGGATTCTCGACCATGCCGTCGGCCGCGCGCCTGGTCGTTTCAGGAAGTGGAGTCTGCCGATCGGCATTGCCGCGTCGCTGCTGACCGGTTTCACGGGGTGGCAACTCGGCCAGCAGGCGTCACGTGACCCGATCACGTCGCCGATCGTGTCGGCGCCAGCACGCGACGCCGGCATCGATGCCCGTCTGCTCGCGCTGCAGGACACGGTGTCGATCATGCGCCAGGCCGCGCGCGTCATGCAGGCGAAGATCATGATGCATGGCCAGGAAGGCGGCATGGTGATCTTCGATGAACCGCGCACCCATCGCTGGAACGTCGTCGTGCACGGCCTTCCCGCCGCGCCAATCGATACCGGCTACCAGTTCTGGTTCATCTGCGCCGACGGCATGGTGCGCGGCACACGCGTCAGCCTCGATCGCAGCACCCCCATGCTCTTCACCACCGGTATGCCGGCGCCGTCATGCAAGGTCACTGGTGCCGCGTTGACCATGGAGCCGATGCAGAACGCCGACGGTCCGCCGCAAGGCAAGACGCTGGCGCATCTCATGCTCTGACGCTCAGTCTTTCGCGATGGAAGGCTGCTTTGGAATGGCGCCGCAAGCGCGGCGCCCGCGGAGAGGTCGTTCCGTGACCGCCCGCGCTCCGGTCTTTTGAGGGGCACTGAGAGCACGGCAACTGCAGCTGATTTCTATTGGAACAGCAACCGCGAAACCATGCTGATTTTCTAGTTGCGCCTGCGTGTTGTACTCTGCTGCTGCAGTTGCAGTTGTTGTTGCTCCTCCCAAAAGCGGTTGCCGTTGCTCTTGCTGTCGCCCGCCTCTCAGTGCCCCTCGAAAGAGCGGAGTCTCCGAGGGAAGAGGAGCAAACTCTCCGCGGGCGCCGCGCTTGCGGCACCAGAAACATGCAGACTTCCATCGCGAAGGACCGTCAAAGCGCGAGCGCAGTCTCCACGAACTCAGGCGCCATCAGTCCCGCATGCGAGGAACCGTGCGCATCGTGCACCGCGCGGACGGCGTTGACCATCTGCAGCGCGGTCTCTGTACATGGCGGCAGGATGCGCGAAGACGTCCCGAGCGGCGTCACGCGATCGCCCCATTTCACGAGCAATGAGCAGTACGTGAGCCCGCCACCGAATGCCGGCATGAGGATGTAGCCGCCCGGTGTCACGCGGCCCTCCTCCAGCGCCTCCACGAGGGCGACCGGCACCGTGGCGGCGCTCATGTTGCCGTACTTGTGCACCGTCACCATGACACGCTCCATCGGGATGCCGCTGTACTTCGCGACCGACTCGATGATGCGCAGGTTCGCCTGGTGCGGCACGACGAGATCGATCTGGTCGGGCGTCTTGCCGCACTCGAGCAGCACTCGCTTCGATGCTTCCGTCATCGCGTGCACGGCGCGCTTGAAGATCACCTGCCCATCGAAGTCCCACAGCGTGTCGCCGAAACGCACATCGCTGTTCGCATAACACAGCCCGAGCCCGCGCACGCGCAGCGTTTCGCGCGCCTCGGCGTCACATCCCAGCGCCGTGCCGATCAGTCCTTCCTCGGTCTCGCTGGCCTGCAGCACCACGGCCGCCGCGCCGTCACCGAACAGCACGGCCACGTTGCGATTGCTCCAGTCCAGGAACCGGCTGATCAGCTCGACCCCGATGACCACCGCGTTCTTCACCATGCCACTGCGGATCATCGCCGTCGCCGTCGCGAGACCGTAGCAGAAACTGGTGCAGGCGGTGTTCACATCCATGGCGGCAGCGTGTGTTGCGCCGAGCGCGATCTGCACGCCGGATGCACTGTTCGGCACACCTTCGTCGTTGCTGCAGCTGCCGTAGATGATCAGGTCCACGTCCTTGCCCTCGAGTCCCGCGCACGCGAGTGCCTGGCTCGCGGCGACGACGGACATCTCGATGGCCGGCACGTGTGACACGCGTCGCTCGCGCATACCGGTGCGTGAGACGATCCACTCGTCGGACGTGTCGAGAAACGTCGACAGATCGTCGTTCGTGAGCACGGCGGGGGGCAGACACTTGCCCCACCCGGTGATGGCTGCGTATGTCATGTTGATCGCTGAGGGTGATGCAACAGTACAGACCGGAACAGCGAAGGGCGATAGGCGTCAGAAGACCAGCGTTTCCATCGGCAGCGCGTCACGCGCTCGCACCGCTGCGGCGTACGGGCCAAGCAGGTGTGCGATGCTGTTGGCGTAATAACTCACCAGCTCGCGGCCGTGCGGGAGCACTAGATAGCTGTCGCCCTGCGTCAGGACCACACGTCGCATCTCCAGCATTTTCAGCGCGAGATCGAGCGTGTCGGCTGCGTCACGATCGGCGCGCACCACGCGGGCGTTCAGCTCCACCAGTTCGTCGCGCAGATCCGCGATGCGTGTGAGCAACTTCTGGCGCGGGAGCAGTTCGCCACCAAGGCTCTGGACTGCCGCACACACCAGTGGTACGGGTGTCACCGGAATCAGTGCGCCGATGCGTTCCATGATGCGGTCGGTGAGCTGCGACACGAGTGCGAGGCGTTCCGGCCGCGGAATCGTGAACAGCTCCGGCTGATTCTCGTACCACGAAGCCAGGGGCACCGGCGCGCCGATCATCACCGCGGCACGCCCGTAGCGCTTCCAGCGTCGCGAGACGATGCGTCCGAGATTCCAGAACACATACGGCACGACTTCCGCCAGTTGCGTCAGTCTGCCCGGCGGTTTGCCGCCCGTGGTGGTGTCGAGCTCGCGCAGGAGCGAGCGATCCTCGAGCACGCGGTCGTAGTTGATCGCGACCGGTATGACATGGATGCGAGGATGATACGCCGGATCACGTCCGATGCCGAGCACGTAGTCGAGGAGTCCGATCTTCGGCGGGCGCAACTTGCCGTCACGCGTCAATCCGCCCTCGAGGAAGATGCCCTGCGTGACGCCCTCCCGGGTGATCAGCTGCACGTATCGCTCGAGTACTGTGTGATAGAGCTTCTCGCGATGCCGGCGCCGGACGAAATAGCCGCCGAACGCCTTGAAGATCTGCTCGAGCGGAAACGCACGCGCCCATTCACCGACGGCGTAGGAGATCGCGACCTGTCCGGAGAGCGCGAATCCGACGAGCACATAGTCGGCATTCGACCGATGGTTCATGAGGTAGACCACCACCGCATCCTTCGGCAATCGACGCAGTGCTGCGCGATCCTCGTATTCCACCGTGACCTTGTAGAACAGGCCGAGGAGCATGCGGGAGAGTCGGAACCCGACTTCGTAGTAGGCGATGATGTTGAAGAATGGGACGATCTCGCGCACATAACCATCGACCATCTTCCACGCGACGTCGCGACTGGTACCGGTGGCGGCGACATGTTCCTCCACGGCGGCAGCGATGCCACTGTCGGAGAGCAGCAACCCGCGCACGTGTGCTCGTCCCAGCAGCTTGAATCGGTCGAGGCGTCCCCGGTACTTCATGCGCGAGCGCGCCGCGAATCGATTCGTCGCGCGTCGCAGCGGCGTCCGGAAGATCCGGACCACCACCAGCAGCGCCACGAAGAAGACCAGCAGGGCACCGAGGGCGGGGGACATGAGGCGAACATCGGTGCCGACACATCATCGGGCAAGCTCCGGGCGCTCAATGACGCGAGCGTCGTTCCATGGCACCCGCCGTTGCACGCGGCCTTCTCCGCGTCTGCGCGCCCTGGAAATCAAAGAATGTGCGATCACCTTGAATCGTCTTCTCCGCGGGCGCCGCGCACGCGGCGTCGGAACCGGATGCTTGCCGGGACAGGATCGCACGAGTTGGTTTCGGCAGCCCAGGAGAACAGGCATGCTGCGTCGTCTCGTGAAAGGAACACTGGTATTACTGGTGGTCGCCGTGTTCGCGGCCTTCACGCTGCTGCCTGGCGTCGTCGACAAGCGCATGAACAAGGTCGTGCCGGCGGCACACGTCACCGTGAGCGACTCGGCGAAGGCGCTTCACGCCTCGCTGCTTGTGGCGGACATGCACGCCGACGAATTGTTGTGGGGACGCGATGTGCTGGTTCGCGCGAACCACGGGCATGTGGACGTGCCACGAATGACGGACGGCAACGTCGCCCTGCAGGTGTTCGCGGCCGTCACGAAGACACCGAAGGACATGAACTACGACCAGAATACCGGTGAGACCGACAACATCGCGCTGCTGGCACTGGTACAGCGCTGGCCACTCTCGACGCGCACCAGCCTGCGCGCGCGCGCGATTCATCAGGCGTCGCGACTGCAGGACGCCGTGGCGCGATCGAACGGCGCCCTGATGCTGATCACAGACAAGGCGTCGATGGACGCGTTCCTTACGAAGCGCGCGACCTCGCCGGACACACACGGCGCGCTGCTCGCGATCGAGGGATTGCATGCGCTCGACGGGAGACTCGAGAGCGTCGACACCCTGTACGCCCATGGCTTCCGCATGATGGGCCTGACGCACTTCTTCGACAACGAAGTCGCGGCCTCGGCGCACGGTGTCACACATGCCGGCCTGACGGCACTCGGCCGCCAGGTGATCACGCGCATGGAGGCGCTGCATATCCTCGTGGATCTGGCACATGCATCGCCGCAGACGGTGACTGAAGTGCTGGCGATGGCGACGCGCTCGATCGTGGTGTCACACACCGGTGTTGCGGCAACCTGTCCCGGTCCGCGCAATCTCACGGACGATCAGCTGAAGGCGATCAGTGCGAACGGTGGCGTGGTCGGCGTCGGATACTGGGATGCGGCTGTCTGCACACTGGGCGCTGCGTCGATCGCAAGGGCCATTCGTCACGCCGTCGATGTCGCCGGCATCGATCATGTCGGACTCGGTTCCGACTTCGATGGCGCCACGTCCACCCCGTTCGCGACCGACGGCCTGGCGGAGATCACGCAGGCGCTGCTGGAGCAGCGGTTCACGGCGGAGGAGATCGGGAAGATCATGGGTGGCAACGTCTTACGCGTCCTGCGCGATGGTCTCGCAGAGTAGCACGGATGAAGCGCTCGCAGTGAGTGTACGCGGTCGCGCGCTGGCACCTGTGCGACACACGCCGCTGCTGCTGTACGGCGTGCTGGTGTTCATGGTCGGCATCGCGATGTATCTGCTCGGCGTGCTGCTGGGCATTCCGCGATACGCGCTCGGCCTGCACGACCTGCGCGGTGTCCAGCAATGGCTGGTGTGGTACAGCGGCATCCCGTTGCTGTCCGGTATCACGCTTGGCCTGGTCGATCTGCTGGTGTTGCTCGACGGCAAGCGGGTCACGCGACGGGTGCGATTCGACCAGCGCGAAAGCAGCCGGGTGACCGTTGCCTTGACCGCCTGGAACGATGAGGAAAGCATCGCGCAGGCGGTCGAGGACTTCCTTGCCCACCCGGCCGTCGAGAGGGTGATCGTCGTGAGCAACAACAGTGCCGACGAGACCTTCGACCGTGCCGCACGTGCTCGCGCGATCGCGGTGAACGAATCGCGGCCCGGTTATGGGTGGTGCGTCACACGATGCCTCGCGGAAGCTGCCCGATACGAGGACACCCCGTACGTCGTTCTGTGTGAAGGTGATCGAACCTTCCGCGCCTCGGACATCGACAAGCTGCTGGCGTATGCGCCTCATGCCGACATCGTCAATGGCACGCGCACCTCGGACCCGCTGCGCGAGTATCAGACACAGCTCACGACATTCATGTACTACGGCAACATCTTCGTTGGTAAGTTGCTGGAAGCCAAACACCTCGGGCGGGGCACGATGTCCGACGTGGGCACGACATACAAACTCTGCGATCGGCTGATCGTCCAGGAGCTCCTGCCGCTGCTGAATCCTGCCATCAATCTCGAGTTCAATGCGCACCTGCTGGATGTCGCCCTTGGACATGGCGCGACCGTCGTCGAGTGCCCGATCACCTTCCACCGGCGCGTCGGTGCCAGCAAGGGCGGCAATTCGAGCAACTGGCGGGGCTTCGTCGTCGGTGTGCGGATGATTCGTGGCATCACCTTCGGCTGGCGGTCGCGTTCGTGAGCGATGCGTATCACGACAGTCGTTTCACGCCCGATGCGCGACGCGACGTGTTGTGGCAGGCGCTCTGGACGCACTACTTCAGCCGGCGCATCGCTCGTGACTTCACGGTGCTCGACCTGGGCTGCGGGTACGGGAATTTCATCAACAGCGTCTCGGCGAAGCGTCGGATTGCGCTCGATGTGTGGCCGGGTTTCGCGGCATTCCTGGCCCCGGGCGTCGAGCCGGTCAAATCCAGCGTCACGGATCTTTCGGCGATCGAGGACGGGAGCATCGACTTCGTCCTTGCGAGCAACCTCTTCGAGCACATCTCGCAGTCGGAGCTGGCCACGGTTCTGGCCCAGCTGCGGCGCAAATTGAGCTCGCGCGGCAGTCTCACGATCATCCAGCCGAACTATCGATACGCGAGCACCCGATATTTCGACGACTACACCCACGTGACGATCTGGTCGCATGTGAGCCTCGGAGACTTCCTGACCGCGAACGGTTTTGTCATCGACGTGGTCGAGCCGCGATTCCTGCCGCTGACGATCAAGTCACGGATGCCCGTGTCCGCCGCACTGATCGGCCTGTATCTCAGCTTGCCCTTCAGGCCTCTGGCAAGGCAGATGCTGCTCACGGCGCGCGCGACGTGACGTGGCGGCGTGTCGGCAGCGTGTTCACGGCTGCACTCGCCTTTCTCCTGTTGCGTCAATTGTGGCGGTATGGCGATGTGGCGTGGGCTGCGATCCACTTCCCGTTCGGCCTCGATTATGGCGAAGGCATCGTCTGGCAGCAGGCGGCGCTGATGTTCACGCCAGCGGCGTACGGCGACATCACGACATTCCCGATGGTCGTGTTTCACTATACACCGCTGTTTCACCTCGCGTCACGATTCGTCGCCGCAGTCTCCGATGCGGACCTGCTCAGCGCAGGACGCGTCGTCTCGATCATGAGCACGCTGGGGTGCTGCGCGGCGATCGCCGCGCTGGTTGACAGTGTGCGAGAGCCCGGTGATAAGTGGACATCGCGCGCCACGGCCGGAGGGGCGGGGGCGCTGGCCATGCTGTGCGTGAAGCAGGTGGTGGCGTGGGGTCCGCTCATGCGCGTCGACATGCTCGCACACCTGTTCAGCCTGACCGGATTGTGGTTCGGAATCCGCGCGTTTCGTGATCATCGACTCATATATGCCGCATCACTGTGCTTCCTGTGCGCGGTGTACACGAAGCAGAATAGCATTGCGGCGCCGATTGCGCTGTTCAGTGCGGCGCTGTTGCTGCAGCCACGTCTGGCGGCGAGGGGACTGGCATGTTGCGTCGCTGGTGGCGTTGCCGCCATGGCCATTCTCGTCGGCGCGACCGACGGACGGATTCTTCGTCACGTCTTTCTCTATAACGTGAACCGCGCAGATTTTTCGCAGCTCAAAGTCGCGCTGTGGATCGGCGCGCAGGACCTCGGCCTCGTCGCGGCATCGGTCATCGGTGCGGCCGCCCTTGCGGCACCACTCTGGACTCGATTCAGGTCGGAACCGCGACGCATCGCATTCGAGGCGATACGTCGAAGTCAGAGAGACAGCGCGGCGATGGTCCTGGTGCTGTACGCGAGCGTCACGACGGTCATGCTCCTTGGCATCGCCAAGGTCGGCGCGAGTTTCAACTACACGATCGAATGGCTGCTTTCCCTGTGCATCCTGTCGGGGGCGAGCGTCTCACTGCTGGTGCGAGACCTGGCGCACGGGAACAGTGTCCACGCCGACAAATCGTCCGTGTATCCGCGAGTCCTCTTCGGTCCACTACTGCTCGCCTCACAAGCGATTGCTTTCGTGCCATTCGACACTGCAGCGCTGTCTCAACCCCGCTTCCTCGGCGAGCTTCGCGCGCTTACCGGCCGTATCGCCGCCGCGTCGAAGCCCGTCGTGTCGGACGATATGGTGCTCGTGCTGCGCGCGGGCAAACTCGTGGAGATAGAGCCGGCCATCGCCGCCGAACTCGGTAGCGTCGGCATCTGGGACGAGGGGCCGTATGTCGAGCGAATCCTTCGCGGTGACTTTTCGATGTTCATCACGGAAGAGGAACGCGGCAAGCCGCTGTTCGACACCCGGTACAATCCGGCAGTGGCGGATGCGATGGCGAAAGCGTACCCAGTCATCGAACACATCGCAGGCTACACCCTTCATCTGCCGCGTCGCTCGCCTCGCTTGCCTTGAACAGCCTGTCTCTCACAGAGACACGGAGCCACCGAGATCTCCACAGCATGCGTTGACAGAATGAATTCACACGGCGCCCGCGAGCAAGTGCACCTGCGAGAAAGCTGTCGGAACAGCGTCTCGTGAGCGCAGTTGCAACAGCTTTTGCCTTTCCCCGCGCCCTTCGCGCTCCCCGCGCGAAAAGTCTTCATGCAATCGCGCGCGAACTCTCTGTGGCTCCGTGGCTCTGTGCGAGCCGGGCAGTTCAAAGCCGTGCTATGCGATCCCCTGCTTCATCGCCCACAGCACCTTCTCCGCGAACACGTCGACCTCGGACGGCGTCGTGTACACGTTCGGCGTCACACGAATGCCCATGAATTCCTTCTCGTGCACGATCGGTGTCGTCACGATGTTGTGCTTCGAGTACAGCCAGCCGCCCAGCTTCACCGGGTCCAGCCCGTCCACGTTGAAGAAACCTATGCCGCCGCCATTCGGGGAATCGAGTGGCGTGAGCACCTTCACCCGGCCATTCCCCTCGGCCAGCAGGCGCTTCGCCCATCGATCACGCAGCCAGCGCATCCGCGCGATCTTGCGATCGGCGCCGATACCGCGATGGAACACGATCGCTGCCGCGATCGCATTGAAGTTCGCCTGCGGATGGGTGCCGATCTCCTCGTACTTGCGGATGTCGTTGTCCTGACTGGCGCTCGCCGCCATCAACGGCCACAGCGCCTTCTGCTTGTCCTTGCGCACATACAGGAAACCCGTGCCGATCGGCGCGTACAGCCACTTGTGCAGGCTCGTGCCGTAGTAGTCCACACCGAGTTCGTCGCGCTTGAACGGGAAGTGCGCGAATGCATGGGCGCCGTCGACGAAGACTTCGATGCCCTTCGGCCGCGCCATGTCCACGATCTTGCGTACCGGCATGATCTGGCCGGTGAGGTTCGTGATGTGTGTGACCTCGATCACCTTCGTGCGCGGCGTGATCGCTGCTGCAAATGCCGCCACCACATCCTCGTCGCGTACCACCGGCACCGCGAATTGCACCTTCTTGAGCACGATGCCCTCACGCCGCACCCGCTGATCCCACGCGTTGATCATGCGGCCGTAGTTCTGCGTCGTGATGATCACCTCGTCGCCACGCTTGAGATCGAGTCCGAAGATCATCGTCTCATTCGCTTCCGACGCGTTGCGCACGATCGCCATCTCCTCCGGGTCGCAGCCGAACTCGGTCGCCAGCTCGCGCCGGACACTCTCCATGCGCGGCTGCAACTGCCGCCACATGTGATCGACGGGGATCTCGTTGCAATAGCGGATGTCGCGGATCATCTGCTCGATGACCATCGATGGCGCCGGACTGACCCCGCCGTTGTTGAGGTTCACCCAGGTCCGGTCCACCTCGAACGCGCGCTGGATCTCGAACCAGAACGTCTCGTCATCCGCCAGGTCGAGCGCTGTGCGCGAACCCGCCAGGCTCTGCGCGCGTGTCAGCTGAGCGAAGGCGCGCGAGCTGAACGCGGGTGCCGCTGCGAGCGTGGCGGCGGCTGCGAGGAAATTCCGACGGCTGGTCATCAGCAGGCTCGGCAGGGGAGTGGTGGCGACGGATTTCGGGGTGGCGCGCGTCAGCCTCCCCAACAGGCGGCCGCGAGAGTATGACCCTCGATGCTATATGGCTGCACCCGCCCCCGGTAGGAGCACGTGCCGACGCCCCTGCTGACAATGTCGGATACGGCCGGGTTGGACGCGAGGTGGCTGGCCGGGTCCGTAAGTTTCCGGTATGACCAGCCTTGGCAACCCCTCGCCGCTCGATGGCCTCAGCGCCGCCGAAGTCACCGAGCGCGTCCGCGAGGCCGCCGCCCTGCTCGAATCACTGGTCGATGACCGCTCGCTGCTGGCACAGATCGACCAGTCGGATCGCACGCGTCTGCTCGCCGCCGCCGGCCAGGTGTCGCGCCCTGATGCGCTGGCGCGACGCCGACTCGTCAAGGCCACGCGCAACCAGCGCAAGGCCGAGCGCACGCAGCGTGCAGAGTCGGTGCTGCAGGACACGGGGATCCGGCGGCTGCGTCGTGAAGAGGTGTTCATCACGCCGCGACTCTTCGCGCCGTCCGACTTCGTGCAGGAGACGGTGGACGAGGATCCGGAATCGTTCCACGCGCCGGAAACGCTCAATTGTTACGTCTGCAAGCAGGACTTTACCGCGCTGCACCACTTCTACGATCAGATGTGTCCGTCTTGCGCCGCGTTCAACTATGCGAAGCGCACCGAGACGGCCGATCTGCGCGGACGTGTCGCCCTGCTGACCGGCGGTCGAGTGAAGATCGGTTACCAGGCCGGCATCAAGCTGCTGCGTGCCGGCGCTCAACTGATCGTCACCACGCGATTTCCGCGTGACTCCGCCGCGCGGTACGCGGCCGAACCCGATTTCGGGGACTGGGGCCATCGCCTCGAGATCTTCGGGCTCGATCTGCGGCACACGCCGAGTGTCGAGGCCTTCTGCAGCCACCTGGTGGCGACGCGTGAGCGTCTCGACTTCATCGTCAACAACGCCTGCCAGACCGTGCGACGCCCGCCCGATTTCTACCAGCACATGATGGACATCGAAACCGCAGCACTCGGCACCATGCCCGAGCCGGTTCGCACGCTGCTCGGTGCGTACGAAGGGGTGCGCGGCTACAACATGCTGCCGGAAGGGAAGGCGACGGCCGACGCCGTGATCGCGCCGGACCTGCGCGAGGCCGTCGGCATCACACACGCCGCGCAGCTGTCACAGGTGAAGCTGCTCGATGAGGAGCACATCGCGCAGCAGGCGCTGTTTCCGGTGGGACGTCTCGACCAGGACATGCAGCAGGTCGATCTGCGTGACCGCAACAGCTGGCGGCTGCAGATGGACGAAGTGCCGAGCGTCGAGCTGCTCGAGGTGCACCTGGTGAATGCAGTGGCGCCGTTCCTGATCAACGCACGCCTCAAGCCGTTGATGGTGCGCACGCCGGGGCGAGCGAAGCACATCGTCAACGTGTCGGCGGTCGAAGGACAGTTCTATCGACGATTCAAGACCACGCGGCATCCGCACACGAACATGGCGAAGGCTGCGCTGAACATGATGACCCGCACCTCGGCAGCGGATTATCACACCGACGGAATCCACATGAACAGTGTGGATACCGGCTGGGTGACCGACGAGGATCCGGCGGACATCGCCGCGCGCAAGACCGCCGAGCACCGCTTTCATCCGCCGCTCGACATCGTGGATGGTGCGGCGCGCATCGTCGATCCGATCATCGACGGTGTGAACACCGGCAGGCATGTGTGGGGACAGTTCCTGAAGGACTACGCGCCGACGGATTGGTAGGTGCTGTCCACGCGCAGCCGCGACGCCCGTTTCGTGGTGCTCGTCTGGGTGGTGTCTCGCGCCTGGCTGGCGTTGTGTGCGTACGCCGGCCACCGCATGCACCCGTTTCTGGCGCCGGTGCGCGGCGGGTACAGCGGAGTGTCGAACTGGTGGCTGAATGTCTGGACCACCTACGACTCGACCTATTTCATCGAGATCGCACAGCGCGGATACCGGCCGCTGACGACGGCGTTCTTCCCGCTGTATCCGCTGCTGCTCCGGCCGTTCGGCCCGGACGAGAACGACATCGCGCTGGCGGGCATTCTCATCTCGAATGTCGCATTCCTGATCGCGCTGGCGATCCTGCTTCAACTGGGAAAGGCGGAGCTTGGCGAGCACGCGGCGCGACGATCGACGCTGGTGCTGGCCTTCTTTCCATCGGCGATCTACTCGATGGCCGTGTACACGGATGCGCTGTTCCTGATGTTGGCCTTGCTGAGTTTCCTCGCAGCACGCGAGAAGCGCTGGGCCGCGGCGGGATTGATCGCCGGGCTCGCGGCGTTGACGCGCAACGCCGGCCCCGTGCTGACCGCCGCGCTGGCAGTCGAGTGGGTCGTGCAGCGGCGTCGCGTTGGTCAGTCGCTCATGTCCCCGTCCGTCGTCTTCGTCGGCGTGCCCGTACTGGTATTCGTGGCGGTGCAACTGTATTTCAGCGCGCGTTTCGGGCGTGTCACGCTGCTTGCCGCGCAGGCCTCCTTCGGGCGGGCACCCTCGATGCCGTGGACGCCGATCATCCGGGATGTGATGGACGTTGTGCGGTCGCGTCATGGCATCTCGCTCGTCACACTGCTCAACGTCGGCGCGTCGTGCGCGGTGTTCGTCATCGCCTGGATCTATCGCTCGCGGCTGGCCGCACGCAACCTGATGCTGATGTGTGGCGTCATGCTGATGCAACTCTCCTATTCCCGGACGTGGCCACCGTATACCATCTCGTCGCTGCGCTATGTGTTGTCGACACCGGCGTTCGCCGACGGTCTTGCGCTCATGTCCGTGACGCCGCGGTCGCGGGTTGTTCAACTAGGATTCGCGATCATCGGCGTCCTGACCTGTGGCACCATGGCGCTCCTGTTCGGCATGAAGGCGTTCATTTCGTAGGCCGTGTCTCCAGCGGTCCGCATCTCCCGACATCTCTTCCCGCTCACCTTCGATGGAACGCGATGCCTTTGCGCTGATGGCCGCTGCGGAACGGGATCACTGGTGGTTCCGGGGCCGGCGGGAATTCATCGAGGCGGCCATCACGCGGGTCGCACCACCGTCATCAGCGCGATTGCTCGACGCCGGCTGCGGGTCGGGTGGCAACCTCGCGCTGCTGAACCGATTCGGCACTGTCTACGGGTTCGAACACGACGTTGATGCGTTGTCCGTGGCGCGTGCCCGCGGTGTCGGTGAACTCGCGCCGGGCGTGTTGCCGACCGGCATTCCGTTCGGGGACGCCGCATTCGATGTGATCGGGTTGTTCGACGTGCTCGAACATCTCGAGCAACCCGTCGCGGCGCTATCGGCCCTGTCCGCGCGCCTCGCTCACGGTGGCGCGATCGTGCTGACGGTACCGGCCAACCCCTGGTTGTGGGGGCCGCATGATGTGCATCACCAGCATGTGCGCCGCTACACGGCAGCAACGCTTCGGGAGCACGTCGCGGCAGCTGGCCTGCGCGTCGAGTATCTGTCGTACTTCAACGCACTGCTGCTGCCGCTCGCCATTGCCCAGCGCGTCAGGGAACGTCTCTTCGGGTACCGGACCGACGCACTCATGCCAGGACCGTTCGTGAACCGCGCGCTGCTCAATGTCTGGCGACTGGAAGCTGCGTGGATTCCACAGCGTGTGCTCCCGTTCGGTTTGTCGCTGCTGGCGATCGTGCGTGCATCGCCGGATCACCGAGCATGACGCCGCCTGCCTCCCTCACGCTCGTGGTACCGTGTTACAACGAGGCGCGGCGACTGGACTCTGCCGCGTTCCACTCGGCGTTGCAGCAGTTCGCCTGGCTGCGACTCTGCTTCGTGAATGATGGCTCGACGGATGCAAGCGCGAGCCTGCTCGAAGATTTGCAATCGAAGGCGCCGACACGCATCGACGTGATCACGCTGCCTCGGAACGGCGGCAAGGCCGAGGCAGTGCGAGCCGGGTTGCTGCATGCGGCAGCCATCAGCGACTACTGCGGATTCTGGGACGCGGACCTCAGCGCACCGCTCACCGAGATTGGCGCGTTGTACGCCGTGTTCGCGGCGGAGCCGGCCGTCGAGTGGGTCTTCGGTATCCGACTTCGCTCGCTCGGGCGTCACATCACGCGAGGTGCGCTGCGACACTATATCGGGAGAGTGTTCGCCACGCTGGCGTCGGGTGCGCTCGGCATCGGCACGTACGACACACAATGCGGCGCGAAACTGTTTCGGGTCACGCCGCTGCTCCGTGACGTGCTCTCCGAGGCGTTTCTCTCACCGTGGGTCTTCGACGTCGAGATGCTCAGTCGGGCTGACGCACTGCTCCGTGCCACGTCTGGTGCGCAGATCGACGCGGTCATCTTCGAACAACCGCTGCGCCGGTGGCACCATCGCGGCGGATCGAAGGTACGACCGATCGACCTCATTCGTGCCAGTGTGGATCTGTTCCGGATTCGTGGCGCACAATCCCGCTGGCGGCGCGCTCTGCGCACTGGAACCGACACTCCGGCGTCAACGCACGGCGCTGCCTGAGGGCGTCGTGCGCATGTGCGCTGCATCGAGGAGGTCGCGACGCACATGCACCACGGCGACGGAATCGCCGTAGATGCGCTGCCATCCGGAAAGGTGGTCGAGCAGGGCCACCGCCGCGACATCGGGCTGCAGCAGAGTCCAGCCGATCCTGTATTTCCGGAGCACGGTCTCCAGCGCCTGCGGCGACTTCAGGTCGCGTGCGTCGGCCGTCTCAGTCATGAACGCATCGCCATACATGTCGCCACGGCCATCGATGTACACCGGCACACCGCGGGAGATCAGGTAGCCGCCGAACGCATACGTGTTGAACACGTTGCCCGTGGCACCGGTGGCCTGAAACGCTTCCACTGCGCCCGCTGGCGTGACGTACGGGTTCGGCGCCTGTCGCATGTAGGGTCGCATGACGAGTCCGAGCACCACGCAGACCGCCGCACCGAGCGCCACGCCCAGCGCGGACGCCGGATGTGAGTCCGGAAGCGCTGCTGAATCGCCTTCGCGAAGGCCATCGCCCAGTGGCTTCGCGAGCAGGAATGGTGAAACGAGTCCGACCAGCGCGTGATACCGTCGATGCTTGAGCGCGAGGTACAGCAGGCCGAGGATGAAGATGATCCGGATCGGCGAGAGCTTCAGGTGTCCGGTGAATGCCACTGCCGTCACCAGGAACAGCCACACCAGCAGAAACTGGAACTGGTGGAAGTCGGCGGATTTCCACTCGGTGACGATGTCGAGGGTGGCTGACATGCGCATCACGCCGAGGGCGTGGCTGATGGCGTCGAGGCCGCGCGGATTGACCAGCGCGCAGAGGCCAGCGGCCGCGAGGAAGAGCATCCAGCGTCGGATCAGCTGCAGGCGAGCGACGTCGCTGCGCGCCGCATACCATGCGTCGAGTGCCAGGGCGCCGGCGAAACCGAGTCCCAGCGTGAAACTCGCGTGCAGATTGCACCACACGATCAACAGCAGGAGCAGCCACCATGGCGGTGCGCGGTGCTGCTCACCGGCATCGACGAGTGTGCCGACCCAGACCGCCGTCAGCGGCCAGACCAGCACGTGCGGCCGTGCGAGGAAGTGCGTCGACATCACGCCGAGGCATACCAGACAGAGGGCAAGCGCGCTCGGTCTCGACATGCGCCGCAAGGCGAAGTGCAGAATGTAGCCGGCGGTCATGGCAAACGCGGCATTCATGATGAGCTGCACCGCAGTCCAGCCACCGGCGTTGAACACCGCGTACATCAGCAGCTCGGACAACCACTCGTGCGCCGTCCACGCAATACCGGGCCACGAATGCGACCACACATCCTGCCGCGGCACGGCGCGGTGTTCCGTGATCCATCGTCCCACCTCGACGTGCCAATACGTGTCGGCGTCGCCAAGCACCGTGATGTCGAGAAGAGTTGCCGCGAAGCAGAGCACCGCCAGCACGATCGGCAGGGACAACGTGGGACGGCGCGGCGCGCTGCTGGATTCCATGCGCCCAGAATACGCGAGCGTTCCGGGCACGCGGTAGGGCCGATGTGCGTGCGGTCATTGGAATTGTGCGACGCGCTGCTTGCGCCTGCGCTTCGCGGCGGGACATTCTGCATCGATGTCACGTCACCACTCCTCCGCCGGCTGGCGCTGCGGGCACGTATCTCGTCGCACGTCGCTGCCGCCGGTGCGCCATCGTCGGCAGCGCGAGCGCACCGCGTGACCGAGGCGCCGTCGCTGGTGCGACGTTCATTGCTTGCCCTGCTGATCGCGATGATTGCCGGCGGTTTCGTGTGGTTCACGCACCGCTCCATGATGCAGGAATCGCTGTCGCCGGATTCTCTCGCGCTGTGGCGTGGCGCGCGCATCGTGCTCGATGGCGGCAATCCTTATGACGTCGCCACGTGGCACACGATGCCGGCCGGTGACAGCGATCCGGAGGCGTGGCGCGAGGCGATCGAACCGCTCTACTATCCGCTGCCGGCGCTGATCGTATGGGCGCCTTTCGCGCTGGGTAGTTTTCTCGCAGGGAGTATTGCGTTCTGCTCGCTCGGCGCCTTCGCCTGTGCATTCGCGCTGTCGCGTGGCGGGCTGCATCGCGTCTGGCTGTGTGGTGGAGTTCCTTTCATCGTCGCGCTTCGATTCGGCCAGTGGTCCACGTGGCTCGTCGCCGCCGCCGCGTTGCCGCTGCTGGGATTCCTGCTGCCGGCAAAGCCGAATCTCGGACTGCCGCTGTTCCTCGCGCGACCGTCGCGTGTCGCGACGGCAAGTGCTTTCGCACTCGTCGCCGTCTCGATGATGGTGATGCCGTCGTGGCCCGTGGCGTGGTACGCAGCGATCACCGGTCCGTTTCGCGAGACGGTGCCACATCCGATGCCTGTCACGCAGTTCGCTGGCGCGGGTGTGCTGCTGCTGCTCGCACTGCTGCGCTGGCGTCGGCCCGAAGGGCGGTTGATCGCGTTGATGGCGTGTGTGCCGCAGCTGCCGTTCTGGGCTGACCAGTTGCCACTCGCCACCGTCGCCGAGTCGCGACGGGAGGTGATCTGGAGTGTCGTGGCGGGACACATTGCCTTCCTGGCCTGGTTCGCGTTCGCGAGGAAGGTCGAGATGTATGTGCCCGTCATGGCGCCGTATGCGCTCGCGGGAACGTACCTGCCGGCGCTGTTCATGGTGTTGCGTCGACCGAATGTGGGCCCGGTACCGGGATGGCTCGAACGGCAGGTCGGACTGTTGCCGACGTGGCTTCGCGGCGACGCACCACCAACTCTTCGCGCATGAGCGATCGTCGCGCGCGCCTCGCGCTGGCGAGCGGCATCGCAATGGTGTGCGCGATCTACACGTGGATCCAGCACGACTATTTCATTGTGCACGGCTCCGCGCCGGATTCGCTGTATCTCTGGCGCGCGGCGCAACTGATGACCCATGGGCTGGATCCATGGTCAGCAGCCGTATGGAACAACGCCACCACCGCTTTCACGGGCGCGCACGATGCGGGGTGGACGGTCCGACTCGTCGATCCGCTGTACTATCCGATGCCGGCGGTCCTGCTCTGGGTGCCGCTGTCGATGCTGCCGTTCCTGGCCGCAACGACGTTGTTCAACAGCATCGGTGCATTTCTCTTCGTCTACGCCGTGACGCGTGACGGACTGCATCGTGCATGGCTCTGTGGAAGCATGCCGTTCGTGTTTGCGATGCGATTCGGTCAGTGGTCGCCGCTGATTGCGGCGGCCGTCGTGCTCCCCGCGCTGGCAGCCGTGCTGGTCGCGAAACCGAATCTTGGCCTCCCGGTCTTCGTGTCTGCGCCATCGATCACGGCCGCGATTGCCTGTGCGCTGCTGCTCGTGCTGCCGACGCTGATCGCGCCGTGGTGGGTTCGCGAGTGGATTGCGAATGTCTCGGGCGCGCTCGGCCGGTCCGCGCCGCATCCGGCGCCGGTGACGATGTTCGGCGGCGCGG
>JACMLX010000165.1 GCA_014379355.1 Gemmatimonadaceae bacterium
GCCTGCGCGAGCGCCGGCGCGTCATTCACGCCGTCGCCGACCATCGCGACGATGGCACCGCTGCGCTGCAGATCGGCGATCGCCGCCACCTTGCCGGCGGGCAGCACGCCGGCCACGACCTGCGTGATGCCCACGTCACGCGCGACGGCGTTGGCCGTCGCCGCGTTGTCACCAGTGAGCATGATCACGTGCAGGCCCAACCGCTGCAGCGACGCGATCGCCGCTGCGGATTCGGTGCGCACCGGATCGGCCACCGCGATCACGCCGGCCAGCGCGCCATCGACGGCCACATGAATCGCCGTTCTCGCGTTCGCCTGCAGCGTCGCGACCACCGGCGCCATCGACGACACATCGAGCGACAGTTCATCCATGAGCGTCGTGTTGCCCACCGCCACCCATTGCGCGCCGACCATCGCCGTCGCGCCGCGACCCGAGAGCGACTCGAATTCGGTCGGCACCACCAGCGTCAGGCCTCGTGCGCGGGCGGCGCGCACGATGGCACCGGCAATCGGGTGTTCGCTGGACAGCTCGAGTGACGCCGCACTCGTCAGCAGCGCCGCATCATCGAGCGAAGACGCCGAGGCGTGCGCGATGTCCGTCACCGCCGGACGGCCCTCGGTGACCGTTCCCGTCTTGTCGAGCACCACCGTGGTCACATCACCCGCACGCTGCAGCGCCGCACCACCCTTAATCAGCACACCGCCCTCGGCGCCGCGACCCGTTGCCACCATCACTGCCGTCGGAACGGCAAGCCCCATGGCGCACGGACACGCGATGATGAGCACCGCCACGGCCGCTGCGAACGCGCGCACGGAGGCCGCGCCCGCCTCTGTGCCGCCGGATGCGAGCACGCCGAACCAGATCGCGAACGTCAGCAGCGACAACCCGATCACCACCGGTACGAAAATCGCGCTGATCCGATCGGCCAGCCCCTGAATCGGCGCACGCGACGCCTGCGCATCGCGCATCAGCATCATGATCTGCGCCAGCACACTCCTCGAGCCCAGCGTCGTCGCACGATACCGGACTGCACCGGCAGCGTTGATCGTGCCGCCGATCACGCGGTCACCCACCGCCTTTGCAACCGGCATCGACTCACCCGTCAGCATGCTTTCGTCGATCGATGTGCTGCCGCTTTCGATCACGCCATCCACCGGCAGTCGCTCGCCGGGACGGATCACCACAAGGTCACTGACGCGCACGTCGCGCAACGACACGGTCACTTCGGTTTCGCCACCGTCAGGCGTGGGCCGCATCACGCGCGCCGTCTCCGGACGCAGCTGCGCGAGCGACCGCAAGGCGTTCGACGTGGTGCGCGTGGCGCGCGCCTCGAACATCCGCCCGGTGAGAATCAGGGCGATGATGAAGATCACCGCCTCGTAGTACACGTCCGGCGCCACGCCATGCGCGGTGAAGAAGCCCGGAACGAGCGTCGCGAGCACCGAGTAGATGAACGCGGCGCCGGTTCCGACCGCGACGAGCGTGTTCATGTCGGCCGCACGATGCTGCAATGCCTTCCACGCATTCACGTAGAACTGCCGACCCGCCCACACCATCACCGCGACGGTCATGGTGAGCAACAGCCATGTGATCACGTGCGTCGGGAGCGCGTACAGCCACGGCAGCGCGGACTCCAATCCCGGCGACACCGCGCGCATCACCCAGCGCATGAACGGATCGGCCACCACGCCCATGCCGGCGTGATCGTTGCGCGCCATCAGCGGCATCGAAATCACCATCGCCACGGCACCTGCCACGCCACTCACCAACGCGCGAATTCTGAGCGCGTCGTATTCGTGAGACGCCGTCGCGTCGCGCGTCGCGAGCTGCTCCACGACATCATCGGTCGTGCCAGGCAGCTCCGCGCCGTAGCCGCTGTCGAGCACGACCTTCACGAGCGCTGCCGCATTTGACAGTGCGGGATCGAACGTCACCGTGGCGCTGCCCATCAACAGGTTCACCGACGCATCACGCACGCCGGGCGTGCGCGTCAGCTGGCGCTGCACGCGACTCTGGCAAGCCGCGCACGTCATGCCCGTCACCGGCAACGTGACCGTCTGCACTGGCAGCGCCGTCGGCACCGCGCTCACTGCCGCCGGCGCAGGTGCCATCACGTCAGGCATCCGATGTCGATTCGCCGGCGCCAGGACTGGCGATGTTGAGCACACGCCCCTTCACCACGTCGTAGCCGGCGTCATCGATCGCCGCTTCGGCCGCCGCCAACGATCCGGTTGCCGGATCGATGGAGACGGTGGCCGACCCGATGGTCACCGCATCGATCGTGAGACCGGGGACCGTTGCAAGCGCCTTCTGGACGGCGGCGACGCAGTGACTGCACGTCATCCCGTTGATGTTGATCGTCGTGGTGGTCACGGAAAGCCTCCTCTCCGACAAGAATGTATACCCCCTACCGGTATAAAATTACATACGGAGAGGGGGTATGTCAACGCGCGGACAGCGACGCGGCTACGGCAGGAGTGCCTTGAGCTTGCTCTGCGTCGCTCGCGGAGCCGGCAGCACCACGCCTCGACCCTGCTGACGCACCAGCTGCGTCGCCTCGCGAATCCCCGCGAGGAGGATCGGGTCCTGAAGTCCCGAGAATGGTCCGCCCCACGCCACGGCGACGTCCGGCTGCTGCGGATGCAGCTCCAGGCCGTCGTACCGGGGCGCGTTCACCTGGGCCGGCATGAGGAGCATCATGCCGTGGCCCAGTGCGGCCGATCCGCTCGCCACCACCGCACCGGCAGTCGGCTCACCGACGATGCGCGCGATGCCCTGTCGCCGCAGCTCCTCGACGAACACCTCCTTGGCACTGCGCGTCTGGCGATCCTGCAACGCCACCACGGGACCTCGGAACCGACGTTGGCGACTCGTGCCACTGATCAATTCCGCGATGCGAGTGCCAAGGCCAGCAGTGTCTGCACCGCCACGACTTCGTCGCCGAACGTGCTCGCGCTGTCGGCGCGTGCCCGATGTTCCTCGGTCAGCGGAGCGACGATGTATCGGCGTTTCGCCACGTCAGGCCACTTGCGCAGCAGGACGGCGGCCACACTGTCGTACAAACCCACGCGCGGTGCATCCAGGCGCGGCGGCTGCGCCGCGAGTCGCATCGGAAGGCCCAGCAGCGCGGCCAGCAGCGCGAGTATTCGGGGGCCGATGACGGACACGCGTGACGGCGCAGGCATATCGAGGCAATGTAGCCCCATTGCCGCGCACCGCATCCTGCGTCCGTCAGCGCGCCGACTCCCTCACACCTGCGTCGAGTCCGTATCCACCGCCGACATCATCGGACGCAGGCGCCACGCAGGATTGCCGTAATGCTGATACGTCGCCCACAGTGACCCGTATTTCTTGCGCTCCAGGTACAGTGCATCGCGTGCCGCGAGCAGCGCCGAGCCGACCGATTCCGCATCCGCCTTCGACGGAATCACGCGACGATAGAACACCTCGGCGAACTTCACCGCACCCTCGTCGCTGATCTCGCGACACGTCCCGATGAAGTTGCGCGCGCCGAACTGCAGCACCGCGTCGGCGAGGCCCGGCACCAGGCCATGTTCGCTCCACGAGTCGGCGGCTTTCGATCCGTCCTTCGGCTTCGGCTCGGCCAGCCTGCCGCTCAGGCAGGCGTTCGCCAGGATGAGTGGTGGCGCGCCCGACTCGAGCGCGAGCCGCAGCTCGTTCGGCCCCAGCACACCGTCCGCGAACAACCAGCCGCTTTCCGACGCATCAGCCGGATCGAACATGCCGTGTCCGCAGTAGTGCAGGATGTCGTACGGTGGTGAGCGTCGCGACAGCAGGTCGATGACCGAACTGCGCGTCGCCGGCTCGCGCCCCTCGCTGCGTCCCTGCGTGCCGAGCAGCAGCTTCACTTCCACCTTGAGCGACTTGAGCAGCGCTTCCATCGCGAGTGCTTCAGCGCGCGCACCCGGCAGGCTTTCGCCGCGTTCCGGATCGCCCGGATCACCGATGATCAGCGCGCGCAGCGGCCCGCGTGCCGTCGAGATCTGCGCGCTCGATGGGCTCAGTGACGTGCGCAGCTGCCGCGCGACCGGGCGCGCGAGGCCGAGGTGCACCATCGCCGCTTCCGCTTCCGGACCGGAGTTCATCATGTCGTCTGCGTCCACCTGCATCACTTCCCAAGGCACCGCCGCCATGTCACGATCGACATCCAGCACCAGCTGGCTCGCACCGGTCAGCAGGACGCGCAGATCCGGCGGCACGAGCAGCCGGCGCAGCAGTCGCGCCGCCTGCATCACCTGATCCTCGGTGGCTTCGGGATCGTCGCGCTGGATCAGCTCGATCTGTTCATGGATCAGCGCGAAGTCCACCGGAATCACGCGCTGCGCCACCGTCGCCATGTCGGTGATCGCGGCCACACGCACGCCATCCGGTGCTCGCACGTACGACAGGCGCACGGCGGTGTCGCCATACGCGCCATCGAACCCTTCGATGCGCACGCGCAGCAGGTCCACCGGACGCTGCGGACGTGCGAGCGGCCGGCTCGGCACCGTCAGGCCCGACTTCACGCGCTCCTCGGGCGAAAGCGAATCCGCCCGGCGCGTCTCGATCTCCGTGAACTGCTGAACGAGCGTCTCCGCAGCGTCCTTCAGCGCGAGGCTCATCTGATCCATCGTCACTGCGGCGTGCGCGTCACTCGCCGTGTTCACGCGGGCCAGCAGGGCGTGCGCAGCGTCGCGTCCATCATCTGTTGTCGCCGCCGCCATCAGCAGCGCGAAGAGATTCGCCTGACTGAGCTGACAGTGCTTGTTGTCGGGATCCGGCACCGCGGCGACAGCGGGAGCCACGCTGAGATGCACACGCTCGGCCTCGAGCATGGGCGCATACCACGCGGCGCGTGCCACCAGCTCTGCGTGGATCGCACGCGCCTTGCCCAGGTCGCGTTCCACGATGCGCAGTGTGTTGAGCCGCGATGGGACACCGTCTTCGAGCGCCGGCGCGAAGCTCACCATCGCGGCCAGCAAGCCATCGAGCGCTTCCCACACGCGCAGTGTGCCTTCGCCGCTCCCCACCAGCACCATGTTGAGAATGCAGACGTCCGGCAGCGACATCACCTTCACCGCCATGCGCGACATCAGGTCCCGATGTTTCGCACGCGTGTACGTCCCGGGAAAGCCCATGCCGGCCAACGCCACCGTGACGGCAGTGTTCGGATCACCGCGCTGTTCACCGGGAAAGAACTCGATGTCACCGAAGTCCGGTGCGAGTTGACCGAGGTGCGACAGGCGCGTGAGTGTGAGACGCTCCGATCCACGTCGCAAGTGCGGCATGCGCGACACGACATGTCGATCGAGCGCGAGCTCCGCACCTTGCGGCTCGACACCGTTGTAATGACCCACGACATACAGATCAGCGGCGACACGCGTGATGTCGCCCCACACGACTTCGATCACCAGTGGCGCCGGTGGTGCCGGTACAGCCGCCGGCGCTGGCGATTGATGCGGTGCAGTCACAGTTGCCGGTACCATCGTCGGAGCCGTCATCAGGGTGTCCTCCATATCTGTGGAACGTGTCACATGTGTATGCATTCTCGCGAGAGGCACATGCCGCTCAGGTCGTCACATCGCAATATTGGACATCCTTCATTTTCGTCTCACTGCGACGCCATTACATGGGGCTTCCTGCATTCTTGCATCGCGATCACACGATCGCACGAGCCGGATTCAATCGGTGGCGCGTGCCGCCGGCTGCGCTCGCCATACATCTCTGCATCGGACAGGCGTACGCCTTCAGCGTCTTCTCGCTGCCACTGTCCAAGGCCATCGGACTCAGCACTGCCGCACCGGATGACTGGAAGGTCAGCACGATCGGCTGGGTGTTCAGCACTGCGATCGTGTTTCTCGGCGTTTCTGCCGCACTCTTCGGCAGCTGGCTCGAACGCGTCGGTCCGCGGGCCGCGATGTTCGCCGCCGCACTCTGCTTCAGCAGCGGACTCGCAGTGGGAGCCGCCGGCATCGCGGCGCATCAGTTCTGGCTGCTGCTGCTTGGCTATGGTGTGCTCGGTGGTATCGGACTCGGCCTCGGCTACATCTCACCTGTCTCCACGCTCATCAAGTGGTTTCCTGATCGTCCCGGGATGGCGACGGGGCTGGCGATCATGGGCTTCGGTGGCGGGGCGATCATCGCGTCACCGTTGTCGGTCTGGTTGATGGCGCACTATCGCTCGCCGACCGGCAACGGCATCGCTGCCACGTTTCTCACGCTGGCCGTGCTGTATCTCGTCGTGATGATGTTCGGTGTCTTCACCGTGCGTGTGCCGCCTGCGGACTGGGCACCGTCGGCCTCCATCACGCAACGCACGCAGATGGCACGACCGGCGCCGAATGGCATGACCGTGGCCGCCGCCGTTCGCACGACGCCATTCTGGCTGTTGTGGATCATGCTCTGCGTGAACGTGACGGCAGGCATCGGCGTGCTCGGACAGGCGTCGGCGATGATCCAGGAGATGTTTCCCGGCGTCGTGACGGTGAAGGATGCGGCGAACTTCGTCGTGCTGCTCAGCCTCGCGAACCTGATCGGGCGATTCGCCTGGTCGTCCCTGAGTGATGGCATCGGACGACGCGCCACGTATGCGATCTTCTTCGCACTCGGCGCGATCATCTACAGCAGCGTGCCGACGATCGGCCGGAGCGGTAACGTGGTCGCATTCATCGCGGCGTACTGCGTGATCCTGTCGATGTACGGTGGCGGCTTCGCGACCATCCCCGCCTACCTGCGCGACCGCTTCGGCACGCTGCAGGTCGGCGCCATTCACGGTCGCCTCCTCACCGCGTGGTCCACCGCCGGCGTACTCGGTCCCGTGCTCGTGAACTACATCCGCGAATACCAGATCAGCCGCGGCGTGCCGAAAGCCGAGGCGTACAGCGTCACCATGTATCTCATGGCGGCCCTGCTCGTGATCGGTTTCATCGCCAACCTCGCGCTGCGTCCCGTGACTCCTACCGCATCGGACCGCTGAACACCGTTCGCGCGGGGCTCGCGAGGAACGCGAGGCCGTTCTGGAGTTCCAACCGGCGCCGTTCACGTTCGTGGCATCGAGAAAAGTGTTCGCGCGGGGACGCGGGGGCGCGGGGACATCGGTTCTAACGCCCACTCCGAAACCGAAGCGTCGTTCTTCGGTGTTCGCGCGGGTCCAAGGCATCGCTGTGATGAACCACTGCTTCTTGAAATGTGTTCGCTTCCGCAGCAGCCCCTATCACGCTCGACACGCCGTAATCGCGAGCGCAGTTCCCACAAAGACGGAGCCCCTGACCACGCCGACCGTCGCCCCGCGCACACTCGTCCCCGCGCCCCCGCGCCCCCGCGCGAACACTGTTCACGATCTCGAAAACCGAAGCGACGCTCGCCGCCGCGGTAGATCGCCTTCGCGTCCCCCGCGAGCCCCGCGCGAAAAGTGTTGACGATCTCGAAAATCGAAGCGAACGCTCGCCGCCGCGGTTAATCGCCTTCGCGTCCCCCGCGAACCCCGCGCGAAAAGTGTTCTGCCCGAACGGCAACGAACTCCCGAACCCACATTCAGGCCGGTAGCTTCAGGACATCACGAACCAGGTGCATGCGAATGACGATTGGCAATCGACCGACCCCGACCGGCGCGCTCGCGGGGAGCAGTGCGCCACGACCGACGCTGGTGCGGCATCACGAACCCGCACCGATCGGCGCACATGTCGAGCGCAACCCCGGCACCGCCCTCGACCTCGACGTCGTCCGCGCCATTCGCGTCAACCGCAGCGCCGTGGAACGCCGCGCCGCCACGATTCCGACGCGCAGAACCGTGAAGAAGGAATGGCAGGCCGCCTGGTTGCTGCGCGCCATCACCTGCATGGACCTCACAACGCTGTCCGGGGACGATACACCCGGCAACGTCCGCCGTCTCTGCGCCAAGGCGCGCAATCCGCTGCGCGAGGACATCAAGGCAGCACTCGGCGTCGGTCACCTGCGCATCACCACGGGCGCGGTGTGTGTCTACCACTCGCTCGTGCAGACCGCCGTCGACGCCCTTGCCGGCAGCGGCATTCCCGTCGCGGCGGTCTCCACCGGTTTTCCGGCCGGCCTGAGTCCGATCGAAACGCGCGTCGCCGAGATCAAGTCCAGTGTCGCGGCAGGCGCACAGGAAATCGACATCGTCGTCACGCGTGCGCATGTGCTCACCGGCAACTGGCACGCCTTGTACGATGAGGTGAAGCGGTTTCGCGATGCATGCGGCGATGCACACATGAAGACGATTCTCGCCACCGGTGAACTCGCGACGATGACCAACGTCGCGCGCGCGAGCCTGGTCGCGATGCAGGCCGGCAGTGACTTCATCAAGACCAGCACCGGCAAGGAACCGGAGAACGCGACCTTGCCCGTCGGTCTCGTGATGGTGCGCATGATCCGTGCGTATCGCGAACAGACCGGCCACATCGTCGGCTTCAAGCCGGCCGGCGGCATTCGCGCGGCCAAGGGTGCGCTCGACTGGCTCGCCTTGATGAAGGAAGAACTTGGGAGTAGATGGTTGCGTCCTGATCTCTTCCGCTTCGGGGCCAGCGGCCTGCTCACCGACATCGAACGACAGCTGGAACACTTCGTGACCGGCCGCTATTCCGCCGCGTATCGCCAGCCGATGCCGTGACCCACTGCACTTCACAGACATGACATCCGTCGCGGACATTTTCGAGACCATGGCCTACGGGCCCGCCCCCGAAGGCGATGCGCCGGTGCGCGAATGGATCGAACGACATCAGCTGGGCACGTTCGGTCATTTCATCGATGGCGCATTCACGAGACACGGCGCCACGTTCGCGGTGAACAATCCCGCCACGGGACAACTGCTTGCGAAAGTCACACAGGGTACCGAGGCCGATGTCGACGTCGCGGTGAAGGCCGCACGCAACGCACTCCCGCAGTGGCAGGCGCTCGGTGGACACGGTCGCGCGCGGCATCTCTACGCATTGGCGCGCGCCGTGCAGAAACATGCGCGACTCTTGTCCGTGCTCGAGACGGTGGACAACGGCAAGCCGATTCGCGAAACGCGCGATCTCGACATCCCGCTCGTGGCGCGGCACTTCTATCACCACGCCGGCTGGGCACAGCTGCTCGATGCGGAGTTCGCCGGCTTCACTGGAGCCGGTGTCTGCGGCCAGATCATCCCGTGGAACTTTCCGCTCTTGATGCTGGCCTGGAAAGTCGCACCGGCGCTGGCGGCCGGCTGCACGGTCGTGCTCAAGCCCGCCGAGTTCACACCACTCACCGCATTGTGTTTCGCGGAGATTGCGCGCGATGCAGGACTGCCCGCCGGCGTGCTCAACGTCGTCACCGGGGATGGTGACACCGGGAAGGCACTCGTCGCACACAAGGATCTCGACAAGCTCGCGTTCACCGGCTCGACCGAAGTCGGCAGGATCATCCGGCGTGTCACCGCCGGTACCGGCGTGAAGCTGTCGCTCGAACTCGGCGGCAAGAGCCCGTTCATCGTGTTCGACGATGCGGACCTGGACAGCGTCGTCGAGGGGGTCGTCGACGCGATCTGGTTCAACCAGGGTCAGGTCTGCTGTGCCGGGTCACGACTGCTGGTCGCCGAGGGCATCGCGACGCAGCTCGAAGAGAAGATTCGCGCGCGCATGGAGACGCTGCGCGTCGGCTCGCCGCTCGACAAGTCGATCGACATGGGTGCGATCGTCGATCCGATTCAGCTCGATCGCATTCGGACGCTCGTGAACGCCGGTGTCGAGGAAGGATCGCAGATGTGGCAGCCGTCGTGGGCCGTGCCGACGGACGGCTGCTTCTACCCGCCGACACTCTTCACGGGCGTCTCACCCGCCGCGCGCATCGTGCAGGAGGAGATCTTCGGCCCGGTGCTCGTGTCGATGACGTTCCGGACGCCGAGCGAAGCGGTGGAACTTGCGAACAACACGCCGTACGGGTTGGCGAGCAGCCTGTGGACGGAGAACATCAACCTCGCGCTCGACATCGCACCGAAGATCAAGAGCGGGATCGTGTGGGTGAACTCGACCAACCTCTTCGACGCCGCCGCCGGTTTCGGTGGCTACAAGGAAAGCGGATTCGGACGCGAGGGCGGGCGCGAAGGGATGTACGAGTATCTCGTGCCCACGTGGAAGAAGCACGCCGCGCCGCTGGTCGATCCGGCGCCGTTCGCTCCGGCGTCGGCGAGTGCGAATGGCTTCGAAGTCCCGGACATCGATCGCACACCGAAGTTCTTCATCGGCGGCAAGCAGGTGCGCCCCGACGGCGGATACAGCATTGCGGTGCGTGGCCCCGGCGGTCACACGATCGGCGAAGTCGGCGATGGCAATCGCAAGGACCTGCGCAATGCCGTCACGGCGGCACTGGCCGCGACGAGCTGGTCACGCGCAACGGGTCACAACCGTGCGCAGATCCTGTACTACATCGCCGAGAATCTGTCGGCGCGCAGCGCCGAATTCGCCCTCCGCATCGACCAGATGCTCGGCAGCGGTGGTGCGATGGAAGTGGAACGATCCATCGCGCGCCTGTTCACGTACGCCGCATGGGCCGACAAGTACGACGGTGCAGTCCACAGCACACCGTTGCGCGGCGTGACACTGGCGATGAACGAGCCGCTCGGTGTGCTCGCGCTGATCTGTCCCGCCGAACACCCGTTGCTCGGTTTCGTGTCGCTCGTCGCACCGGCGATCGCGATGGGCAACGCGACCGTCGTCGTTCCGAGCGAGCTGTATCCTCTCGCCGCGACGGACTTCTATCAGGTGCTCGAGACGTCGGATCTGCCGCCCGGCGTCGTCAACATCGTCACCGGCGGCCGCAACGCGCTCACGCGGACGCTGGCCGAGCACGATGAGGTGGATGGGTTGTGGTACTTCGGCACGCGCGATGGAGCCACCGCCGTCGAACGCGCGTCAGCCGACAACATGAAGCGCACCTGGACCGAATGGACCGCCCGCGACTGGTCCAGCGCTGCCCAGGGCGAAGGCCCCGACTTCCTCCGCCACGCCACGCAGGTCAAGAACATCTGGATCCCCTACGGCGAATAGCTCTGCGTGCAGCGATGTGCTGATAACTTTTCACGCGGGGCTCGCGAGGAGCGCGGGGAAGTGGAACAGAAACGCTGTGGGAACAGAGCCTCGCGAGCGCAGTTCCCACAGCGTGTGTTTTTTCCCGAGTTCCCCGCGAGCCCCGCGTGAAAAGTGTTTCGATCTCTCTACGCAAAAAAGGGCGTTCAGAATCCCGGATGCGCCTCGGCTTCGGCGCGTCGCTTCTCGGCGACGCCGACATGATGCTGGTTGTGGAGCAGCGTGAAGAGCATCATCTCGCGCACGGTGAGCTTGCTGATCAGCGGATGCGGCAGGCGGTGCGCGTCGAGCTGCACCTCGGTCCACCGCTCCATCGCCTGCGTCATGCCGCGCAACGTCTCGGAGTGCGCGTCCATGATCGCGTTGCGACGAATGATGTCCGGCGCATTGCGATCGACCGGCGGCGTGAAACGTCCGGCCTTGCCGCCGTCCCGCAACGCCTTGAGGTACAGCGACTCGATCTCGTCATACGAGCGTGATGGCCGTGTGGCCGCGCCGAACGCGAAACGCAGTGCCGCGCGCGGGACACGAAGCACCGGCAGCAATGGCGTCATGGATCGCGTCAGGTGCCGCACATGTTCCGCCGGCGACCAGTGCGTGCCGATCGGGGCGAAGAACTCAGATGTGGTGAATGCAGCCCAGTAATCGACGGCAGCTTCGTGCGCCGTCTCCAGCGCCTCGATGATCTCCCGTCGGTTCGACAATGCGGTCGGACGGACGGACTCTTTCACGGCGCTGAGCATGACACCCTGGGAAGGAACGACACGACGCAGCGCAGGACGGCGCGCTGGAACGGCTCTGACTGAAAGATACCATTGAATGCGCGCTCCGCTCGACCCGGACGCCCCAGCCGACGTCCCGCCACCGGGCGAGCCGGCGCAACCCCTTGACCCCTGCGTACTTACGGCCTGATCTGTAACGCACGGCACAACATGCCGGCCTCACGTGTCAGCGCACCTTGAGGCCCTCGCTACCGTCCATGCCGTGGCCGCTGCCGGGCACGATCCGTTCTGGGACAGACTTTCGATCGTCATCCCCCGATTGCCGATCTCATGCGCGCTGCCGAACGCTCGACCCCGCCCTGATCCGAGATGCGACCCCCATCGCTGCCCCGACTTCTTGCCATCGTGCTCGCCGGACTTGGTGTCCTGGTGCTGCTCGAGACGGCAAGCGTGCGCCGTCATGGCTACGATCTGGCCGGCCAGCGCGCCCAGCGCGGGGCCGACAGTGTGCAGCAGAGCGCCGATGCCGCGCAGCCGCTCGCGAGTGCGGCGCGCAGCGCCCGCATCGATGCTGATGCCAGTGACTCCATCCGCCGCGCCGACACCCGCGCCGTGATCGGCGCGCGCGGCACCGGAACGTTCATTCCCGACATCCTGCTGCTGTCCGACAGCACCCTGCAGCGCTGGCCCGATCGTCGGGCCACTCCGTTGCGCGTGTATGTCAGCGACGAAGGCCCGAACGCCATCGGCCATGTCCGCGACGACTATCTGCAGGCCGTGCGCGAAGCGTTCACGATCTGGGAAAGTGTCGAACTGCCGATTCGCTTCGCGTTCGTCACCGACTCCGCGCTTGCCGACATCACCGTGTCGTGGGTCACCGATTTCAATGGTGATCCGGTGCTGGGTCGCACCAAGGTCGTGCGTGACAGCAAGTTCTGGATCGTGCGCTCGGATGTGCAGCTCGCGACGATGCGGCGCGATGCGTCGGGACAGCTCGATCCGACCGTGGTGCGTGCACTGGCGATCCACGAGATCGGGCACGGCATCGGCCTCGATCATTCGCGCGACACGACGGTGATCATGGCGCCGAAAATTCGTGCGCGCGCCATCACGGTGTTCGACAAGGCGACCGCCCAGCTGCTCTACAGCGTGCCGCCCGGCTCCGTCGTCACCCGGCAGCGCCTGTCACAGCCAGCGCAGCCGGCACTCCCATCGCCCTGATCCGCGTCGTGCGGGTGGCGCGCCGTCACCACTGCAACGTGAGCGACTGTTCCTTCTGCTTGCGACTCACCACGAGCGCGACGCGGCGCTGACCGCGCGACGATGCGCGCTGCACGGCCACCTGCAGGTCGCGCACCCCTTCGCATTCGTCATCGTTGACGCGGATGATCACGTCGCCACCGCGCAGCCCGGACGATGCCGCCGGCGTGCCCGGTGCCACACGGAGCACGAGGATGCCTTCGTCCACACCGGTCAGGCCTTCGAGGTCGTCGGTGATCGTCGTCATCACGGCGCCGGCGATCGAGAAATCGTTGGACGACCATGATGCGCCGCGCGGTGTGGGCGGGA
>JACMLX010000166.1 GCA_014379355.1 Gemmatimonadaceae bacterium
GGCGACTCGGCCGACAGCCGCAGCACGCGTCCGCTGCCTCGCAGCGCGCGGAGCTCTGCGCGGGCACGCGCATCCGGCGCACCGCGGAGCACCACATCGAGCGTGTCTGGCGCTGTACGAAACGCTGCTGCCATCGCGAGCTCGAGATGCCCATCCGCGCTGACCTGCACCCCGTCGCGACGTGCGCCGGCTGGTGTCAGCAGACGCCACAGCAGGAGCGCCGCACACACGAGTCCCACGGCGTGCAGGACGCCCCCGATCAGGCGCAGCGAGCCTTCGATCGACGACAGCGTGGTCTCCGATCGCGGCGGCGAGAAATCAGCGCGTGAGGGCATACACCACCAGGTTCACGCCGAATCGCGTGTTGTCCACGGACAGGAACTTCTTGTTCTCCGGATGGAACGACCACTCCGAGCTGTAATCCTTGCTGCTGTACACCACCGCCAGCCGCCCATTGCGCTCGATACCCTGCAGATGGTCGTGCACGAGGTTGTCGCCCCAGCCGTTCAATTCATGGGTGGTCGTCGGCGGGCCATCGCGAAATGTGAAGAACGCGCGATAGAGGGGATGCGTATTGGGGATCGGCTTCAACGCGCCGAGTGTCTCCGTCAGTTCCTCGGTGCACGTCTTGTGAAACACTCCATCCACGTCATGGTTGTGATCATCCACGAACAACAACCCGCCCCGATCGCAGTACTTGCGCAGCATGGCACGCTCGGCCGACGTGAAACGGACCGGCAGATGGCCCGTCAGGAATGCGAACGGGTAGCGCAGCAAGGCTTCCGACGACAGCGGCACGATGGCGCCGGACGGTGCGACATCGACACTCGTGTACCGCGCCACGGCATCGATCACGTTGGCAGCGAGCAAGGGCGCGGAGTCCCAGTCACCTGATTCGTACTGGACGGTGGCGAACGTGAACCTCACGGCACGCCGCCGAGCCAGAGCGATGCACCGGGATCGCGACGCCACGGCGCCAATGCGAGCCGCCGCGCACGCAGGAGCGCGTCGGTCGCATCCCGACCCTGCTCCATCGCATCGATCGCCTCACCGACCACGGCGGCGAGCGGCGGCGCCGACGACAGCGCGTCCAGTCGCACGAGGCGCAGCGAATCGAGTGCGGAGGCATCGCGCGACGCGACCTGTGCCAGCGCACGAAGCACACGTTCGCCGAGTCGTCGTTCGGTCGGTGCCAGCGCGGCCAGTGCTCGTCGTGCCTCGAACTTCGCCGAATCCGTTCCGATGAGCCGGATCTTCTCCAGGTCCACGACGGCCGCCGGTGGTGTGCCGCGCAGGTACACGCGCTCCGCCGAGCGCGCACGCTGGATCGCGGCGAGTGCGCGCCGCATCGGGTCGAGCGCGTCGCGCGGCACGCCACCCTGCAATGCGCGCGTCGCATCCCACATCGCGTTGTAGGCCTCGAGCAGTGGACGATTCACGGCCACGACCGGCGTTTCGTCGCCATGTGAGTCGAGCATGCCGCTCATGCCGCCGGTGGCCGCGTCGGCGGCCTTGAGCACGGACTCGGGCGTCGACTGCGTTGCGAGATCGGATGCGGTGTGCTCATGGCCGTCACCGGCGTAATGCGCGTGCTCACCGCTCGGGTCGTCACCGAGTCGCGCAAAGACGATATCGGACACCTGCTTCCGCAGGCGCGCCTGATCGTTGCCGATGCGCTGCGATTCCGCGAGCATCGTCTTTCGGTCGATCGACGGCATGCGCGCGACGAGGCGCTCGGTGAGCAGCAGCAGCATGCGCTGACTGAGCACGCTCTTGTCCACCGGTGTCGGAGGCAATTGCTCGACGGCCACCGAATCCCGCTCATCGGGGCGCGGGATACGGATGGTGCGTGTCTCACTCGTGCCGAGCGACGGTCCGCTGAGCTTGTTGCCATCGTGCGCGGTGAGGCGCACGTGCATGAGATCACCCGGCTTCAGTCCAAGCGCGCCAAGATCGAGTGTGGTGGCGAGGGTGATGTCGCGACCCAACGCACCGCGCCGCGACACGAGCACGCCGGACTTGAACGTGAACTGCTCGCCTCCGCCGCTCGAGATGATGTATTCGACGCGCGCGTCTCGTAGCGCGATGTCGTCGTGAATCGTGCCGGAGACGCGAAGCTTCGCCGTGGTGTCGAACACCAGCGTATCGGCCGCCGGCAGCAGCAGCGTGGCGATCGGTGCCGAGTCGATGACAGGGGTGACGAGCAGCCAGCGTTCGCCGACGGCGTCGCGCAACCGGAGTGCGAGCGGTGCACCGCCGACGCGGATGTCGCCGCGCCAGCCGTCAGATCGCGGTGCAGTGGTCACGGTGCGCGGCGCACGAGCACCGCTGTCCGACGATTCCTGAACGAGCAGCGTGGCGTCCGCCTGTTCGCCACGTCCGTCGATGCGAATGAGGCTGCCGACGAGTGCCGTGATGCTCTGCCCGAATTGCAGCGGGCGTTCCGGGCGCGCGGAGTACGCGGGCGGCAGCAGCACGACTTCCGCCACGACGCGACCGGGCGCGGCGCTGACCGTGTCACGCATGATGGTCGGCGCGGGTGCTGCACCAGCCGCGATCGGATGCGCACGCCACGGGAATGCCGTCAGCGCAAGCGCGACGACGCCAGCCGCAAGACGTGAGAAGCCACGCAGGCGCCGTTGCTGCAACGCATGCTGCACTGCCGGTTCCCACGCCGTGCCGGTGGTGAATGCAGCCAGTCGCTGCTGCAGCGGATCGACGTCGCTGGCAGGCGCGTGTTCGGCGAGCGTCACCAACGCGTAGCGCAGCTCCGGCGCCTGTTGCTCCGCCCACAGCGCGGCGTCGAGACGTTGCACGCCGCGCGTGGAACTCCGATGCCAGCGCCACGCTGCGACCGCAGCACCGGCAACGAGCGCAGAGAGCCGGAGCGCAACGATCGATGGCATACCAGCACTGACCCGCAGGATGGTGCCGATCGCCAGGACGAGCGCCGCCGCACCGACGGCCCACGTCAGCACGTCGACGACGGCGAGCATGCGGAGTGCTCGCAACAGGCGATCGAGTCGCGCGACGAGTTGTGCGGGTGTCATGCGCGTGCCGTCCGCAGACGCAGCAGCAGTTCCAGTGCCGCGAGCAGGAGACCCGCACCAACCAGCCACGGTGCAAGCGTGGACAACTGAGTCGCACGCACATCGATTGGCGCCACCGAACGCGTCGGCGCGACGAGCCACGCGGGTGGTGCATGCTGCATCACGCGTGGTTTCTCACACGACGCGAGCAATCGAGCCAGCCACGCCTGTGCACTGAGTGAGAGCGTCTGGTCGCCGGCATCCGGCAGCGCAGCGTGCATCGTGAGCACACAACCGCGGCCGACCGACTCGGATGTCACGGCGACATGTCCATCCGCCCACCAGCCGATTGCGTGCGCCGACGCGGGAGCTGAGGTGGAATCGCGCCCCATCGGCGCAATCCACGTGCGTGACCCGACCGTCACCGCTTCGAGTCGCGCAGTGCGTGGCGTCGACGTTGCCGGCCACCAGAAGACGGTCGCACCATCACGTGCGGCGGCGCTGTCGGCGCTGCTCACGGTCGCGCCCCGCTCGATGATCGTGTTCGCCGGCGCAACGCCGTCACCCAGCAGGATCGCAGTCGCCGCGATCGGATCATCGACGTCTGCGCGCACCACGATCGCACCACGCGGGCGCAGCGTGTCCGCGGGAAGCGTGATCGGCAGTGGCGCGATCGAGTCCGGAATCAGTGCACGCAGTGACTCGCTGCCCGGATCGAACATTTGCGCCGCAAACGTCGACGCGATCGCAACATGCAGTTGCGTCGCGCCATCCGCGAGCGAATCACGGACACGTACCAGTCGCGCCAATCCCGCACTGAGCGACGCAGTGCCAGCAACATCCGTTGCAACGGCGGTCGGCGAAGTAACGACAGTGCTGGTATCGAACGCGATCACGGCATCGGTAGGCAACAGTGATGCCGTCGCGGCACGCTGCACCTCGGCCGGCAGCGTACGGTCCAGCAGCAGCACGGTTCGCGACGGTACACGCGAACCGGTCACGATCGGCTGCGCGACTCCCAACGCCAGCAGCGCCAGAATGAGCAGGCGCAGCGCCATCCACCACCGGTCCATCGGCACCGGCTGGATGGTCGTGGCTTCGAGCATGCCGGCCGGAAGAAATCGCGCCGTGGCCAGTGCCAGCGCGCGCGGCCGCTGTCGTGAC
>JACMLX010000167.1 GCA_014379355.1 Gemmatimonadaceae bacterium
GATCCGCCACGGCCAGCTGCGCGCTGATGCCGCCGTCGAGCATCAGCGCGCGTGTGCACCCCAGTGCACCCATCAGCGCCGACATCTCCGGCACGGTGAGGCCGAACGGCACTGCGCCGAGCAGCGAGCCGAGTGCGTCGAAGCGTGTGAGGGCGACGACGATACGGCCATCGCGCAGTTCGCCGACGGCGAGGCGCGCGTCCCGATGATCGAGATCCACTTCCGCGACGCGCACGTCGCGCTGGCCAGGCTGTAATGCGCGAGGCGTGACGCCACCGCTGTGCAGCAGCATCGGGTACGACTGCACTGCCTCGACGGTACGAGAACGCGCGGCCGAACCGCGAAGCGAAGGGATCACGCCGGCTTCGACTACGCGAATCCGCCCCGCGCTGTCCACGACCACGGCACCCGCGAGCGATCCGCTGCCCGGCGCCTGCAATTCGCGTCCCTCGTGCACCAGCCAGCCCCACGGTCCCGCATCGGTGAACTGCCCTGCGTTGAGCGCCAGCAGGGCCTTCCGCGCATCGGGCGTCGCCGTGATCGTCCATGGCCGAATGCGGCCATCGTCGGCGACGTCGGCATCGAGCATCAGTCGCACGCTCGCCGGATCGATGCGCACGAGCACCGCGCGAATCCGCCACGCCTCACCATGTGATGCCAGCGAGAGCTCGGCCATCTCGATGCCGGGTGACATCGGGCGCCAGTGCAGGGCCGCTGTGATCACGGGATGCGCGGCGCTCCACGTTGACGGCGCCTGCGCCGGGTGCCACCACTCGCGCCATTCGCCATCCCGCGCAGCATCGCGCACGCGCAACTGGGCGTCCGCTGCGCGCGGAGCGCCCAGTAACGACGCGGTGAGCAGCAACCACATGATCGTCGCACGACCCCGTGCGGCGATCATGCGAGTCGGCCACCTGCCGCTATCGTGCACGCCAGGTGCCGGCCAGCGATCCCCACTGCGCCCAGTCCAGCACGCCGCTCCGGAACAGCGGCGCCAGCGTCGCAAGGTCCGACGCGTGTGAGTCGAGCGTGCTGCGCTCGGCGTCGTTGTACGTGTCGCCGCTGCCGTTCGTGAGCAGGTACAGGGCGACGCGCTCGCGCAGCCGCCCGAACTCGCCGGCGCTCATGCCACCGGCACCGGCGGCGATCAGGTCGCCCTGGTTGGCCGGCAGTGGCGCCGACTTCACCGGACGCGGTGCCGGTAGTCCGCACGACGTGAGGCTGGGGAACTGCAGCGCCTTCGCCTTGGCGCCGAGTACGTCGGCACTGTCGAGGATCGCACTTGCCACCATGTAGTTGCCGGCGGCGGCAGCCACGTTGTAGCGACCCATCATTGCCGTCATCTGCTCGGTCATGCTGCCCAGCCGCTCGGCGACGGCAGGGGTCATCGGGGCCGACACACCATTGGCGGCGCGCACCGCGCGTTCACCGCAGGCCTCGTACTCCTTCTCGCGCTTCGTGTACGCTGCCTGCATGTCGCGCTCGACCTGCACCGCCGTCGCCCGTTCCACGAGCGGCCGCATCGCGACGACGAACGCATCGAGACGTTCCGGTGTGATCTCGAGCCGACCAGCCGCGCCGGCGCCTGTGTTCCCGTTCTGCCCTGTGCGCACGGGCTCCTGCACGCGTTCCTGCACTGCGCGCTTCATGCGGCCGAGCAGTTGCGCCTCGGCGGAGCCGACGGCGAATACCGCGACGATGGCGCACGCCGCGAGTGGCACGAGGCGGTTTGCAAGACTGCTGCGCGTGCCGACGGTGCGACTGTGCGCCGCAATGTGATCGATGTGTGCAGTACTGGTTTTCATGACCGTGACTCCTGATATGAGGATCGCTGTGAGAATCGATGCGATGCAGGTCTGCGCGACCTGCATCGCATGCGTTCGTGTGGCGCCGGACGGTGCGCGCTATATGCGCGGCGCTGTCGCACTCAGCGCTTTGTCAGTCCGCTGAGCGCGATGCGGTATTCGCGACGCGCGGCGTCGTAGGTGATGCGATAGGCGGTCGGCGCATACGTGCCGGCGATGTAGCGTGCAGCCGGCGCGATCGGGATGGTCACGTTCGGTTTCGTGAGCAGGTAGTCACGCGTGATCATCGGCTCGGCGAAAATGAAGTCGCCATTCCACGACCCGAAGATGAAGGTCTGCGTGAAGGCGGCGCGCGTGGGCGATCCCGGCGGCTGCAGTTCGGGCGCGGCGAGGTTGCTCCAGTGCACGCCCATCCTGGGCACCGCCGGCACCGGCGCGGGAGTCGGTGGCAGCACCATGAAGCCGGCGGGTACGAGGTCGGCGGCAGGGAACCGCGCGGCCTTCGTGATGAACTCCGGATCCGTCGGGACGATGGCGTCGCGCGCGTCCTTCGTGATCGAGTAGAAGTGGAAGTCGAAATGTGGGATGTCGTAGATGCCCGGGGGCTCATGTCCGGCCGGATTCCAGTTGAGCTCAATGAGCTTGTACTGGGTACCGTGGTTCGCCGGCAGCGGCAGGAGCAGTTCGGTCGCGCCAAGGTGCGCATGCTCATCGCCGGCGGCCGCGGTGCCGGCGGCGTGAGGCACAGGCATTGGAAGCCCCTGCAGGGCGGCAGCGTCGAGCGCCACGCCGATTTCGAGCGGGGTGTTGCGATCGCGGGGATTCACCACAACGTAGCTGCGCCCACGGCCCTCTCCGACCTTCAACGGCGCGCCGTAGCGCCGTACGGCGCCGTCGATGTCGCCGGGCACACGGGCGGACGAGGTGGCAACTTCGTTGATGTTCTCCGACTCGCAGGCGGCGAACATCAAGGGGATGAGAAGCGGAATGAATTGCCGGGTGCGCATGGTGAGGTTCTGTCGATGGGTATCGGTCACGCTGGGGAGTGCGCGATCACGAAACCCGTCCATCTGGCTCATGATCAGTCGCACACAGGTAGCGGAAACCGCGTCACGATTTTTTCGTTGGGGGTGAGCGGCCGCGCTTTTCATCGGGCGGGCCGTGCGAAGCGCGCCGTGATCCCGCACGTGCCGCCGTCGCTGACCACTGACCCATCGTCGCGCAATGGATCGTCAACCCGTTTCGCAGCCTGCCGTCGCGACGCTCTTCGGCGAGCTGGTGGAGTTGACGCACGCCGAGCGCGTGATGCGGCTCGAGGTGCTCGCGCGCGACATGCCAGCGGTGGCGCGTGAACTGCGCGCACTGCTCGATGTCGATGCGGTGGGCCGCGACTTCTTCGGCCTGCACACCATCGCGCCCGATGCCGCCGCTCGTGTGCCGCTCGACACCGACGATCTGCACGACGGTGACATCGTCGGCCCCTATCGACTGCTGCGCGAAATCGGGCGCGGCGGCATGGGAGCCGTATGGCTCGCGCATGATGGACGCCTCGATCGGCATGTCGCGCTGAAGTTCGTGCGACTCCCGGCGACGGCGCGCACCGCGGAGGCGATCGAGGCGCGTCGTGCCGTGCGCTCGCGGTTCCTGATCGAGGCGCGCGCAGCGGCGAGCATCGATCATCCCAATGTCGCCGGCATCTTCGACGTCGGCGGCGGCAACACCGATCGACTCTTCATCGCAATGCAGTACTGCGCCGGTGGCTCGCTGGCGCAGAAGCTCGCCGCCGGTGCGATGCCGGCGACGGAAGCGAGCCGCATTGCTGCGGAGATCGCGGCCGGCCTCGCCGCCGCGCACGCGCGCGACGTCATCCATCGTGACATCAAGCCGGCGAACGTGCTGTTCGACACCGCCGGCGCGGCGCGCCTTTCCGACTTCGGCATCGCCCTGCTGCCGGGGAGTGACATCACCAGGAGCGGCATGGTGATGGGAACACTGGCCTATCTCGCCCCGGAGCAGCTACGCGGCGAACGCGCCGACCATCGTTCCGATCTCTGGGCGCTCGGCGTCACGCTCTACGAGATGCTATCGGGCACGCGTCCCTTCGCGGGTGAGTCGCACGCGGCGGTGATGTATGCGGTACTGCACGCGCCCCAGGTGCCGCTGGCATCACTGGTGTCCGATGCGCCGGCGTCGCTGATCGCACTGGTGGACCAGTTGCTGGCCAAGTCGCCGGCTGATCGCCCGCAATCAGCGTCGCAGGTCGAGGCGATGCTGCGGTCGGCGCGCGCAGCGACGAGCACTCGGCAGGACATCGATCTCGGAGCACGCTCACAGCTCTCCGAGGTGGCGGCGGCGCCGGTGCACCTCACGCCATTGGTGGGCCGCGCACGCGAGCTGGGGCTCGTACGACGTCTGCTTGCCGACACCCGGCTGCTCACACTCACCGGCGCCGGTGGCAGCGGCAAGACGCGCCTCGCGAGTGAGACCGCGCTCCGCGTGACGGGCGACGGCGACGGTGACCACCTGCGATCGGCGTGGGTGGATCTGACGCCGCTCGTGGATGAGTCGTTGGTACCGGCGCAGATCGCCGCTGCGCTGCGCGTTCCCGAACTGCCGGGCCGCACGCGCCTCGAGGCAGTGGCCGAGACGCTTGGTGACGCCAGTCTCCTGCTGGTGCTCGACAACTGCGAGCATGTCGTCGCGGCGGCAGCGCAGGCGGCCGAAACGCTGCTGCAGCGGTGTGCGAACCTGCAGATCCTCGCCACCAGTCGCGAGGCGCTCGCGATCTCGGGTGAGACGACCTGGCTGGTGCCGGCCATGCCGGAGTTCGACGCACGCGAGCTGTTCGCGCAGCGGGCGCAGTCGGTGCAGCCGGGCTTTGCGCTCACCGAGGAAAACAGCGGTGCCGTGGATGACATCTGCCGCCGTCTGGATGGCATTCCGCTGGCGATCGAGCTCGCCGCCGCGCGCGTGCGGATCATGACGCCGGAGCAGATCCTCGCCAGGCTCGACAACGCATTCCAGCTGCTCACCGGTGGCGTCCGCACGGCGCTGCCGCGACACCGCACGTTGCGTGGCACGATGGAATGGAGCCACGAGCTGCTCGTGCCGCGCGACCGGGTGCTGCTGCGTCGCCTGGCGGTGTTCGCCGGTGGTTTCTCGATGGCGGCGGCAGAAGCGATCTGCGCGGACCACGCCGCCGATACTGTGCGTGTCGATGACTCGCCGACGCTCCTGGCCGACGACATCCTGGACGGCGTGTCGTCGTTGGTGGATAAGTCGCTGATCGTGCTCGATGCCGACGGCGTGGCGCTGCGCTATCGCCTGCTCGAGACGGTGCGGCAGTACGCGCTCGAGCGGCTCGGCGAGGCGGGCGAACGCTACGCGTACGAGCTGTCGCACGCGCGGCATTTCGTGCAGGCGATGGAAGGCGTCGCACCACAGCTGCTCGCGGGTGAGCACGAATTCGGTGTCATGGAAGCTCTGATTCCCGACCATGACAACGTGCGTGCGGCGACCTCGTGGTCCGTGCAGGGAGAGTCGGGCGACATCACGCGCACTGAGATCGCGCTGCGGTTCGCCGGCACACTCTTCTGGTATTGGCATAGCGCAGCCGGCTGGCTCGGCACTGCGCAATACAGCGAGGCGATGGACTTCGTCACGAGGGCGCTCCTGCGTGGCGCCGATGCGTCGCCACTCCTGCGCGGCAACGCCCTCGCGACGTCAGGGTTCATCAACCTGTCGGCGGGCAACTGGGAGCGCTCGGTGCAGGACACGGAGCGCGCGCTGGAGCTGCTGCGCGAGCACGGAACGCCGGAGAACGCCGCCTTCGTGCAGGCGGCACTGGCGGCATCGTATCTGATGCTCGGCAGCCTCGATGACGCCGAAGCGCACGCGAGGGCGTCGTACGGCATGGCCAGGACGCTCGCGGTGCCCGTGCTTCGCACCTTCAGTACATCCTGGGTCGGTCTGGTGGCGCGCGCGCGGGGCGATCTGGTCGCGGCGCGCGCAAATCAGGAGGAGAACGCAACGTTTTCGCACCAGATCGGGCACCCGGCCAGCATCAGTCACTCCGAGGCCTTTCTGGGGTCGCTGAATCTCGACGAGGGCCGCATCGAGGAGGCTGCCGAGAACTTCCGCGTGTCTCTCCCGATCCACCTTCGGCTGCGCGATGGCTGGGGATTGGCGCTGGACCTCGAGGGCCTTTCGAGCGTGGCGGCGGGACGAGGCGACTACATGGACGCGGCGCGCCTGCAGGGAGCGGTGGATGCATGGCGCGAACGTGTCGGCCTCGGCGTGCCCACCTTCGAACTCCCCGAACGCCAGCGCCGAGTGCTGCACGTGCGATCGCAGCTCGGCGACGCGTACGACGTTGCCTACGCCGAGGGCCGCCGCCTGACGCCGGCCGAGGCCGGGCGCCGCGTGCTCCGGCGTCGCGAGAGCGAGACGTTCAACACCATGCAGTTCGATCCGACCGCCGCCGGCACCCGTGGCGCCGGTGCCGGCGCCAGCGAGCGACGACGCAGCCAGACCCCGCAGACGCAGTCTTCGACCTGAACCCGTCGCTCACGCGACGGGGCTCATCGAACCCCGTCAAAGCCGCCGTGAAAGATCCGCGCGGGAATGTCGCTTGCTCGGTGTGACGCACGATCACCGGGTTCCTCCAGCCGTGCATGCCGATGTCCACCGCCGATCCGCAGTCCCAACCTGACCTGACGCAACTGCTGCATCGCTGGCGCGACGGTGATCGTGACGCCTTCGATGCGATGCTGCCACACGTCTACGATCGCCTGCGCCTGATGGCGCGCTCGCGATTGCGGAGCGAGAACGAGGGGCACACGCTCGACACCGTCGGGCTGGTCCACGAGGCATACCTGCGCATGACGCAGGGCGCCAACGCCGACTGGCAGGATCGCGCGCACTTCTTCGCGGTCGCGTCGACCGCGATGCGGCGTGTGCTCATCGACCATGCCAAGATGCGCAGCGCCGAGAAGCGCGGCGGCGGGTTGGTGCATGTGGAACTCGATCCCGAGCGGCTCGGCGATGCGGGACTGGCGGCCGACACCGAGCCCGATGCACTGCTCAGCCTCAACGACGCGCTGGCGAAGCTCGAGCTCGAATTCCCGCGTCATGCGAAGGCAGTGGAGCTGCGCTACTTCGGCGGGCTGACGCTCGAGGAAGTCGGCGAGGCGCTGGGCATCTCCGCACCGACGGCAATGCGCGACCTGCGCTTCGCGCAGGCGTGGCTGGCGCGCATCCTGGAGGTGGAGAAATGACGTTCAATCCCGTCGAGAGCGGCGGGCGGCCGCAGCACTCGCTGCACTGCTGCCCGGAACTCCTCCACTTCCATGCACTGCACCATCACTTCGAGGCGCTCGATGAGGGTGGACGGGTGCAGCGCATCGAAATCCGCGACATGCCACAGGGATGGACGCGCGTCGGGGAAACGCCCGCTGGTGACCGCCGCTGATCGGTCCGTTCAGCTTCCTGCTCGACGTGCGCCCACCGAGGCCGCTCACTCCGCCTTGGTGCGCGGCTTGACCGGCTTCACGAACTGGTCGAGCCAGCTCACCATCTCGGCCAGCGTATGCCCAACGCTCTCGCGACCGAGGTAGCCGTGCGCCTCGCCGGGGAGCTGCACGTAGCGGACGATGGCGCCGTTGCCCTTGAGCGCCGCATACATGCGCTCGGACTGGATCGGGAACGTGCCGCTGTTGTCATCGGCCATGCCGTGGATCAGCAGGATCGGCGTCTTGATGCTGTCGGCGTACGTGAAGGGACTCATGCGCGAGTAGATCGCGTTCGCCTCCCAGTACGGTCGCTCCTCCTGCTGGAAGCCGAACGGCGTCAGCGTTCGATTGTAGGCGCCGCTGCGTGCGATGCCGGCGCGGAAGACATTGGTGTGCGCGAGGAGGTTGGCGGTCATGAAGGCGCCATAGCTGTGGCCACCGACGCCGATGCGATCACGATCCGCGACACCCAGTTCGACGACCTTGTCCACCGCAGCCTTGGCACTCGCGACGAGCTGCTCGACGTAGGTGTCGTTCGGCTCCTTGTTGCCTTCGCCCACGATGGGCATCGTCGGACCATCGAGCACACCGTAGCCCTGCGTGAGCATGAACAGGTGGCTCGCACCCGTCGGCCGCACGAACAGGTACGGCGACCCACGCACCTGCGCGGCAGCCTTGGCGCTCTTGAATTCCTGCGGGTAGGCCCAGAAGAAGAACGGCAGGCGACCATCGCGCGTCGCGTCGTAGCCAGCGGGCAGGTACAGCGTGGCCGACAGTTGCACACCGTCCGGACGCGAGTACGTGACGAGCTTCGATGTGATGCCGGCGAACTGTGGTGCGGGATCGGCGAACGTCGTCAGCTGCACCGGCGCCATGCGCGCGATGAGATTGCGCACCCAGTAGTTGGGCGGCTCGGCGGTCGTCTGCCGACGCGTCAGCACGCGCGATCCACGATCGTCGAGCATTGCGATCGGCTCTTCATACTGCGCACCGGTCGAGCGCCACAGCCGCGTCGCCTTGCCCGTCGCGATGTCCACCTTGTCGAGAAACGGCTGCGCACCGGCTGGACTTTCGCCCTCGCCGGTGACGAAGAACGCGCTGCGATCCGTCGACAGCTTCGCGACCATCGTTCCTTGCGCCGTCATCGTCATCACCGGTGAGCCCGGATCACTGTACGCATCCTCGGCGCTGCGATCGTGGAGCAGTCGCGGTGCGCCACCCGGAGTGGACGGATTGAAGATCCACGTCTTCGTCTGGCGCGACTTCCACCAGTATTCGGTGACCATCGCAACATCGTCCTTCATCCACGTCACACCACGCACACGCGTCGCCACGGCGACATGCTGCACCGGCGTGCCCGTGAACGGCGCATCGAGCGTCACGACACGATCCCGGTTCGTCGCCGACCGTGCCGGATCACCCCCGTCCATCGCCTCGACCCACGCCAGCGTCGCCGGCGCATCGGCGCGCCAGGCGATGTTGCGCGGCCCGGCATCCACCGCGTCGAACGCCGTCGACTGCTCGGTGGCCAGTTCGCGATCGTTGACCGTCTTCACCTTCGTGCCGTCGACACTGAACACGTCGGTCAGCAGCGGGAAGCGCGACAACGGCACGACATAGCTGTACGGCGTGTGAATGGCCGACGCCAGGATGAAGCGACCGTCCGGCGACGGTGTGGCGGTGCTGTAGACGGCAGGCGTGCCGATGCTGCGTGCCGCGCCGGTGAGGGACACGATCGCGAGTTGACTCGTGCCGTAGTGCGTGAAGCGTGATTCGTCGTGGCTGTCGGCGAGCAGATCCTGGTAGGTGCGCTCCGGCGACTTGCTGCCCATCGACTGCTGGATCACCGGGCCACCGGGCACCGTCGCTTCCGTCGGGGCGGCGCCGCGCGCGTCGGTGATCGTCTTGCAGAGCAGGGCATCACTGGTCGGCATCCACATGCACGGATCGCCGAACGCGCCGTTGACGTGCACGCTGCCCACCGTCGTCACCGTGCCCGCGGCCAGATCGAGCACACCGAGCGTCGCGAGCTTGTCACCCTTGTCACTGATGATGGGGAATGCGGCGCGCTTGCCATCCGGACTGAAGCGCACGTTGCCGATGCGTGACCCTGCCGGGAGTGCGACGGTGCGTGTCGCACCGGACGCAATCGACATGATCGCGAGTGTCGTGCTGGTGACGGCACGCGTCGGGAAATTCGTGCTCGGATTGAGGCGCTGTCCCGCCATCGGAATGTATGGCGCCGCGACCTCGGCGATGCCGGGCAGCATGGGTCGGCCGAGGAGCAGCAGTTGCGTGTTGTCCGGGCTGACGGCGACGCGTGGTGTCGGGGTGGCGTCGAGAATGCTGCGAATGGGCTCCGGTGGCTGGCGGTAGCCATCCTGCGCGATCGCGACAGCGGGAACCACCAGCGAGACAGCCAGAACACGACGAACGATGACGGCGACGTGGCGCATGTGACATCCTCGGAACGAGCCTGCGAAGCGGAGCGGCGATGACGAACCATACGTGTCGCACGCGTACGACGCTGCATCGCAGGTCTGCCAAGTTGCTTGCGATCGCTGCCGGTGGGAGATACTGTGCGTTCATAATTCTGACGTGATCTGGCCATCCGGAAGTCCGGTGAAACACCGGCGCGGCCCCGCCACTGTAAGGAACGGCTGACGCAAGTCAGCGACATCGAGTGTCACGCCACTGCAGCAGAAGGCTGCGGGAAGGCAGCTCGATGGTTCCGAGCCAGGAGACCGGCCCTGATCACGCCCGCAGCAGGTCCCTCGAGGGAGGGAGGCGGGGTGATCGTGCATGACGGTCGCGTGTGTTGCGCGCCGTCCTGTTCGACTACCCCCGTTCGGTCCACCGTGTGGACGAACGGGTTTTTCGTTTCTGTCGCTGCTCCGGCGCCAGGCGCGATGATCCGGATCGTCGCGCGTGTGACGCTGTGCGCGGGCATTCCGGTAGCGCGAGGCTGCGAGGGACGCCGCGCGTCGAGAGGCTGATGTCCACAAATCTCCGCACCCTCGTCATCGTGACGCTCGGTGCCACCGTGTTCGGCGCACGTCCGTCGCACGCGCAGCAGCCGTCGCATGATTCCACGCGCACGCAGCGCCTGCCGAAAGTCGTCACGACCGCCTCGCGCTACGACGCGCCAGCCGATTCGTTGCCGCGGCGCGTCGAAGTCATCTCGCGTGCACAGCTCGATGCCACGTCGGCCCTCGACATGGTGGACCTGCTCAAGAAGCGGGCGACGCTCGACGTCGTGCAGTATCCCGGACTGCTCGGCGGCATCGGCATCCGCGGTTTCCGTCCACAGGTAGGATCCATCCAGCAGCGCTCGATGATCCTGCTCGATGGACGGCCGAGTGGCATCACGAACGTGGCGATGCTCGACCTGCAGGATGTCGAGCGGATCGAAGTCTTGAAGGGCCCGGCCTCGGCGCTGTATGGCTCGAGCGCGATGGGTGGTGTGGTCAACGTCGTCACGCGGCGCCGCACGGGTGCACGGTCCGGCCTCGCGTCAGCGTCGGGTGGCAGCTTCGGCAGCAGCGAGTTTCGGGTGCAGGGCGGTGGGGCGATCGGCGGCGGGATCGATGCGGATGCGAGTCTGCGGCGATACGACCAGCGCGAAAATTACTCCATCGGCGGCGGAAACTCGCTGCGCGGTGTGTTCGGCAGTGACAGCGCGCTGAAGATGTATCCGGGCGGCACGCAACCGAACCGGTATGTGCCAGACACACTCGGCGACGGCATCACGCGCACCTTCACGACCCTGGCGTCCACGAGCGGGAATCTGCGTGTGGGAGGCACGATTGGCGGCCGACTGCGCGTGGATGTGCGCGGCGACCTGTTCGACGCGGAGGATGTGCCGTCACCGGGCGATCTGTACTCGGCCGGCACACCATTTCCCGGAGATGGACGCAAGGACCTGCGGCGCGGCGGTGGCGCGGTGGATTTCGGTGCGACCATCGGTCGCAACGCACTGCTCGCACGAGTCTTCACGACCGATGAAACCAACGGCTACTACGATCGGCCCGACAGTGTGCGGTTCGTGAACTTCACGACACGTGCGCGGACGAGTGGCGTGCAATTGCAGGACGTGGTGCGTGTGCGCGGGCAGCAGGTGGTGTTCGGGCTCGACGGTACAGCACAGCGTGCCTCGTCGCAGCTGTTCACGGCGGCCGGCGTGGAAGGTGGCACGTACAGCCCGAACAGTGAGGTGCGGTCACTGGCGGCGTTCACGGAAACGCGCGTGACGGCGCTCGATGGTCGACTGGTCGGTACGATCGGCGCGCGCCTGGATCGTGTGACGCTCGAGCTGCTGGCGACGCCGCTGCGCCCGGATGTGTTTGCGGGCAGCGATGATTTCACCGTGTTCAATCCGAGTGCGGGCCTGCTGTACGCGATCGGCGGCGGCGTGCGCGCACATGGCAGCATCGGTCGCGCATTCCTTGCGCCGGATGCATTCGGCCGTGCAGGGCTGACGCAGACGGTCACGTCGAATGTGGCGGCGATCACGTTCGGCAATCCGTCACTCGCGGCGGAACATTCGGTGACGGCAGACATCGGTGCCGGCATCTCGCGCCTGAACGGTGCATTCGACCTGGATGTCACGTACTTCACCACCGACGTCACGAATCGCATCACCACAGCGCGCGCATCGTTCGCGGCCGGCCAGCGCCCGACCCTCGCGAACGGCAACCAGGTGTCGCGGGTACAGACGTCGGTGAACGCGGGCGATGCAGAGATCCGCGGCCTCGAAGTCGCGGCGCGATACGACGTCGGCGCGGCGCTCGGCAAGCGCTGGTCGCTCAATACCTTCGCCAACGCCACGCGCATCTTCTCGGCCAGCGAAACGACGCCGACGGTGGCGGTGAACGCGGCGCAGTTCAACGGTGTGACCAACTTCTCGCCGTCGTCGATCTTCGCCGGTGTGCAGATCGGTGCGCCAGCGACGACATCGCGCATCAAGAATGTCGCGTCTGCGAACTGGAATCTCGGGCTGGAGTTCGATGACCGTTCGCGCGTCCGCGCCGGCCTGCTCGGCCGGTATGTCGGCACACGCACGGACGACGATTTCAGTGACTTCTCCGACGTGTCCGATATCGCGTATCCGCCGTTCGCGGTGCTCGACGTGAGCGGCGGCGTGCGGCTCACGCGCCGAGTCCGCGCCGACGCGCAGATCAGCAACGTGACGGACGAGAATTATTACGAAAAGCGCGGCTACAACCTGCCGGGTCGCGCCTTCACGGTGCGGCTGTCGACGTCATTCTGATCCTTCATGTGCCTCTGAATGCTCCACTCTTCTTCACACGACGTTCCATTGAACTGCTGAATCGCAACAGTGCAAACTGACGCAAAACGGCGGCATGCGCTCGAAGGGCGCCGCTCCGATCCGACGATGACAGAGTGGCAGTCAGGTCGCAACTCCGAATGCGATCGCTGACAATTCGCAGGATGCCTGCATGGATATACGGATACGCCGGTTTGCGTCAGTTCGCTCTTCTGCGATTCTGCAGTTGATGATGGCGTTGGTTCCTGGCACTCCCAGCCTGCCAGCAGTTCCGTTGCGCCGTTGGGTTGAAGCAGTTCGCTCGGCCAATGTGAGAAGGGGGTGAAACGGTTGGGCCGGTGGCTCGTGTAGCATGGCGCGCGACGTCACCGCCCTGCGACCCGTCACCACACCTGATCATGCTGATTCGACTTCGTCTGCTGCCATTGCTGGCCGTCCTTGCTGCGCCGATGGCGGCGCAGACTGCGACACGCGCAACGTCGCCCGCCCCGGTGAAGGGTGCGACAGTGGAAGGCATCACCGAATACCGGCTCGGGAACGGCCTGCGTGTGTTGCTGTTCCCCGACGCGTCCAAGCCGACGGTGACGGTCAACATCACCTATCTCGTCGGGTCGCGGCATGAGGGATCTGGCGAGACCGGCATGGCGCACCTGCTCGAACACCTGCTGTTCAAGGGCACGCCGACACACCGCGACATTCCGAAGGAGCTGACCGAGCGCGGCGCACGGCCGAACGGCACCACCTCGCTCGATCGCACGAATTACTTCGAGACCGTGCCCTCCGGGGACGCGAACCTCACCTGGGCGCTCGACCTCGAAGCCGATCGCATGGTGCACTCGTTCGTCGCAGCGAAGGACCTCGAGAGTGAGATGACCGTCGTACGCAACGAGTTCGAGCTCGGCGAGAATGATCCTGGCAGCATCCTGCGCGAGCGGATCATGAGCACGGCCTTCCTCTGGCACAACTACGGACACAGCCCGATCGGTGCGCGCGCCGACATCGAGAATGTGCCGATCGAACGGTTGCAGGCGTTCTACCGTCGCTACTACCAGCCGGACAACGCCGTGCTCGTCGTGGCCGGCAAGTTCGATGAGGCGAAAACACTGCAGTTGGTGAATGCGAAATTCGGTCGCATTCCGCGGCCCGTCCGCTCTCTCGATCGCGGCAACCTGCTCTACGCCACCTACACGCGCGAACCGGTGCAGGACGGTGAGCGCAGCGTCACGCTGCGGCGCGTGGGCGACAATCAGGTGGCGATGGTCGGTTACCATATCCCCTCGCTTGCGCATCCGGACAACCCGCCCCTGCAGGTGCTTGCGACGCTCCTCAGCGCGAGCCCGAACGGCCGGCTCTACAAGTCGCTCGTCGAAGCGAAGCTGGCGAGCGATGTGTCGGCCTTCACTGTCGACCTGCGCGAGCCGGGCATGCTGTTCGCATCCGCAGAATTGCGCACGGAGCAGAGTCTCGACACGGCGCGCGACGTGCTGTTGCGGACGATCGACGGCGCGATCTCGACGGTGCCAACGGTCGAGGAAGTGGAGCGTGCGAAGAACGAACTGGTGAAGCATTTCGAACAGCTGCTCGACAATTCGGAGCAGGTGGGCTACGCACTCACCGAAGCGCAGGCCAGCGGTGACTGGCGGCTGCTGCACATCTCGCGCGACCGGTTGAAGGCGGTCACGCCGGCCGATGTGCAGCGAGTCGCGGCGGCCTATCTCAAGCCCGACAATCGCACCGTGGGTGTGTTCGTCCCGACGCCGAAGCCGGATCGCGCCGAGATTCCGGAGGGCCCGGTGGTCGAGACACTGGTGCGTGGGTACACCGGGACCCAGACCGTGGCGCAGGGTGAAGCATTCACCGCCACGCCGGCGGTGATCGACGCGCGCACGATCCGGAAGGTGTTGCCGAACGGCATGCGCGTCACGATGCTGCCGAAGAAATCGCGCGGTGGCGTGGTGTTTGCGCGTGTCACGCTGCGCCTGGGTACCGAGCAGGCGCTGATGAATCGCGCGAACGCCGGCGGCATGGTCTCGTCGCTCCTCGATCGCGGGACGCAACTCCGCTCGCGTCAGGCACTGAAGGACACACTCGACAAGCTCAAGGCGACCGTGCGTCCGTCGGGATCGGCCGTGTCGGCGGCCGTCTCGATCCAGGTGAAGCGCGAGAACCTCGTACCCACGATGGAGTTAGTCGCAGAACTGCTGCGGCGTCCTGCGTTCGATTCCACGGAACTGGAAACAGCGCGCAACGAACAGCTGGCGCAGCTCGAATCGGGACGCAGTGATCCACAGGCGCTGGCGGTGCTCGCCATGCAGCGTGTGCTGGCACCGCGCGCCAAGGGGCACCCCGAGTATGTGCCGGAATCGCTGGACGAAGCGATCGGCATGGTGAAGGCCGTCACGCTCGCGGACGTGAAGGCGTTCCATGCGGAGTTCTATGGCGCGCAGAGTGGCGACGTCTCCGTCATCGGGGACGTCGAGCCGACGGAGATCACGGCGCTCGCAACACGATTGTTCGGCGACTGGACAGCGAAAGCGCCATGGGTGCGCATCCCGAACACCTACGTGAAGTCTGATTCTGCGCTCATCTCGATCGAAACGCCCGACAAGGCGAACGCAATCTTCTTCGCCGTGCAGCGTCTCGACATCAACGACGGTGATTCCACGTACGCTGCGACACAGCTCGGCACGGCGATCCTTGGCGGTGGATTTCTCAAGAGTCGGCTCGCGGATCGCATTCGTCAGCGCGACGGGCTGAGTTATGGCGTCGGCTCACAACTCAATGCGCCGCCGTGGGGTCGTGCGGGCGCGATGTTGTCGTATGCGATCTACGCACCGCAGAATATCGATCGATTGCAGGTCGCGTTCCGGGAGGAACTCGATCGCCTGCTTCGCGATGGCATCACGGCTGACGAACTCGACGCAGCGCGGAAAGGCTGGCTCGGTGCAAAGGATCAGCAACTGGCGAATGACGACGAGTTGGTCGGCACGCTGACGGTGCGTCGCGCCTACGATCGCACGTTCACGGGCTACGATCAGGTGCTCGCTGATCGCGTGAGGAAGCTCACGGTTGCCGATGTGAATGCGGCGCTTCGTCACCTGCTCGATCCGACGCAGATGGTGCTCGTGCGCGCCGGGGATTTCGTCGGGGCGAAGCGGAAGACGGCGACGCTGACGCCGTGACGGTGACCTGACAGGTCGACGCATGCTGTCGGCATGTCCGACCCACCCCGCTCCGGAGGCTGCATGTCTGATGGCGTTCCGTTCAAGTCCCGTCATGGGTTGCAATGGCAGATCGTGCTGGTCGACCCACGCCTGCTGCGTGCGGCCCAGCGCCAGCTGCGGGCCTCGGGTCCGTCGCATGCGATCGAGGAGGCACTCCGACTGGCGCTGCAGATCAGACGGCAGACGGCGCCGATCAAGCGACGCCCCGCAACGCAGATTCATTAGCCAGACTCGACGCCAAGCGCCACGGATCGACGGATCCGTGGCGCTATGTCGTTGCATGGCAGTGGATTACGCCACAGTGGTGAGCAGCTGGAGCGCTGACATCACGGCTCTGTAAAGCCGGCCTCGAGCGCGTGTAAGTACCTGCTTGCTTACATCGCCCGGAAGTAGTATAGTGGTCCACATGTCAAACGATGTCCGTGAAAAAATCATTACCGCCGCCATGACGGCGTACGCTGAATCCGGCTTTCAGGGCGCGACCACGCGCCGCGTGGCCGAGATCGCCGGTGTGAATGAGGTCACGATTTTTCGCAACTTCGGGTCGAAGGCCGCTCTCATGGACGAGGCGCTGTTTCGCCGCGTGGCCGCGCTCAAGATCGTGGACCCGCCGCTGCCCCTCGTGCCTTCGGATCCTGCCGGCGAGTTGTGCCGCTGGTGCGACACGTTCCTGAGCCAGATCCGCGGCTCGCGCGAATTGCTCCGCAAGGCGATGGGTGCGGCGGAAAGTCGCTTCCATGAAATGATGAGCAGCTTCGAACCGGCTCGCTGCGCCGATCTCGATCTCCACGGCTATGTGCGGGCACTCGTGCGCGATGGATGGGTGGGCCAGGACGTGCTCGAACATCCCGATCGCGACGAAATGCTCACCGCGGCGCAGACCATGCTCGTCGGCGCGATGTGGGGTGACGCCATGGCTCGTGAGCATCATGACGACGCGTCGTTGTGGGTGCCGGAAACCCGGGCGGCCCGTCGCTACGTACAGATGTTTCTTCGTGCGCTTGGCATCACCGACTCGGTGCATGCCGAACCGGCGTCGGTCGGCGGCGCAACTTCCACGCAAACAACGAGTCTCTCGTGAAATCATCGGCTCTGGCGGGATACGCCCGTCACGCCGCGTTGTCGGTGCTGTTGGCCACGATGCTGCCTGCGCATGTCGTGGCGCAGCAGGCATCCGCGCCCGCTGCTCGTCCGCTCACGCTCGACGATGCGTTTCGTCTTGGCGAACCGTCGAGCGACGACGTCCGCATTGCGCAGAACGCAGTCACCCGTGCCCGCGGTCAATACCTGCAGACGCGTGGATCGGTGCTGCCGCAGCTGACGGCGAGCGCCAACTATTCGCACCTGATCCAGAACCAGTTCGCCGCCATCACGAGGCGTTTCGCGCAGCCGCCTGATCCGAACGCGCCGCCCGATACCACCACCCAGGTTGCGAACCCCATCGCGCTGCTGTTCGGTGCACCGAACACGATCACGCTCGGCCTCGCAGCGTCACAACCGATCTATCTCGATGGTCGTTTCCAGCTGGCGAACCGGGTCGCGAGGGCGAACGAGGATGTCTACAAGTACGGCTTGCGTACGGCTCGTGCGAAGCTGCGCTACGACATCGCGTCGGCCTATTTCGATGCCGTGATCGCCGAGAAGTTCCTGCAGATCGCGGAGAGCTCACTGGTGCAGACCGAACGCACGCTTCGGCAGACGACGCTGCAGCGTCAGGTGGGCACGGTGGCGGAGTACGATCTGCTGCGCTCGCGCGTCGCCGTGGACGCACAGCGTCCGCTGCTCATCCAGGCACAGCAGAATCGTGACATTGCCACGCTGCAGCTGAAGCAACTGCTCAACCTGCCGCTCACCGACGCCGTCAATCTGGCCACGCCGATTCAGGACGCGGACATGGATCGTGTGCTGGCCACCTCGCGCCTCGACAACGATGTTCGGCCATCCGCCGGCACTGGCTTGACTGCCGCCGGGACACCGGGCACGCTGCCGAAGCTGAATCCGCGCGATACATCGCCGGATTCGCGCGCGGCGGTCCTGCAGGCGCAGGCGCTGCTCGAGGTGCAGAAAGGTGCGCTCCGTCAGGCGCAGCTGGCGCAGGTGCCGGTGCTCAACCTCACGAGCAACTATCAGCGGTTCGCGTATCCGTCCAACTCCAGCGTCGTGCCGCGCACGCTGGCGGATTTCTATCCGGCGTGGACCGTCGCGCTCGGATTCTCGGTGCCGATCTGGACGAGCGGCAAGTTGACGGGCGACAAGCTGGTGGCGCGTGCGAATGTCGCCGACGCCGAAGCGCGCGTGCACCAGGGCCAGCGCGCGGCGTCACTCGATGTGCAACTCGCCTTGAAGAGCCTCGAGCAGGCCGAGTCGAACTGGATGGCGAGCATCGGCACCGAGGAGCAGGCGGACAAGGCGCTTCGCATCGCGGAAGTGCGCTACACGAACGGGATCTCGACGCAGCTCGAGTTGAGCGACATCCGGAACCTGTTGATTCAGTCGCAGGCGAACCGACTTTCCGCAGCGAAGGCGCTGCAACTCGCACGACTGCGTATCACGCTGCTGCGCGATCTGCCGCTCGGGTCGGGCGGTGGGACTGCGACGGCCGCAGCCTCGGGCGGCGCGA